>JBOICY010000344.1:0-11266 GCA_050740335.1 Methylococcales bacterium | reverse complement strand
ATGTAAATACCCCGTTGGGCTCGGGGCGAACCGTGTCCTGACTTTCATGATTGGTGATTGTATTCCCGGAAATTGGGTTCCGGGCTCGCAATATCAATGTGTGTTGAAGTTTAACGATAGACTCCATTAACCGGCATCCGCTGTGGAACGCAGAGCTGGACACGAGGAAAATATCGCATCCAATTCCACAGCAAATGTCTGGTAGTCAGTGCTATGAAATATCCTCAGCGCAACGCCGGATTTTTTCCAGATTCCAGGGAATGCGGAATCCAGAATCCCTTGTCTGGCGAGTTTCTCCGGGCCAGCCAATATACCGGATTGCGGGCCGGATTTCACGACCACGAGCCGTTCGGCGTAAAGCTCTCCGGCCAGCCATGCGGATAAACTGTCAGACGTGACCTCCCACCCCGAAGGAATACCTGCCCGGTCCACTTCCTCCCCATCGGGCATCCAGACCGCCACCCGATTCTCCCTCAATAGGGCGCGGATCCCTTTCAGGGTCCCGGCCGTAGCAAACTCCGGGCGGAACGAAGCCAGCATCAAACCATACTGCTGCATGGCCAGTAAAGCCATGCGGTGCGCGGTGCGGTCATCGAATTTCCATTTTCGCTGACTATTCCTGACCTGATCGGCAAAATCACCGCCACCGGGCACGATGACGATGCCGTGTTTTCGCGGCCCCGCCAGGATATTCAACCATTTTATCAGATCGCGGCCATCGGCAAGACTACCCCCCAATTTCACCACCCAACTCCGCTGTTCCACTCGCATGTGCTCGGATTTCCGATCAGCGATCCGGTTGTGCGATTCGCTCGGCCGAATCGTCCGCAACTTCGAATTGTTCCAGTAACCTGAACATGACCGCGGCCTTGTCGAAGCATTCCTGATATTCATCGGCCTCGTGCGAGTCGGCAACGATTCCGCCACCGGCCCAGAAGCGGATTTCAGAACCTGAATGAATCAGGGTTCGAATCGTGATATTGGTGTCCATATTGCCCCCGTAAGCGATATAACCGACGGACCCGCAATACACGCCCCTGCGCTCGGGTTCCAGTTCCTCGATGATTTCCATGGCCCGGACTTTTGGCGCGCCTGTAATCGAGCCGCCGGGGAAACAGCCTCTCAACAGATCGATACCGTCACATCCCTCGGCCAATCGACCCTGAATCGTACTGACCAAGTGATGGACCGTCGCAAAACTCTCGATATCGAACAACTTGGGAACCTTGACCGAACCCGGCGCACAGGTTTTTCCGATATCGTTTCTGAGTAAATCGACGATCATCAGATTCTCGGCCCGATCCTTTGGACTGTTCCGAAGCGCCTCGATCTGTTCCCGGTCTTGCGCGGAATCGGCCAAACGGGGGCGGGTTCCCTTGATCGGCTTGGTCTCGACGCGCCCGCCTTCGACTTTCAAAAAGCGTTCCGGCGACGAACTCAAAACCTGAACTCCGGGAAAATTCAAGAAACAGGAAAACGGAGCCGGATTCAGGGCGCGCAATAGTTTATAAGCCGGCCAGCGGTTACCCTCACATTCGACCGCAAACCGCTGGGCGAGATTGACCTGGTAACAGTCACCCTCCAGAAGATAGCGTTTGATCCGCCGGAAAGCCCTGCCGTATTCATCGCGGCTCATATTCGAGAGGACTTTACCGTTGACTCGGAATGGTTCGTCGGCCAATGCGCTTCTAAATTTTCTGTGGATCCGGTCCAGCACCAGATCACAAGTACCCGCGGTTTCGGATGAATTCTCCTGCTGAACCAGCCAGCTGCGGCTTAATTGATGATCGACGACGATCGCCCAATCGTAAATACCGAGCATCATCTCCGGAATATGCTCGGAATCCTGGGCAATTTCCGGAATTTCTTCGAGGCGTCTGGCGAGATCGTAGCCGAAATATCCGAGCGCGCCGCCGCCGAACGGCAAATGGGTTCGGTCGAAAGAACCCGTGGGGAGCTGTGCCCTGAGTATTGCAAAGGGATTATCCGCGGAATGCTGGATTCCTTCCAGTTCCGAGATTTCGGTCATCCCACCGCGGGTAGTCAAAGTCCGATAGGGTTTTGCTGAAAGAATGTCGAAGCGGCCCTGTTGACTGCGTGGAAACCCCGAATCGAGAAACACCGCCCACGGCAGGTCTATCAACCTCTCGAACAGGAGGCTGCTGTGCTGGTGATAAGGGATCTCTCGAAGCATGACTCTCGAATGCGCCGAGAAACGATCAACCGACAGAAGGCGCTGTCTCAAACACGGTCAAAGCCATTCTGAGGTTTAAGCGGAAAATGGGACTGCTATTATAGCATGCAGCGCTTCGAAAGCCGGGAGGCGGAACTAAGGACGCAACTGTCCGGCCAGCAACAGGGCCAACGAAACCGCGGGGGCGCATTCGGCGACACCGGGAAGGGCTGCGTGGTGTTCGACAAAGCTCGCAAAGTCCCGGTACCCCAGACCGATTCTGGCGCCGAGATCCACCGCTAAAAAGCGTCCGATCCCGGCACCTACGATCACCGACGGATGACCCGAATCGGGTCGCGAAAGCTGTAGCATCAGGGCGTTCTGGATCTCGCGCAACTGGTATTCTCTGCAAAGTCCCGCGAGTCGAGTCCAGGAAGCCAGCGGCGCGGACTTAAGATCCCTGCCGATCATTCGAGCCAGGCGCCTGGCGCTTGCCTCGGGTGATTTTTCCGCGCCATCCGCGGCGGGCCATTGGTCGTAGTCTTCCGGCAACTCCCGGGTTAAACGATAAACATCGGCCGTGGTTGCAAAATGTTCGGCCATGAGCGGCACGCATTGCCCTTCGAATAGAACGCGTTTGACCAATGCCGCGATCGGAGTCCGCACAATACCCGTATACACCATTTCGCCGGAACCCAGTCGTTCAGAATCGGAAAAGCCCTTTGCCCTGACCTCGCCCGCCGCTACCAGTAGAATATCCGTGGTGGTACTGCCGATATCGATAAACACCGCGGAATCCACGGCGCTCGCGACAAATGCAGCGCTGGCCAACCAGTTGGCGGAGGCGATGCTTGAATAGTGGCCGGGATTCAAATCGGCGAACGCCAGCATACCCGCTCTTCCCGCGAATATATACAAGGAATCCGGGTCGATTCTGGCGCCGAGGACGTCCAGGATTTGACGGACTCCTGCGTCGCGACCGGAGAACAGGTCGGCCAATTCACCGGTCATGCTAACCGCGTGACAGACCAGCCGCGACGCGAGCCGAAGCAAGATCCGATCGACCACTTCCTCCAGCCCGGAAATTCCGCGCCACAGCGGGCACGGGTGTTGCGTGACATCGAGCGCGTTATTCCGGTCCAATACAGCCACCTTGACATGTGCCCCGCCGATGTCCCATCCGAGGATGACTTCAGGCCCCATCGGTTGCGCCGACTTTGATGTCTATCTCGAATCCTGCATTCCGGATGCTGCCGGGGAGCCGGGAAGAAGGCGGCAGCAGATCGACTACCATGGCCGCCACATTTCGATTTAAGGCCTTGGACAGTCCCGCGTAGGACGTGGTTAGTCTCGGATTGATTTCAAGGACCATTGGACGACCGCCCACGAGGATCAAGTCCACGCCGGCGTAACCGAATAAAGCGGGAATCGCACGGGCTATCGCACGGGCCAGGTTCGAACAGCCTTCGTCGCCCACCGGCATGATATTGACCGTACATCCCGATAAAGAAAAATAATCATACTTGATATCGATATGCTGCCGGTTACAGCTTAATAACAGCGCGTTCCCTTGTTTGAACAGGCCGGACAGGCTCATCGCGTCGCCCTCCAGAAAAGGCTGGATGATCAGGTCCTTCGCTTGGGGCGTGGCCTGGAGACGGCTTAATTGCCGTTGATTCCGGACCATTCTGGTTCCTTCGCATCCTGCGCCATCGTTCGGTTTGACGACCCAGGGCCCTGAAAATTGATCGCGGAAATCCGCTAATCGGAGAGTCGGCACGACGTCGATTCCGCATCGATTCAGATGGCTCAGCGTCTCGAATTTCGCCGCAGTCAAGGCTACCGCTTCGGCCGGGCTGTTCAGGAGTATCTTTCCACATTCCCGGACCTCGCGGCACAATTTTTCAAGCACCCCGCCGGTTTCCGGCGCGATCGGCCACACCGCGTCGACTCTCCGAATCGCGGCCTTCCAGAGCTCTTCAAACCCATCCGTAAGACCTACCCGAACCAGGTCACGATCGGCCTTACCGGCCTTCAAGGGAGGTGGCTCCAGACGCGCATCGCACATTGTGGTCAATTGGGTTTTATCGATTTCAGAAAGGTCGTCCAGCAAGGCCCGCAGCATCAAGTCCCCTTCGCGAGCCAGTGACCGCGGGATCGCTTCCTTGATCAGCCCTCCCCCGCTAATATATTCGAACAAAAGAATCTTCATGGCGTTGCGTTGGAAATCATACCGGTCATCGACATCAAAGGCGGGCGAGCGGTTCATGCGAAGCGGGGCTTTCGCGAACGCTATGAGCCACTCACCACACCTCTGTGCCGCGAGGGCGATCCTCTCGCGCTCGCAAACTCGCTGCTTTCACTGTATCCGTTCAGAACCATGTACATCGCAGATCTGGACGCGTTGATGGGAACCGGTTCGAACCTCAACCTGATTCAGAGTCTGGTTGCCAGTTTTCCGAAAACCGTGTTTTGGATCGACCAGGGTTTGAGCCATTTGCAATTCCGTAATCCGACACTATTACCATGGATCACCGTACTCGGCAGCGAGTCCCTGACCGAAGCGGTCCTCACAAATCTGCCCGTCAGGCCCCATCAGATGATTCTGTCTCTGGATTTTTCGACTTCCGGATTACTCGGACCAGAAACTCTGCTTGAAAACGATCGGTACTGGCCGGAACGGGTCATCATCATGAATCTCACCAGCGTAGGCGGGGAAAACGGTCCGGACTGGCCGCGTTTTGAAACTTTCAGAAGAACGTGGCCGGATCGCAAGTTTATCGCCGCGGGTGGAGTCCGCGACGAAGACGACCTTCAAAGGCTTGCGTCATTAGGCTTTACTGGAGCCCTGATCGCAACTTCCCTGCACCGCGGCGCCGTGAGCAGATCGGCAATTGAACGATCGATGTCCGAATAATCGGCCACGGCCTGCGTTCGCCATTGCCCCGGCAAGGACAGCCGGGGCAGCTTTTCAACCGACGAAACGATTAATCGTGTGCCGCGAATGGATGATGCATGGAGGCTTTTTTAGCCACGACGTCAGCAGCGCTTGGAGCACCACGAATAGCCCGTTCAAGGGCTTCTTTGGTCGCTGCATAGTTGTAATCCTGAATTTTTGCGTCGTCTTCAGCCAGCCAGTGAATGAAAACACCGACACAGATGAACAGGTCGTCCGCTTCGGAGGCGGGAATCGTACCATTTTCAACACAATCCGCGACCGCCATCGCCACAGCGCGCTGAGCCGGACCAAACATCTGAACGGCCTGCTTGGCCCCCTTGATGGTCACTTTGTTGTACATCACGGTCGCAGGTTTGGTCATCAGGTTCGGCGCAACCACCGCCAAAAGACTCGAGAATCCGTCTTTTTGACTGGTCAGACAGTTCGCGAACGCAGTTTCTGCGGCGCTGCCGCGAGGCCCGATGATCAAATCGATATGCGCGACTTCGTTACCGTCCCCCTGTAGACTCTCCCCTACCAGTGTCTTATTAATTGCCATGCTTTTAGTCTCCTCTGACGAAAAAAACGAAAGTATCTTATCAAGAATTGACATTGTTATAGTCTCCTTAATTTAGTATTTAGAAACAATGTCCTTGTTTATAGACTACCCGCAACCCCTGGCCGAAGTGTCAAAAGATTCCGCCAAACCGTTATCGAGCAGTCGTTCCAGGCGCACAGCCAATAATGTCGCCACCGTGAGATCGGCTGTTGTGCCCGGGTTGATTCCGGCATTCTTGAACTCTTCATCCACTTCCCTCAGATGACCGATCAGTTGTTCAGGATTGCCGGATGCCGATAACCTCTCGTTCAGAAAGGTCATCCTCTTGGTTACCATCCCGGTATACCGGTTACCGTATTTGCGTTCAATGTGACTGTCCGGGATCTGGCCGAGAAGCGCTGCGAATACCGCGACAGCCGCCCAGATCTCATCCCCCCATTGTCCGAGTGCAGTATGATACCTGTTTTTCGCGGTTTCGAAAACATCCCGATACGCAGAAACGTATTGATATGCAATACGATCCCGGCCGGCCGCGATTCGCATCGCTTCCTGAAGGGAAACGCGCGGCCGGGAATGCACATCTTCCTCGGCCGATTCGCCCAATCCCGCGGGTTTGGCGAGGCGAATTCCGCGATAAACCCATTCGGCGTCATCCACTGTAGTCGTGTTCAACACGCTGCGCAATCGGTTCCTCAAGTCCCCCTCCGATTTCCTTTGCATCGCTTCCAGCAACGGCGCGCACAATAGCACGATTCCGAGATTGGTGTTGGATCCCACGCGATCGGCCGTGTTTTTCAGCGCATAATAGATTTTCCGGCCCAGCGAAAGACCTGGGTCGACCAAAGTATCCGCGCTGACTTCGGCACTGACCCGGAAATCCTCGACCGTCATGCCATGACCTTCCGAAAGGACACTGACATTGCCCGGCTTGAACGCGTTGATTTCGCATTCGCAGGCCTGAAGATACGCGTGCCTCAAAAAAGTCGAGTCGATGCGATCGATTGTCACAGTGCCGCGGCTCGGTCGTCTCGCGAAGCCGGACACAGGCTCAGAAAATCTTCCGCGAGCATCCTGGCGATATTGACCTTTGCCACGCTTTCGAGTCCCTTCCATGCCGGAATGCTGTTGACCTCGATGACACAGTAGCGGCCCTGCGCGTCGCACATGATATCGACACCGCCATAATTCATATCCAGTGCCGACACCGCGTCTTCCGCAAGTTTCCGGAGACCGCGATCCAGAACCGCAATTTCGCAGCGGGCACCCTGAGCGACATTGTTCAACCAGGTTTTGCCGTAGCGCCGCATCGCGCTTTGCGCCTTGCCATGGATCACGAAAACGCGCCAGTCACTCGAGGCCGCGTGGCCGTTCTCGACAAACCGCTGCAAGTAGAAAATTCCGCCGCTCGAGACCAGCCGGCTGAGGTCTTCCGTCGATTCGAGTTTCTGCACCCCCTGGCCTTGTGAACCGAATATCGGCTTGGCGACCAGACGATGGCCCGCGGCGAGTTCGCGTCTCGCGATTTCGAGCGCCTCGCTGTCGATCGGAGTCACCCAGGTCGGCGGGGTCGGGATTCCGGCCTGCTGCAAGAGAAAACTGGTCATGGACTTGTCGACGCTGCGTTCGATAGCCTGCCCGTCGTTATATACGACGATCCCGAGCCGCTTCAGGGCATGCAGGATATCCAGATAATGAACCACTTGTTCCAGGGAGCCGCCGGGCACTCCGCGTACAAAAACTCCGTCCGGAAGGACCCTCTCAAAGCCTGGCATTCTGACCGGCGGGCTCCCGGATTCCACAAAAATCCGGCATTCCGTGAGCGAGACACAGGAGGATAGAAAACCTTGTTCTGCGAATGCCTCCCTGAGCCTTGCGCCGTGCCATCCCGGATCGTCCGTAATGATCGCAATGCGCGCCATTCTGAAACCTGCCGATCAAGCGCCGAACGATGTTTCGAGCAATTCCAGGTCGAGTTTTCCACCGTGGAAACTGCGCCCGGATTCCACCGCCGATACGATCACACTGGCCGGACTGAACAACATCGGGTCGATCTTGAAAAAGTCGTAGTCGTATTCCTTGAAGACTTGCGCAAAGGGCTTACCGTAATCCTTGGAAACCGAACTCGGCAGTTCGGCCGCGAGTTTTTCCGCGGCTTCGTCGCTGCCACGCACGAATAAGTGAACTTGGCCCGCGAACAAAATCGCGTCGTTGGTCCTGCCCATCGCCCGGATAAAATCGGGCGCGGGCGGACAAACCGGCGCGCTGCCGCTGCCGTCGAGAATGTCCGACAACGGGAAATGCAGCGTGTGCGCCTTGTGCATCGCGACTTCCAGAACCCTGGCCACGACCTGCAAACTGCCCGCGAGACTGCTGGTCGGGGTCAGAATAATGGTCAGTCCGGACGCAGCGACTCCGCAATCGTTCGCGATTTTTTCGGTGAGTTCGGGTGGAGGCACTTTATCCACTTCCATGACCAACGCGGTTTCGCTGGATTCGTCCCGGTAACCCAGCTCGCCGAACAATTCTTCCTTCACGCACAAGGCGCGCGCGGGACCCGAGCCGAGCGCATAAAAGGAAGCCTTGCCCTTCCCATGGGACAGGCTCCAACCCGCATATTGGCTGCCCAGACAGGCCAGTACCGGATTCCCGGTATGGACATTCACGGTCAGAGGCCAACGGCCCGCATAGGGGCTGTGAGTCAGCGTCACGGTCCCGATTCCGCCGAGACAGATTTCCGCGATCAAACGGCCTGCTTCCAAGCCTCCGTCCACTTGGATACCCGCATCGACAATCGTGCAACCGTGATCCAGTCTCGAAACCTGAAGGCGAAGCTTTCCCGCGTTCTCGACGAGTTCCTGGACCAGGGGGCGAACCAATTGATTCACACTGGGCAGATGTTTCGTTATCGTCACTGTTACCCACCCTCAATGGTTAGAAAATTTTAAAACGCGGTATTTTAACCCGCTTTAACCTTCGGACCAGTACTTATTATTCTCGACAAGCCCGAAGACGCGGTCGTGAATCTGTCGTTTGCGTTGCGATAGGAGCATCCTGAGGCGTTTTCCGGTAAGGGCGTTTGCGGTCACCGTACAAAGGGCTTCGCCCGCGGCGATTTTTATACCAGGCATCGGTCTGTCATGGGTCCAGTCCGGCCAGCGCATCTCCGGCCCGACTTCGCAGGGCTGTTCCGCGTACACGATTTCCAATCCGCAACACCCGGGCTGTTCCGGACTCGGCCTGTTCACTGCCAGACCTTTGACCGCCCGGATATGCTCGTTCAGCAGCCCGTATGTAAAGCGCTTGTCATAAAGGATCAAGCTGGCGCCGGGCCGAGGATTCAACTCCAACACCTGGCACTCGCCGTGCTCAATCAGGAAATCCAAGCTGTTCAGTCCCACGAGCGATGCCGATTTCACCAACTTTGTCGCATAACCGCCGAGCTGAGTTTTTTGCCGCGGCCTAAGCTCGGCGATATCCATGATTCCCGAGAACAGATAGGGCGAGGGGGCATCCGGCCCCGCGGTCCACTGGGTATTGAACCCGAGGATCAGCGCTTCCCGGCGATTCGCGAGAAACAGCACCGACATCGCGGGCCCCTCGAGTTCCTTCTGATAATAGCCGGAGACATCGTCGGGGTGAGCCGCTCCCGGCAGGACACCCCTGCCCCCTTCGGTAAAAGGGATCTTGAATACCCAGGCATAGGGATTTTCGGGACGAGTGAAGCAAGTCTCCGGATAGGGGATCGCCAACGCATCCAATAATTCGAAAAAAGTTCCGGGGTGATGGAGCAGTCTCAATGCGGGTGGCGCATTCCCGACCAGGTCCGCGATTTCCGAGATGCGCTCGACCAGATCCGGACGGGTATCGATCCCGCTCCCGTAGACGAGCCAAGGCCTGCCCCTTTCCGCGACGATCTTTTTTAGTACTGCGAGGACCGGTTCTTGTTCGAGAGAGGGCAGTGCAATGCAACGCGCTACCGCGCGCGTATCGCGGTCGGCAAAAAGATCGATCGCGACAGGACAGAGGCCCGCGCGTGCCGCGGAAACGGCCAGCATCCTCGCCGACAGGCCAATCACGACAAGCGGCGCTTGCGGGCCGGTCCGCGGCGTTGCGGACACGCGCTCAGTTCCGATTGCTGTTCAACCGTAGCGGCGTTCGTTCTTGCGAGACCTGCCGCTGATTCATGAAGCGGGTGACTCCGCCCTCGTTCTGCGCGCTCACGATGCGAAAGCTCAGATCCGGTTTATTCCGTGAAAGACGGCTGATGTTCTCCACCAGTTCCCGTGCGCGCGACTCATTTTCGACTACGCAGAAACCGGTGGGACCCCATGAACTTTGCCCCATCGCGACCGCCCCGTGTGCGCCGAACCAGGCGATCGCGGCCTCGACATCCCGGCTCATGAAGCGACCACCCTGGGCCGGGGCAAAATAATCACCCACGGATTGCTGAATCTCGGTAATCACTTGTCCGAAGCCCAGGATATCCTGCTCGGCCAGAGCGGGAAGCCCCTTCATGAGCAGCACATGACAAATTCTCGCCGCACTGGCTTCAGGAAAGGAACGCAAGCGTTGAAAGGCCTCGATCTCCCGAACGCCGTTCAGCCCTTGTGCGCGTTTGTCGAAAACCAGGATAAACCTCCATTCGCCGGGTACCTCGATTCGACAGATAACCGGCGGGGTCTCGGTTCCCGCGGCCCGGCCGCCGTCCACGATCAGCCCGCCCTGTTCAAAAGTACCGATCCCGATGCCGGAACGCGCACCGCGGTCGGTCAGACAGGCGACTTCCCGTACAGACAAATCAAGATCAAACAATTTACTGACCGCGAATCCGATCGCGAGCGACATTTGCGTGCCGGAGCCCAATCCGACATGCTCCGGAATAACCGTGTCGATTTCGACCTGAACGCCTTCAGGAATCCGAAGCGCACTCAGAAACTTTTGCGTGGTCTTGAGAATCCGCTCCGATTGCGGGCCGGTAACCTGCAATTGATGGGAACGGCGCACCGTTACCTGCGTGGCAATTTCATGCAGCGCCAGCCCGATACTGCCATATTTTCGGTTCAGGCTCGCACTCGGATCCAGAAAGCCCATATGGAGGCGCGCCGGGGCCACAACGCTTATACTTTCTATACTATTCACGAACCAGTCGCACAAATCTATTTAAATTCCCGGTAATATTGAATGACTTTACAGACTGGACGACCGCGCGCGATTTACAGGCGAAGCATTTCAAAGTGTGCAGTCAGATTTAGCTCAGTTTTCGCGGCGGAGGCCTCTCGTTTTCGACCCGCGACCAGATTTCGTCCGGTGAAGAACGCAGAACTGCCCGTATTATCCAGGAACGCCACGTAAATTTCAGAACCCATGTTCGGTTCTGAACAAGCACTTGAAATTATATAACGATCCATTCCGCTTTTTCCAGACAGAACACATGTTTGGGAAACCTTCACAAGCCTGTGTCGGCAATCCTGCTTGGAACCCTTCAGCGATCTTCAAAAGAAATCGCCAATAACGTTTTAAATTATATTTCACATTCAGGTCGAAAGGATTACCATAAAACCAAGTTAAAGTGCTTTACAACCGTGCCACTAACGCG
>JBOICY010000343.1:0-2450 GCA_050740335.1 Methylococcales bacterium | reverse complement strand
TCACCGAACACGCACAAAATAGGCATCACGGTCCACTTCCGGCCTCAATTTCCGTCTCGCGCTTAGTGCCTCTCATATAAAAGACTTGCTTTGTCTTGCGTTTTTTTAAAAACATGCGTTAAAATCCTTATTCATTTCATGATTGAGATCTCGGCGCGGCTTGCTCCGAATAGCCCAGAAAACATGTCTAAAATCCATTCGTTCCAACAGAAAACCGGGGCTCTCCAGGAAGCCGTTGTAAGCACTTCACATGTTTTTTGGTAATATTCAACATATTTACGGATCGTTCATGCCTATAATGATTTACGAACCGAAGCTGCTGAACACGATGATTCGCGCGATTCCGATCCAGGGACATGGTTTGACACGATCGATCAACTCCCCCGATCTATCCGAATCCGTAACCAATCGGTCATACGAGCATCGTGTAGCGCTTTGAGCTTGAATAAAAAGCCAATGGACTTTCCAGGATTGGGAATTGCCCTTCTCGCATTCCCAATCCACATGGAAGGATACATGAATATTACTGTGCAATGACGGAGATTAAAAATGAATAAAATAACCATGAAAACGCTACTGATCGCAGCCGCCTTTGTTTCCGCTGGCAATGCTTATGCGTTGCGAACTTCAAGTTCAGTCGCGAAACCACCGCAGATCATGAGCACGGAAACCGAAATTCAAGGCAATGACATGGTAATTTCCGGCCACAATTTCGGTGCTCAGGAACCGATTGTCCGGTTGGGCGATCAGGTACTTTCCGTCAAAAGTCACTCCGATAATCAAACTATTGTGGTCTTACCCCCGCAAATTCGCCCCGCAACCTATCGGCTCACGATTACGACAGCTGGCGCACGCAAATTAACTTCCGATCCTTTCAACGCAACGATCACCTCTCTCGCAATTCGGTAAAACAATCTCGCGTGAAATCGATGCCTTCACAGCCTCCCGAGAATCTCGGGAGGCCGGTTGTCGTCAACCAAAGAAATTTCCGAAGCGATGAATACAAACCCAAGTGCTTCCAGGTTTCGCGAAAGGTCCAAGCGGAGTTGGCGCGCGTGCATGCCCGCTGGCCTGATGCCCTGAACAAGCCCTCGCTGCGTCGAAGGTAAATCATCGCAGTGCCCCATAATGTCGAGGTTCGTAAATCATTCAAAAAGTGTCTCCATTTTAAAATAAAACGCGCGAAGCGCGCCTTATTTTCATCGGCCTGGCGATGATAATCTATCAAGGTCTAACGTTCCAAATAACCTGCCGCCGAGGCGGTCAGGTTGATTTAGGTGTTAATTGATCGTTCCTTAGTGGCAGCAATCGAATTCTATGGCGCCTCGGGCCAATCGTAACAAGTGCACCGTCTTGAAGTGACTGACTGGCGGTGTCGAGTGCTTCTAATACGGCATCGCCGATGATCTCGGGAAAATATGTTCTGTTCTTATTTGAACCACGCAGCGCCTTCTCTTACTCCACACACACGGCGATTTGGAGTCGTATTTTGGAATGCCAGGAGCCTGTCGGACTTAGGGGAAACTTACTGCGGCGGCGCAGGAAATTGGCCCAAATCTCCGATTGCCTTTTCGGTAAATAGAACAACTATTCGCCTCAAATGATCGAAAAAACGTCCTCGATTTCCCGCTCGCCTCGCTACGAACACCCCAATCCGACAGGCTCTTAAGCCCGAGCATATTTCCGAAAAACAGTATCCGAAACTTCATGGCCGAGTAATCGACCACGTTTTTCAAAACGCGTTACGGAACGTTGGGCTATGAGTTCCTGGCTCGAAGCGTGATGCGTCACGTTTTCGAGTTTCGGGCATACTTTGAGAACTCGAAGGATCTGTTCGGCGTAATCGGCCCAGTCGGTTGCGGCGTGGAAAAAGCCGCCGGGTTGGAGTTTGAACGCGACCAATTTGGCGAATTCGTCGCTTACGAGGCGTCTTTTATGGTGGCGTTTTTTGGGCCATGGGTCCGGGAAAAACAGGTTGATTCCAGCAATCGATTCGTCGGTGATCGTAGGGTTGAGAATATCCACTGCGTCCGCATGGAAGATTCGCACGTTTTCGATTTTTCGAGTTTCGAGCAGGTTTATGAGATGCCCGATTCCGGGTTTGTGGACCTCGATGCCGATGTAGTTGTTGTTTGGGTTTTGCTCGGCATTCGCGGCGAGGTTGTCGCCATTGCCGAAACCGATATCGACGATCAATGGGGCCGACCTTGCGAAAGTGGCTTCAGGTTCAAACGGAATCTTCGGGTCGAGTTGTATATCGTCGGCGGCGAGCGCGACGTCATCCGGGTGCGGACCAACTACCGGACTTCGCCTCCGGAAGATGTCTACCTCTTCCGGATGATGGCCCCGATCGAGAACGGCCGCCGCATCTTCCTTGACTACCTGCGCGATATCAACGAGCTGCGGGAGCACCCCCGCTTTTACAACACGCTCACGACCAACTGCACCAC
>JBOICY010000342.1:0-3584 GCA_050740335.1 Methylococcales bacterium | reverse complement strand
ATGCATGGCGTGTCGCTCTCGATCGGCGCGACCGATCCTCTGAACCTCGAATATCTGCGCCAGGTGAAAGCGCTTGCGGAACGGATCGAGCCGGCCTGGGTCTCCGACCATCTGTGCTGGACCGGGCAGAACGGCATCAACCTGCACGACCTTTTGCCGCTGCCCTACACGCAAGATGCGGTCCGGCATGTGGCCGACCGCGTCGCTCGGGTCCAGGATACCCTCGGGCGCCGGATTCTGCTTGAAAATGTGTCCAGCTATGTGGCCTATACGCACTCCGAAATGGAAGAATGGGAATTCCTCGGCGCCATCGCCGAGCGGGCGGATTGCCTGATCCTGCTGGACATCAACAATATTTACGTGAGCGCCTTCAACCACGGTTTCGATCCACGGGAATATCTGGAAAATGTTCCCGTGGAACGGGTCTGGCAGTTTCATCTCGCCGGTCATCTGAATCTCGGCCAAACCATCATTGACACTCATGACGATGCTGTGATCGAACCGGTCTGGAGGCTGTATGAGGCCGCCGTGCACCGCTTCGGGACGGTTTCCACGATGATCGAGCGCGACGATAACATACCGGCTCTTGAAGCCTTGCTGGCCGAACTGGAAATGGCCCGGCGCGTGGTCGCGCAGGTCGGGTTGGCGGCATGAACGGCATGTTGAAAGAATCACGACCTCCTGCCTGCACGCTGAACGAACTGCAGCGGACATTCCAGTCAGCGATATTGCATCCGCGCAGTGAAACCCCGTCGTTTATCGTCAATTCACCCAAAGCGCCGGCGGCCGAGCGCTTCGCAGTTTACGCTGAAGCCTACCGCCTGCGGCTGATCGAAGCGCTTGCCGCCGATTACCCTGCACTCAAGGAATGGCTGGGCGATGAGGTCTTCGACCGACTCGGGCTCGCTTATGCGGATGCCTGCCCCTCCGGCCATTTTTCCATCCGCTGGTTCGGCGGCCGGCTGCCCGGTTTTCTCGCCGACACCCCAAGCTACCACAACCAGCCTGCCTTGCAGGAATTGGCTGCATTTGAATGGGCCTTGAGCGAGGCCTTCGACGCGGCGGAAAGCGAGGTCGTCACAGAAGCGCAAATGGCCGCATTGGAGCCGGCGCTTTGGCCAATGCTGAAGCTCCGGATCCATCCTTCTCTGCGCACCATCGACCTGGCCTGCAACACGCCGGGACGGTGGCAGGCCTGGAATCGAAAAGAACCGGTGCCGGATCTCGAAACCCGATTGGAAATAACGACCTGGGCCGTCTGGCGACACGACCTCAGGCTGTTGTTCCGCTCGCTGTCGCAAACCGAAGCCCGGGCGCTGAAGGCCTTCTGCCAGGGGCACTGCTTTGCGGAGGTGTGCGAAGGTTTGGGCGAGTGGCTGGACGACACGCAAGTCGCGATCAGCGCTGCCGGATATCTGCGGACTTGGTTGCGTGAGGGCTGGATTGCGGGGACCAGCACGAACGAGGAGCCCCCATCCCCGATCTTAACCGAATAATGCGCGCCGGGCGCGTATTATTCGCCACCTGCAGCAATTCTCATTATGGCTCGTTGTCGACTATTTGTCGGTTGGGTTGAGGAACGAAACCCAACACCTCAGCCTGCAATTGAACGCAAATGTTGGGTTTCGCTATTTCGTGCGACTACCAAAGGAAGTCATAACGAAATTAATCAGGAGATAGAGACGATGTTGTTCAAACGGAGCCTGATTGTTTTGGCCGCAGTTCTGCTATCGGTCCGGCCGGATTTTGCGGCCGAGCCCGATTGGAGCGGTTACGCGGGGCTGCTGCGCGACCATGTGAGCCCGGGCTCAATGCACGGAACCGACCTGGCCATCGTGGATTACCGCGTGCTCAAAGAGAAAGGAGCGTTGGAGGCGGTGTACCAAGTAATTAGACTACATCAGCGAGATAACCTTAACCATGGCTCGGATCGCAGCGCGGAAGAGAATTTGTCAGCCGGTTGCGATAGATTTGACATGTCCGGCGAATCTATTCCACAGCCGACGCAACCCCCATATGCACGCAATCGATCGAAGCTCGCTGAATGGCTGGACCTGTACGGAGATGCACGATACCGCTATGCGATGGTGCGGCTTCACGATGGACAGTTGGCCGAGGATCTGGTGCAGGAAACCCTGCTGGCCGGGTTGAACGCACGGGACCGCTTCGCTGGCAATGCCGCCGAAAAAACTGGTTGATCGGAACCCTCAAGCACAAGATCGTGGCCCATTTCCGCAATGCATCATTCCTGCTTTTGCCAGGGTTTGAGGGTGTTTTTTTGAAAGCCGGCGGGCCGCGGCACAATTGCGGCTGGTAGTGCGTCATCGCACGTGAAGCCCAGATCGGTGGCGGCGCGCGTCGTGCCGACAGGACAAATAGATACTTGTCAAAGAGTTGGGGGTGAAGGGTTGCCAAGCGGTCAATGCCAATGAAGAAAACCGCCTCGAACTCAATCCCCTTGATCTGCAGCACATGGAACACCCGTACGTCGTTGTCTTGGCCCATCACCTGGCCCTTGGGGCAAGCAACGACCTGGGTGTTCTCATCCGCGAGGGCAGCATTCAAGGCATCAGCCACGCGCTGCACCTCCGATTCGCGTTCCACAAAGATCGCGATCGACGGCAACTAACCAACGAAACGTTCGATCTCGCGAATACGTTCCGCAAGCCAGCCAACGACCGAAGCGGTTCCCGAGACGCCTTCCAATAGCGCAGGCGCGACGCCTTCGCTGTCGACATGCGCAGTAAGCGTGACGCGTAGGCCGGTTCCGCCGGCAGCTTGGCTGATAAGTAAGGTATCGACAGACTCCTTTAGAACGTACGAGCCGCCGCCTGTGGCAGTCCTGAGCATGCCAAAGGTGTTTCTCGCCAGTTCTCGCCGGTAGTCAAACCAGGTTCTGATGCGCAAATCAGATGCGGGCACGCCCTCGCGGGCAAAGGCTTCTTTCAGGTACTGCTTCAGCAGTTCCGCGGGCGTGAAGATCAACCAGCTATTGGCATGCCCTGCACCATTGGCCCCTAAGCTCTCGACAATGCGCTTTTCGTGTTCATCAAGAAAGGCCGTGTCAATCTTCTGGCCAAGACGGCGTATCAAGGTCGTGGTCGTGCCAGTACCAGTCGGGCCTAGAATCAACAGGCGCTTGTCGAGGGGCAAGCGGAAGATCTCGTCCTGGTATTGGTCGAGAACTGGCTGATCCCGAAGGCCCACCTTGGTAATGACGCTACGGCGGACTCCTTCTCTAAGATTGTCCGTTCGGCTCTTTTCGGCGAGCAGTTGCTCAAGCAGGTCCTCTGCCAGCTCCTCACCGGCAACCTTTTGGAGCAAGGTTCGCTTTGACTCAATGGTGAGGGGGCCATAGGAATCGCCTTGAATGAACGTATCCCGCGAATCCCAGTTTTTGTCAGCTCGGGTCGGATGAAGCCGCGCACGTTCGAGAACCTCTACAACGGTGCCATTCGGCAGTGAAAACCCGCGTAAGATACTCTGTTCAAAGTCAATCAATAAATCGATGATTTTGACTGTCCGGCGGCAACCGGAATGGCATAAAAACGCGTGTTATCGAAAGGCTTGTCGTGTTTCAACAT
>JBOICY010000341.1:0-5939 GCA_050740335.1 Methylococcales bacterium | reverse complement strand
GAGGCGACTATTGTCAATCCCGCTTTTAAAAAATCTTCACAAATTTTTCATTATTTTTTCATTTTAGCGAAAACATACCTAGATAATACATTATGTTACCATGTAAAGTTAAGAGTCTTTGTACCCGTCGTTAGTATAATAGCTGTTTCAACAGCTTTAATTCAAGGAAGTTATTTTTAACGAAATCCTTACTTGAACCTCGAAAGGCAGTCTATGAAACGGCGACCAGAAAACCACCTCAGCACTGGAGTCGACAGACCGGTAATTGGGAACGCCTTAATCGCGTTTATTTAAACCCGGAAAAACCCCAACCCATCGCGGCTGCCATTACATGAAGCTGCTTAATTTAATTTCACGCGACAGTTACCTTGACAATTACCGGCTTCTCACGCAGCCCATTGCGCCAAATCCCGTTGTTCATTGTGTCAAATCACGCAACCAGCGCCCGCGCGGTCTGTCAACCTATTGATTTTACCATCCTCACAGGTTGGCCCACTACTTGCCTGAATGGCTACGCGCCAAAGCACAAGAACGCTTTGGCAATGCCCTGCCTGTAACGGTTGGCAGGTTAGTCGATTCTTTTGTGTGATTATTCAGGAGCCCCTATGAAGACTAAGACAATGCTGGCAATCACCAACGCCGCCATTCTGACCAGTGCCCTCGTCACCAGCGCTTCCGCGCACGAGGTGCGGCTCGTCGGCAGCAACGTGATTGCCGATGGAAACGGTTACCTGGTAATCCTTGGCTGGGGCAAGGAACCCCTCGACGAGGATGAAACGGCCGGCGTCGATGTGTTCGTCCAACACAACGACTGCGACCCATTAGACCCGAACTGCTTTCCGACGCCGGTTGACAACAGCGCTGGCGACACGGTGGATTTGAACGTGAAAATTCTGAAATTGAAGCACGAGCTGCCTTTCGCCCAGGCGCGGCTTACTTCGAATCTCTCCTCCTCCCTGTTCATCACCACCCATTCGGATACGCTCGAATTAAACGATCCGTCAAACGGCCATTACGTGGTCCCGCACATCACCCCGACGAAGGACGGCGCTTATGGCTTCAAGGTTACCGGGAACATCAACGGCACTCCCCTAAATCTCGAGTACTACTGTGGTGCTGGAGCGAACCCGCCCCCGGACAACCTCGGGGAACTCGAAGGGTTTGCCTGCGTCGGGCAGCCGATTCCTTTCCCGGGAAATATCAGCGACCGCTACAAAGACAACTAAAGCCAGTCGAACCAATTCGACAGTGGCGTCGATGTGCTTTGGACGGGGACCTTCTTTTGGATTTCCCGTGGATTGTACCGGTAATGGTCAATGTCCCTTATTTTGCGATGCGTAGGTATGGTCGGGGCAATGACAGGTGCCATGAATACATCGCCTGAAAATACACGGGAAACCCGTTTTCTACCACAGATTACCCGGGTTTGCCTGATTATGGAAAGCGGTCAGACCGGGAGTAAAGACTATGGGCAAGTCTGTATCACGGTATCCGCGGCGATCTTTAAGACTTCGCGAGAATTCCATAGCAGACTGGCGTCAGCACCAGGCTGGCCATCATTCCGAACAATAGTCCTGCCGACAGCGACAGAGTCATTGGAATTAGAAACTGCGCCTGTGCACTGGTTTCCAGCATGGTTGGCAGAAAGCCGGCGAAGTTGGTCAGAAACGCAAGAAAGATCGGGCGGAATCGCGCCGTACAGGCGGCTTCGATCAGTTCGGGTATCGGCATGTCGGACTGGCCTTTTTCCTGGAGGTAATCGAGCAGCACCAGGCTGTCGTTCACGACCACGCCGCTGGCCGCGATCATACCGACCAATGATTCCATGGAAAGAGGCAGACCGGTGAGCCGATGTGCCAATACCGCGCCGCTCCAGGCAACGGGTGCCGCTAACAGGAAAATGACGGGCTTCAGATAGGAGCGGAATGGCACGGCGATCAGAGCGTATATCACGACCAGCGCGATGAGTGCGTTGCGGCCCAGCACTTCGGCCATGTTCTCCTGCTCCTGGCGTTCTTGTCCGACCTCCATTCGCAATGCCGGTCGATTTTGTCGCAGCGATTTCATGATACCCTGCTCCAGATCGGCATAAATGGCGTTGACGTCGGCCAGATGTTTATCGATCCGCGCCTGAACTTGCAGCATGCGCCGGCGATCCTGCCGGATCAATTTGGAGTAACCCGGAGCAAAATTGACATCGGCCAGGTGACCGAGTGGAGCGAGATCTCCGCCCGGCAGTCGGATCGGCATGGCCAGCAAATGTTCGAGACTGGTTCGTTCGGTGAGCGGAAGACGAACGAATACCTTGATTTGTTCACCTTCCCGCTGGAATCGCTGAACCTCCTCGCCATAGAACCCGCGTCTGACCGTTTCCGCCACATCCTTGAGTCGCAAGCCCAACCGTTCAGCCTCGGATTTCAATTTCAGGCGTACTTCCGGTTTGCCCGGTTCGTAGGAGTCGCTGAGGTCGTATACGCCGGGATAGCTTGCGAGCTGCTTCTTCAGGGCCTCGGCCGAATCGTTCAAGACTTCCGCATCCTTGGCGCTTAGATCGATGACGATGTCGTAGGGTGATTCGCCCTGCTTATAGAGAAAATCGATCTTGGCACGTCCGATAGCGCCGATGCGTCGCCGCCAATCCCGCACCAAATCGTCTATGGCAAACTTCTGTCTGGCGTTCGGGGAAAATTCCACATAGAAATACACGTTTCGCTCCAGGATCAGGGACTCGAGATGCGAAATTACGCTGGGTCCTCCGGGTGGTCGGTCGCGGTCCAAATCATCGCGAAGGCTGAACAGCGCTCTTTCAACCCTTTCGGCCAGCGCCCGGTTTTCACTGAATGGCGCGCCGGGCGGCAGGCTGAGCTCGACCCTGAAGTAATCCTTGGTGATGTCCGCTTGAAGGGATACCCGAACGAAGCCGGTCATGGGCAAGAGCGCGGTCAACAGCATGAAGACCAGGAAAACGGCGACAGTGAGGTACTTCCAGCGGAATGCGCGGCCCAGAAAGGGACGGTAAAGCTTGCATACAAAGGAGTCGAGGGCCCGGTTCAATCGGATCCGCAGGGGCTGGATAAGGCTTTTTCTTTGGTCCGGGTGGGGCAGAGGGGCCAAGTGAGCTGGCAGGATCAACAAGGCTTCTATCAGCGAAAAGAGAACGGTCAGAATCATGACCATGCAGATCGGAACCATCATTTGTCCGGCCCAGCCGGGCAGTGTCAATCCCGGCAAGAAGGCCACAAGAGTAGTCAGCACCGCCAGGGTCACGGGGAGTGCGACCTCTTTCACGCCCCGGATGGCTCCGTCGATACCGGGGAGACCTTGGCTCTGGAAAGTGTGTACGCGCTCGCCGACGATGATGGCGTCGTCCACCAGGATGCCCATCGCGAGCAGGAATCCGAACAAGGAAACCATGTTCAGCGACAGGCCGAGCACCGGCATCATCCACAAGGCACCTAACAGAGAGGTCAAAATGCCCGCGGCCGCCCAGAATGCCACCTGAGCGCGCAGGAATAGCATCAGCACCAGGAAAACCAACGCGAAACCTGCGATTCCGTCTTCCAGCAGGGTTTGCAGCCGTTCCTCGAACATGATCGAATTGTCCCACCAGGTAGACAGACGGATACCCTCGGGCAAGCGCTTACGGGCTTCCTCGACGTAGTCCTTGACTCTGCGGGCCACGTCGACCGCATCGCGCTCCGCGAAGACCTCCCAACCCTCCGTCGAAACTCCGTCGAAACGATCTTCGAACGGTGTTTCTACCAGGCCGTCCCTGATTAGGGCCACGTCACCGAGTCGAATCCGGGAGCCGTCCGGGTTGGTGCGCAAGATGAGTCTGGCAAAGTCCGTCGCCTCTTCCGCGCGCCCCTTGGCCCGCACCAACAGGTCGCCGGAGACGGTCTTCAGCGAGCCGCCGGGCAGATCCAGCGAGGCGTTGCGAACCGCTTCGGCGACTTCCCCCAGGGTCATTCGATAACGCCGGAGCTGTTCCGCCGCAATCTGGATGGTGACCTCATAGCTCAGCGCATCGTTGTAGTCTAACAGGCGCGCGACCCCGGGAATCCGCACAAGATCGTCACGAACACGCTGGCCCAGGCGCCTGAGCGTCAGCGCATCCGTCGATCCGTAAAGCATGACATTGATTGCTTCCCAGGCGTCGGTTTTCTCCTGTATCTCGATTTTCTCCAGTTCCTTGGGCAGGTTGCGGATTTCCTGAATCCGCGGACGCAAACTGCTCATCAGTCCGGCCAGGTCGCGGTCCGGATGGACCAGGATGTCGACCCGGCATTCGCCTTCCACGGCTTCACTGTTGAGACGCTTGATTCCCGCCAGGCTGTGGATGGCTTCTTCGATCGGAATGCACAGGGATGTTTCGATCTCCTCGGGGCCCGCGCCGGGATAAACGGCGCGCAGTTCGATCTGGTGAGGGTCGATCCTTGGCATCACTTCCTTCCGCAATTGCCAGAAGCTGCCGATTCCGCCGACCGCGATGAGTATCATCAGGAGATTGGCCGCAACCGGGTTGCACGCGAACCAGGCAATCAATCCGGAATGTTTAGGTTGATCGCCTTGACGGTGGGCCTGCGGCCGGGATTCCGGCGAGTCGCGGTCTGGATGCGGGTTCTCGGGTAAGTTCACGGAAGATTCGTGCTTGATGAGGGGTTGAATTGCGCTTCTTCGACCCTGACTTTCATGCCTTCCACCGGTACTGTGATACCTGCTATCACGACCCGGTCGCCGGGAGCGAGGCCGCCCTTAATCAGAATATGATCGGGCTCGGTGCGAAGTACCTCAAGCCGGCGGATGTGCAGACGCTCGTCGTCGTCCACCAGCAGCACTTCCCGGGAAGCGTTAATCGCTCCCTGGGGCAGTACGAACAGACCGGGTCGTTCCCGGCCTTCGATCTCCGCCTGGACAAAAAGTCCAGGCAAGAGTGGTGGTCGGTCTCTCTCCTGTGAGTAGGGGTCGCGCACCTCAGCCACGGCATGGAGCAAGCCTGTGGCTTCGTCGATTACTCCTTCGGTCCGGACGATGCGTCCTTCCCAGCGGTGAGTCGCGCCGGCGAATTCGGCGCTAAGGATAACCTTTGGCCCTTTTTCGGATTGCTCGGAGTTTCGTCCCAATGGCAAATCGATGAAGCCTAGCTGATCGGTCGATACGGGCAGGCGAATTTCGGCTGCGTCAGTTGAATAGAGGTGAGCCAGTTTCTCCCCGGGCTGAATAGACTGGCCGAGCCCGATGCGCTTGTCGTGCACCCGACCAATAAAGGGCGCGCGGATCTCACAGCGACTTCTCTGCAACCGGGCCTTCGCCGAGTCGGCATTTGCGGCTTTGAGCCTGGCGCGGGCTTCCGCGAGTTGCGGCTCGTGCAGCGCCAGCGGCGTCGGTTGCCCTTCGCCCAGTGCTTTCCATTCGCTGCGGGCCTGGTCCGCTTGCGCTTCTTCCGACGCCACCTGACGCTTGGCCTCTGCGATTCTTGCCTGAGTGTCGGCGACAGCATAATCATAATTGCGTGAATCGATGGTGACCAGCACCTCGCCGTCCCTGAAAAAGCCGCCGGCGACGAAGCTCGGGTGGATCCGGATCACCTTTCCCGCCACTTCAGGCACCAGGTCGATCGCGTTGCGCGGCACGACGACACCCTGGGAATGTACGTTGAGCCATACGGATCGCGGTTCAGTTCTAAAGACCGTGGCCAGCGGTAATTCGTTCTGCGGTGCCTGGGGTTCCAATTGGGGTCGGTTGGCGATGATGGCCCAGGCGCCGGCGATGCCTCCCAGCAGGACCAGGACAGGGAGGATAATTTTCAGCATGGGTGTGCGGTGCGTCAAACGCTTCCGCCCAAAGCCAGATAGAGATCGATGCGGTTGCTGAGCAACTGGCGCTTCACCGTCAGGTGCGAACTTTGTGCACTCAGGGTGCTGCGGTAGCTGTCCAGC
>JBOICY010000340.1:0-3352 GCA_050740335.1 Methylococcales bacterium | reverse complement strand
CGCGCAAGATCGGCCTCTTTTCGGCCTGACTGATCGCGCTCTTTGTGCGGGCTTATTTCCCGATCCGTCCTAAAGGAACGTGGGATTTTTGGATTTGACTACGATCGATTAGCGAGAGACGTAACACTCGCCATAATCTGACAAAGTAGAAGTAATCAGGCTGATTAACCCGGTAATCGGTCATGAGGTCGAAATTGGCACGGCTAAAATCTCCGACAGTCGCCTTAAAATTCTACGACAGTGGATCAGACGACCGAAATTTACGGATCATCGGATTTTCAAGGCTCGAAAGTTCGGGTACTCTATGAGCCGGTGAACCAAGGTTGCTAATACAGACGAGGGCGAAGTACTGGCGCGCTTTGCCGCCACATAACAACAATAATTGATTTTTCGAACGCATCGCAAAACCCTTGCGAACCCGATCGATCTTGCCTGACTAAGGAGAATCCACATGAAAGTTCTTTTCATACACCCGAGTCCCTTGATGTTTTCGGAATTGTATTTACGGCTCGAGCCCCTCGGGGTGGAACGGATCGCCCAGGCGGCGCGTCTGGCGGGGCATGAGGTCCGGATTCTGGATCTTCAGATTTTCAGCAATCAGGACTATTTTTCCGAAATCCAGGAATTCAGGCCGGATGCGCTGGGTATCTCCGTGAATTATATGGCAAATGTTCCAGAAGTCATCGATCTGGCTAAAAAGACCAGGGAACTCCTTCCCAAATGCTTCGTATTCGCGGGGGGGCACAGTATCTCCTTCATTGCCGAAGAAGTCCTGGAACATGCGCAGGGCGCGATCGATTGCATACTCCGGGGCGAGGGTGAACCGGTGGTTCCTATGCTGCTCGAGGCTTTTCCCGACAATGGAATCCAGCAGATTCCGGGTGTAACAACTTTGGATGGGCGCGGACCCTCTCCGATCATGATGGAAAGTATCGATGACTGTCTACCGGCGCGGGATCTGACCCGAAACCGTCATAAATACTTTATCGGTGAACTGGACCCCTGCGCTTCGATCGAATTTTCGCGCGGTTGCCCTTGGGACTGTGCTTTCTGCAGCGCCTGGACATTTTACGGGCGCAGCTATCGGAGGGCCTCGCCTGCGCGGGCCGCCGAAGAACTCATTTCCATCCGCGAGCCAAACGTGTTCATCGTCGACGATGTGGCCTTCATCCATGCCGAAGACGGGCACGCAATCGCGGCCGAACTGGAACGCAAGCGCGTCCGGAAAAAATACTATCTCGAGACACGCAGCGATGTGCTGCTGCGCAACCCGGAAGTCTTTGCGAGGTGGCGTAAACTGGGTCTGACTTACATGTTCCTCGGCATCGAAGCGCTCGATGAAAAAGGTTTGGATCTGTTCAGAAAGAGGATCACTCCCGATAAGAATTTCGAAGCATTGGAAGTCGCGCGCAAGCTCGATATCATGGTTGCGATCAACATCATCGCCGATCCGTCCTGGGATGAGCAGGATTTCGAGCGGGTTCGGAAATTTGCGCTCGCGGTTCCTGAAATCGTGCATATTACGGTGAATACGCCGTATCCTGGTACTGAAATCTGGCATACCGAATCCCGTAAACTCACCACTCTGGACTACCGGTTGTTTGACGTGCAGCATGCGGTTTTGCCCACCAAGCTGCCATTGAAGAAGTTCTATGAGGAGTTGGTGAAGACCCAGAATATCCTGAACAAAAAACATCTGGGCCTCGCCGCGATCCGGGATGTAGCCTGGCTGTCGCTGTCGCTGTTGTTACGCGGTCAGACCAATTTCATCCGAATGATCTGGAATTTCAGCAAAGTCTATAACCCGGAACGCCAGTTCGCGGACCATCAACAAAATGTCCGCTATGCGATGAATCCACCGAAAACGAGGACGATATCGAAGCCGGAACGCCAGGAACTCTATATCCATCCGGGCAAACTGACTCCGGGAGGCCAGCAAAAAATCGTGCTCCAAGCTGGAAGTCATTGAAAATTGATAGCCCGCGCCAGGATGGTCGGAGAAGCTGCTTTCATTCGCTCGCTATTCGGGATTCTTCAGCGGGTTTCTCCGTTTTCATGACTCGAACTCGCTTCTCGGTACGCCGGATTGACGAATGATCGACTGAAGCGTGCCGATGCGAAGTTCGGGGTGGTCCGGCACCGGAACGGTTACCGAGGTGTTGGCCAGCTTCTCCTGCATGACGATGTGGCTGCCGCGCTGGCGCACTTCAACGAATCCGTGCCGGGTGAGGATAGCGCAGACATCCTTGCCGGAAAGGATTTGCAGCTTAGCCAATGGCTACTTCTATTCGTGTTACGAATACTTCTTCATGGAATCGCTGAGCGATCTCGTCGGGTGATGCGGATTCAAAGAAAAGCTCCAGGGCTTCCCGAAGGGCATCGCGCGCGTCTTCGATGCTGTTGCCTTGGCTTGCAATGTCCAGCTCAGGACAGAGTGAAACATAACCATTCCCTTCCCGCTTAATGATCGCCGTAAGGTGCTTAGCCATAACCTCTACTCCAATAACTCTAATCAGTTTAATTCTACTCCGGTCACCGAATAGGGCACCCAACTTTCCATCAGTTGCTCTGACTGATAAAGAAACGAAACATTGAATCGAGTTTCTGTTTAGACGACCCTTCCCGAAGTCTGGATTCCAAAAATCCATAGTAGGGATCCACAGATTCCTGTCTCGGACGGAGGTTCGAATACAAAGGCTTTTCGGAAAAAATGGCTGTGAAGCATCTGAGTTCCGAAAGGCTGGACGATTTCGTAGGTGTCATAGCCGGATTTGCTTGACGTTTTCGGCTCGCCGAGAGTCACGATACCGCCGATCCGTAGATTATTCCCGGTCCTTCGAAGCGTTGGAAGCATGTGTGTAACCGTACCATCGTTATCGTAAAGATCGACATACAGATATCCAAATGCCAGTGTTATTTTCTACGGTGAGGACCAGATATTCTCCATTGCGGTACACGCTATCCGGATTATTAAAGCGAAGCGACAATTTCCCGCCGGTTGGTTTTTCCGGTTTTTGATGTTTCCTGAATAAAGCGAGAGGGTTGCACAACAGGGCCAGATCGGTCTTTACATCGGCATGTTGGACCTTGATCGGCGCCAAGGTTTCCAGTTGGCTTTTCAGTCTGCCTAGCTCGGTGGTATTCGCGATACGACCTGCCATCTGTAATTCAAGATTGTGCGACAATTGCGTTTGAGGGTATTGCGTAAGTAATGATGATATAATGTGAGCTTCTTGCAAAACCCACCAGAAAAATAAGGCCCGGTCTATGTCAATTGGCCTGAAAGGCCGATTTTTGAAAAATCCGAGCTATTTTCCTTTAAAAACGTTGGTTTTGTCAGAATTTGGGTAAT
>JBOICY010000339.1:0-7440 GCA_050740335.1 Methylococcales bacterium | reverse complement strand
AATCAGTACGGCCAGGCTGTCCGGGTCGGCACTCGAAATCCCGACCAAAGTGTTATCCGGCAGCCAGGGTACTTCCTCTTTGGTTTTAATTATGAACGGCGAATAATAAGGACACTGCTCGCCGATCTCAATCACCCGTGGAGCGTAATCTCGAAACTCGTAGATTTCCTCGTAAGTTATCGCCGCAACGGGATTTAACCAGCGTTCATGCCAGGACCGAAGTTGTGCGAGCTTTTGCCCGGCGTCGCCGCGCAACTCCACCTCGAAGCCCTGCCAGTTGAAGCAGGGAAAGCTCTCGGTCAACTGGCGCTGAATCGTTTCCACCAGCACAGATAATTCTTCAGGCGATTTGAATTCGAAGCGCTGAAATGACGGAACGACGCCGGAGCGGGTTGCACACAGATCAAGAAACACAACCTGGATATTTCCCTTGCGGTCCTGTTCGGCGTCAATCTCGAAAGTATAAAATACGATATTGGCCCGGCACAGCGATGCCTCGTAGCTTTCGGGTGGAATCACCTCTTCGGCGGCTTCGCCCAACACCGCGTAAGGATTCCGTACGAAAGCCAGAGCTCTGGGGCTACGCGCGATGCGTTCGGGCATTCGCTTGATCTCGCGCAGAACCCGGCTTAACGGTTCGGTGATCGCGACGTGAATCAAACCACCGCCAGCCTGTGGCAGATTGTAGTAGTCGGGGATATCGGGCAGCCGGTCAAACCGTGCGAGCCAGTCCGCCGGAGCGTCTTCAAAGCCTGGCGTAACCCGGATCGCCTGGTCTTCCAGGCGATCGAGATCCAACTTCAACGTTTCCGGCGTCAGCACAATGGTCTTGCTCAGAAAATCGTCGAGGTTGGCACCTGCAGCGAGCGCGAGACGGCGAATCCGGCCCCAGTTTTGGTAATTGGCCTCGGACTTATGGGGTGCCTCCGCGAATCGGATCACCGCATCGACCAGTTCCCAGACTGGCCTTTGCAGCAAAGTTTTCCGGCCGCCGGACTCGAACACGGCGCCATGGTCGGGGTTCCAATGCGCCCCACGAATCGGGGCACCGCTCGGCTCGCGCCAGCCTTCCAGATTGATCTGAAATTTGGAGTCGGTCAGCGCCCCGGAACTGGACAACACGGGCCGGGCCACGCTCCAGGATGGCAATTCGAGCAGATCCAGGCTGTCCGCGTGGTCGGGGTTTTCGGTCAGATCATAGAAATCCGGCCAAGCGATGAAACAGGTCTGGCTTTTAAAAGACACCAAACCCATTTCGGCCAACTGAGCGAGATAAGCGGCGCAGTCCGGGCCTGTAGAATCAAGGAATGTCACTCCCTCAGATGAAAAGTTGACTGTAATCGGCATTTGAGTCGCCTTTTTTTCGATGAACATGCTTCAACCTCGGGCCTTAATACGCAAGTCCCTATAAAATCCTAGTGGATTCTGATAAAAAAACCCGTGTTGATACAATAAGTCGGCGAGCGTTCCGGCGGGATGATCATATTTCATTATTTCCGTGCCACTCGGTAATTGTTCAACGTTCAGTTGATAACGTTGACAGATTTCTTCTAAAGACATCGGCTCTGGCTCGATATCTAATTTTGCTAGCTGGCTTTGGAACGTTGTTTCCCATTTGTTTTCTTTCTTCCCGGTATGGTGGACAAGGCCATCGCTCTCGCCAGAATTGTTCGTAAAAAGGCTTTTTCTGGGGTCTCGGAAGACTTCGTAATCAAGACTGGTTCGTTGAAGCAGTGGCTTGATCTTTTCTGGCGGGTACGCCCAGCATTTGCCTCCGCCCTTGGCTCCAAATTCGATAATAAATACCTTCCCTATTCTCATCGCGATAGCGTTGTTATCGGATTCGGGGCAAATCAATTTTGCGCACCGGTCCTTCCGTTTATCCAATAAATGCGGGCGGGTCTCCCGCGCATCTTTACCGAGCCATACGAACGTGGCATCGATCTGATCCAGGAATTGCTGCCAAAATTCATATCGGCGTATATCGCCGACAAAGTCCTTAAAGAAATCGTTGATATCTTCCTGTACAATCCAGCGCTGCACCATCCTTTTGGCGTCAGGAGTCACGAGTTCCCAGTCGCGATGCTTATCAATAAACGGGCTCTTCCATTCTGAAACCGACGTGCTCTTGAGTTCCTGATGCGGTTCCGGGTTTCCGCATCGGACGTAACGGTTAAGGAGTAACTTCAATCCTTCGTTTAGGAGTTCCTTGTGCCTTTGCAACTGCGGCAATGCAAGATCAATAGCCTTTTTAAATGGGTCATCCGGATATTCCGTGATGACTTGAATCTCGGACCTCAGCACCTCGGGCCAAAACCAGCTCGTCGGAGGGATATCGAGTTCGCGGGCGATTTGATCTACTCTGTCTTTGCGCCCGCTTAATACTTCCCGCGCTAGAATCTTCGTCGCATTTGGCTCCAGAACAATCCGGTGTTCGACCAGCGCTTCCAGCCAGCGGGGTTTGAATGGCGATTCCCTGGCGACTTGATCCAATGTGTCTTGCAAGAATACCCGCAATTCACGCCAGTTTTCTTCCAGCTTCGGGTTTCCGCGCGGAGAAACGTTGAGAAAGGCGTTGAGAAGGCCTTGCCATGGATACGGACTCAACATTTGGTTTCGATATGGGATTGAAAACTTTCTGAGCAAAACCTTTACGGCGTTTTCTGAATCCATCAAATTCCCGAATTTTGGAATTTCTACCAACAATCCCCGGGATAGCAACGCAACTTCGAACCAACTGAAATCTTCGACTGACGGGTTCGCCGCCCAGAAGAAAAACTTTTCGATGGTCTGACGCATCAGTTCCGGGTTAGGCTCACCCAGTTCCGCATTTTTCAAGATCGCGTTAATCTGTATTGCAATCTTTTCCATATATCGCACGGGTTTCTCCTGACGGGGTTGGGGGTAAGTTTTTTCATATTCCTGAAGGTATCTTTCGAAGCGCTCGAGATAATTCATTGTTTCGCAATAGTCGAAATTAATAAAAAAGCCTGATCGAAGAACTCCGAAAAACCCGGTCAAACTTCCCAATCTTCAAGAATTAAACCTTTCACTCTGGAAAACTCACGGGTGTTGTGGGTTATCAAGGCCAGGTCTCGGCTGAGTGCGATGGCCGCGATTTGAAGATCGTAACCACCGATTGGCGTTCCGGCTTGCTGAAGTTCTGAACGAATCCGGCCGCAGTGGCGCGCGGCATCGTCATCAAAAGGCAATGAATAAAATCCCCGGCTTAACTCATCCAGCAGCGCCAAATTTTCGTCTCGACGAGCGCTTTTCCAGGCCCCGAAATACAACTCGGCTTGCACGATGCCGCAAAGAAAAATCCGGACGGCGGGGTGTTGCCGGAAATGATCCTTGACCGGAGAAGGATGAGGATTCAAATAGCGAATCCAGACATTGATGTCGGGCAACCACATTCTTACAAATCCAGACGCGGGTCCTGATCCCCTTGCGGGGCTCGTTCCAGCGGTTCGCCCATCCATAAGCCCGCCGTACGTTCATAAAGGCCGGGCGGCCATCCACTTCCATGCCTGGCCCGTACAAAGATCAGAAAGTCCAGCACCTCCCTGGCAAGCGGCTCCGAAAGTTGTTCCGCTTCGCGTTTCAATTGTTCAATGGTGTTCATGTCGGTCTCCGCAAATTGATCACAATAACCGGTAGGTGTCTGGTAAATTTTACGCTTTTCCCAGTATGTTTCTCGGTGAACTCGGGTGTCGGTTATCTGCATTGTCCAAAATCGGCGGTGGCATTGGTGTTTTCATCCGGGGCTTGCTCATTGAATCCGAGAAAATCCAGTTTGAACTCGACGCGCCGCATTTCCGCTTCCGTTTTCCCCTGTCCGTTGTTAAAACTGTAGCCGCCTACCGAAAACAGGTCACGCACCATACGTTTGTCGTCGTCGGCCAGCGGCCTCTCGTAGGACCCGGGCGGAGCGAACAGGCTGCACAGTACGATCTCGGCCCGGCGCATGCTGAGTTGCAGGTTCAGCAGATAGGACCCGGTGACCGAGGCATAACCTTCCACTACCACGCGCTTGATCAATTTTCCGTGGTCATTGCGCGCGACATTCAGCAGCACTGGTACGAATTCGCGCAGCTTTCGTTTGACAGAATCGGGAAGCCGGGAGTCGTTGTTTCCGAACTGGGCCTGCGCGCCGAAATCGATGCGTTTATTCTCACAATCCACAATCACACCCTGAATCTCCCCGGCCGCCGTTTTGATCTCGTCGCAGATTCGCTGAATCTTTTGCAGATGATCCAGTTCCGGTCCGGGGTTGGTGATAATAACCAATGAAAAGGCCATCACGATGAGGAACAGCATCATCATCGCGGTCATCAGATCGGCATACGAAATCCAGAACGGCTTTTCGCCTTCTTCCCTCGGCCTTCGGGTAGGCATGGTCCGTAAGAACATCAGTTCCTCCGGGTTTTGGCTATTATGTCGGTCAGTCCGCCAATCGACGCCGCTAGCGGCGCGTAAGCGGAAGCGACCTGCTTGAGCGTGTCGGCATGGTGTTGATGGAAAGCCGAGTTATGAGTTCCGATGTCCTGTTGGAACTTGGCCATAGTCTCGGCCAGCAACTTGGAAACGTCCTCTACGAAATCATCCATGTCGTCCTTGAGTTGACCAAAGCTCTGCACCATGCGGCGCATGTCCTCGGCGATCTGTTGATTTACTCCGGCTTCCTGTTTGGCCCGCTCCAGCATCGCATTCAGTTGAGAAACCATTTTCTGCAAAGCGTCCCGGATGACGCTAAACTGGTTTAACTGACTTTCCAGTGCCTTGGAAGCTTCGGTTAATCCGTCGGTGCTGTCCGACAGGTGTGTGAAAACCGTACCGGCTTTTTCGATCACGCCCGCGACCGAATTGCCGGCCTGGGTAAAACGCCCGGCCGCTGTCGAAATCTGTGACGCTCCATCGGTCATGCCTTTTATGGCGGTGATGGAAGTATTTTCCAGAGCTGTGACGTTTTCGTTCAGTGCTGAAACGGATTTGTCGATTCCTTCGAGCAGGGCGCCGATCTTAACTTCCAGACCGTCCATCAGGTGTTTCGATTTATCGACAAATTCTTGTTGCCGCTCGCGTTCGATCGCCGCCGTTTCCGCGCGTTCTTTCTGCATGTCCGAGAGAATCCTCGCGACGGAGTTCTGAATATCGGTAAGGCTTTCCTTCACCTGCGCTATGGTTTCGCGTTGGCTCGCTCCGATCTGGTTTTTGACGGCCTCGATGAAATCCGCGGTCTGAGATTCCAGTTTGCATTGCTGGGCTTCAAGAATGCCGACCACCGACGTGACTCGCTCGGTCAATTCCTTGCGTTCCCGTTCCCCGGAATCGCGTAAATCCTGGAGCAGCGTTTTGAAGCCTGTTTGCATGTCCGTCATCGCGCAAACCGCCCCGTTCATCAGATCCGAAAGCGATTTCATTTGGTCACCGACGGCGTTCTGGAGATTGGCCGAGAAAGTCTGGATCAAATGTTCCAGCATTCCCGTCATCGTATCTCCCTGACCGCCCGCGATACCCGCGACGGTTTTGCCAATATCCGAGAGACCATCCTTCAGTACCACGCGAAACCGCTCACTATGATTTTCGCCGGCATCGATCTGCTGGTGTATTTTTGCCGTCAGGCTAAGGCCCAGCGCCTTGGATTGCTCAATCTGCTGAGCGGTCAATTCGCGCAGCAGTTCCGACAGTTCGGTCACGAGGCTCTGTTTCAGCTGGGTAGTTTGAGTCGCGTTTTCCGCCGAGGATTTGACCAGCGCGGCCAGATAGTCCTCGCCCACTCCACCTTCATACAGTTCGTCCAGCTTTCGGCATAGTTTCTCCAACCGGCGATAGCAGGCGTTGAGCAATATCTTCTCCAGCAAAGTGATCAGCATCGCCGCGCCAATCGCGAAAAATGAGGCGATGAACGCTCCCTGGACTTCCTTGAACAGTTCGTTGAGCCCATCAAACATCGCGCCCAATTGCGAGGGATCAGTCTTCGCTTTCGCGAGCAGTGATGGATCGAAATGCTGGATGCCCATAATCAATCCGTAAAAGGTGCCGATGATGCCGATTCCGGTCAGAATGCCAGGCAGATGCTTGAAGAATTCGACATGCAGCCGGGAGTCGATCAGCGATTGCGGGCTGAAGACGGATTCGGCGGGCACGGTGGAACGGATGCGCGCGAGCCGCTTTTGACCACCAGCATACTCGTACTGTTCATGCAAGGTGTCCCGGAAACTGTTCCAGGCGTTGGCAAAAAAACCGGCTTTAAAGACCTGTTGCTAATCGTTCTTGGTGATTATGCCGACGGCGGACTTTTTCCGCCAAACGTTTTCCAATAGCCGCACCGCCCGGCCGAGATAATCGATTGCTCGCAAGGCTTGTACGACATAGAAAACAAAAAACAGGAGCATTAATACTGCAACGACATTGATAACAATACGCGGGTTACTGTTGATTTGTATACCGAACCAATTGGCGAATAAGCCAGGCAGCAAAGCGAAGAGGTCGATCATGATGTTTTGTCCTTAAAAGAGTATGAATAACAGACAGTTTAGTTTAATCTCGCGCTTTGGGGGTATTAGGGTCAGTGCGGTTTGGCGATGCCGTGTACTTTAGCGGGCGGGAATCCCGCCCGGGTAGTCGCTAGCGCATGGGTACAATCCGTTATTCAGCATTCCGAACCCATTTGGCCAGTACCTTGGTTAAGTTGAACCAACACAGAACCAGGCGGGGAGCTTGCCGACCGGTGAGGCTTTGAAGCGCTTTGAAACCGATGGCAGTTCGATCCAGGCGGGGAGCAGCAAACTCACGTCGTAGCGACACGCTATCATCATGTCTTTTTCAGAGAAATCGACAGGCGGGCCGGATTCAGGAACGGAACTGAAAATCTGGACTGAATGGCATGCTGTTGTGATCGGCTTGTCCCTGTTTGCGGTGCTGGCCGGTTTGCCGATCGGTTTCTTCCCGGCAGCGGCCGTGGTTTCTTTTTCAGCGCTGATTCTGCAGTTTAGAATGCGGTGGACTCCGGCGGGCCAATTTGGATTGGCTAATGCGATTACACTTTTCCGCCTGACCGGGATTTCTCTACTGTTTTCACCTGCCGATCCGGGTTCCGGCTGGATTGGGCTATTCGCCTTGTTACTGTTCGCGCTGGACGCAGCGGACGGTTGGGTCGCCCGTCGATGGAATCTGAGTTCTGAATTCGGTGAATTTTTTGACAAGGAGGTCGACGCTTTTTTTCTGTTGGCACTTTGCCTCCTGCTTTACGCGGACCGGCGCCTGGGTTTGTGGATCTTGATTCCGGGGCTTTTGCGTTATCTGTTTGTTGCCTGTTTGAAATTCGTCGGGCCGCGGCAGATCAAGGAACCAAGAAGCCGCCTCGGCTGTTGGAGCTATTGCCTGATGATGCTGTCCCTGATTTCCGCTTATTTCGTCCAGGATACGGTCTACGTT
>JBOICY010000338.1:0-2050 GCA_050740335.1 Methylococcales bacterium | reverse complement strand
TAACTTTGGCGCCGGCATTGACGCATTGAAATAGCCGTTGTAGTCTGCGGACTGCACTAAGATCAGGGGGCGTGTCTGACGACACGCCCTTTTTTTGCCGCCCAACGCTTTCCAATTACCCGGCGATAGCGCAGCGCTTCCGCGCTTCGGCGTGGATTGGGTGGTTATGCGCGCTTAACATGCTGCTCCAGATCTGTTCCAAAACCTTCAAGCGTCGCCAATGCGCCATCGATGATTTCCTCAAACATGTCCCGGCTTAACACAATCTGCTGTCCACGCGCGAACCATCGCAGGACACTGCAAGCCTCTACCTCGGCAGTTGCCTCACCATGATTGTGAATGATTGCCTGGCGATCTCGCCGTATATGCCCAAATAGCGGGATCTCGATTTGATTCTTCTCCACCGCAAGAACTTGCGCGAACAACGGTCGATAGCGGTCTTCCCAGTAACGGAACAGCGTAACTATGTACACATGACCAATAAGCCGGAAATTTTCACCTCCAGCGTTATTCCGTGCCTTTATCGCCTCGATTGGCACTTGATGGAGATGGCGGTAACGTTGTGGACTGCCGGTAGGCTCAATACGGCCATAGGAGAACTCAACACCCCAAATGGTAGGTGTGCAAACTCGGGACGCTTTTCGTTTAGTTCCTCATGCGAACTTTTGCATTCTTCCTCTATCTGGCCCATATATAGGCGAACCCGAGAGAAGCCATCGCAATTATCAAGAGACGTGCCGTAGATACCATCTACAACTTCTCGAAACTCACTGATAGTATCTGCCAACATTGGCTCTTCGCGCCTAGTTATTGAGTATACTGACCGGCATAACACCCAAATATCAAATAATATGACGTGCTCACATCCATGTAATTCTCATGTTGCTTCATAGACCTGTCAACGATGTCCCTAAGCATAGTTGAGTTGAATCGCAGGCTGTTCAGAAAGGCCGTCCAGCAAGGCCGCAGGCGAGTCGAAACCGGAGGCGTACCCTCTGGGGTACGTTGAGGATTTCGATGACCCGAGAACGCGGCTGGCGGGCTTTTTCAGCATCCTGCTAGCAGTTCGTTGGCCTCGTGTCTACTCCCGTTCCCATGGTCACTTCGATTCTCGTAACCCCCTTCACATTGGCACACAAATCGCCCAGTCCGGGGGTGACTAATCGAAACGGCCCGCCTTTCGATTCTGGCAACGGCGCTCCATCGAGCTCATACACCAACACCCCGAATGACTTGGCTTGCTCAAGTGTGAGACAGGCTGAATACTTGCCGTCTGCAGAATATACCGTCACATGATCGGCCTTGATCGCCAAGGCCGGCACATCCAGCAAGGCTTTGAGGCGAATGCCTTTGCCCTGCATGCTGGGCATCACCGTCGAAATATCGAGCTGATGCTCTGCGGGCAACGCTGCGATGGCAGCACGATCAAGCGAGACAGGCTGCACCACGGCCCCCTCGATCCGCACGACACCGGGACCGGTTCGATCCCGCTCAGTGATGGTTTTGATCACCGCCGTCAGCAGGTCGTTCAGCGGCGTCGGAATGCCGAATTTCCGCCCGATCTTTGCGACATACCCATTCAGAAAATCGATCTCGGTCGGCCGACCGGCTTTCCAATCGTCATACATCGAGGTGTGGATATCCCGTATCTCGCTCGTCCAGCGGACGACCTTGTCCGCCATGTCAGCGGCTAACGGCACCTTTACGGTGGCCGCCACCGCTACCACTTCACCCACGATCTGATGAATCACTCGCAGCATCTCGGGATGATCAAGCGCCTTGGCCACTTTGTCGTCGATCAATACGGTCAAGGGATTGAAGACGCAATTCCAACACATCTTCTCCCACTTGCTGCGCCGGACATCATCGGTCAGCTGACAAGGAATCCCCGCCTGCTTGAACAGATCCGCGATGGCCAGCAAACGAGGGCTCTGATACCCCATCAGCTCCCCGATCGCCACAGCCCCCTTCTTATAATGATCGATGACGCCGGGTGCCACGATCTTGGAATAGATAAACGCGATACCACCGACGACACAATCCCGTTGAA
>JBOICY010000337.1:0-5693 GCA_050740335.1 Methylococcales bacterium | reverse complement strand
AGCCTTGGCGTTGCCGGAATCCGGCAGGATTGTTGGGATTAAGGCCGTAATCTCCGAAAATAAATCGGAAAGTTGGCATGGATTTTCAGTTCAGTTTTTGTGCCATGTTTGTGTTCCTTTGTCGTTGATTCAAAAATCATTCATAACCGACATTATAACAGTATAATCAAACTGTTACTAGATTTTATCGCTTAAATCAACAGCATTGCCGCTCACCTTGCGGGATACGTTACGGTACAGGTCGACAAGCCGTGTGCTCTGTTGCCCAATCCACTCGATATCGTTACCGCCTTTCACGATCATCATTGCGGCTTGCTGGCGCGCTGACATCATCTTTTCCGCGCTCTTTACTAAACTTTTGCGCGCGGATTCCACCTGTTTCGCGGCCTTCGTATCGTTCCGGGTGATCGACTTCAACTCGCTCTTCTCGCAGCGGCTCAATTTCCTTTGCAGACGGGTGAGCCTCCAACCGGCGCGAAGGACGTATCCTCGATAACCGGTAACGGCAGATAAAACTCCAAAAATCAGACCGATCAATAGCAGGTACCACGACAGGATGTCCGGTATGTCGAACCGGTATTTGAAGAAAAATTCACCCGCTGTGCGAACCGCATCGTCCGGTCGATTGGAATACTCCAACAGGTGGCGATACCAAGCCACGACGGAGTGATAAATCGTGAGCAGTGCGGTGACAATCAGCGTACCGACATTGGCCAGCGCGCGCCATACCGCGGAGGACTGCTCCTGTGCGGCGCGCAAAACCTTGCCCCACAGAAACATCGCGAACACGCTGAGGCCGGACACCTGGATCGCGCTTAAGAATCCGCCAAGGATTCCAATGTCGGAACCCATTGCGAACAGACCGGTATTGGCGATGCTCTCTAAACCCAGGAAAGCCCCGAGATGGGAGATGTGCTTCGGAAAAGACTGGCCTGCCAGTTGGGTAAAAGATAAGCCGTATTTGACACAGTCCTCGCGAACCGCCTGATTTGCGGTGGAGCGATCGGCTTCCAACTCGGCAAAATAGCGACGATAGTTTTCTCGAATCGCGTTGCGTTTGCGTTCCGCGTTTTGTTCGATGCGGTCGAACACGGCTAAATTGTTCGACGCGAGTGCGTGTCGTAATGGCTTGCTCGCGCATGTCGCGTGGAACAGCCAGTCCTGGAAGTATTCCTCACGTTTTTGTTCCAACCGGCCGATTACCGCCGAAACGCCATTGCCGGGCTGGAATGCGTCGCCAATGGCCGCCCCCTGCCTCGCATCGGCCTGGACTTTTTTGCACGTGAAGGCTTCCAGTTCCCCGATAAAAGCATCGCGGTCCAGTTCCTGAATACTTAAGCCGTAAAAAGAAAGAAGCTTTCGTATCTGTTTTCGAATTGTATTATTCATGGTGCCCCCGATTGCGATTTTCTATGACTATTCCCAAAGTTTGTTGACTGCGGTGCACTCCACGATCAGCGTACCTTTAAAACGATGATATGCGCCATCGGCTCGGAACGTTACAGAATGCGAATTGCGCCAACGAAAATTATTTCGTGTCGTCAAGGGTTACTTGGGCGTTGACAGGGGTGGAAGGGCGGCGATATTCGAAGGGGTTCCGGGATCGTCCGGTCGAGGCCTGGTCAGGATCAACCTGTGACAAAACGCAGATTCGAAGGTCCCCGAAGTGAAGTCTTCTAAAAAACTTTATGTTTGAGAGATCATTGGAAAGGACGAGCGGCGGGATGACTGGACAAGAAAAAGCCGCGGGCCGGTGTCTTTTCGGAGACCGAACCCGCGGCTTTTGAGGGCGAGGAAGAAATTCAGCAAGCAGCTAAACCCTGGAAGCAATCCATGCTTCCGGCGAATCGTCCCTGGGAGGGCGGTTCCTTCGCCCGGTCGAAATGCTTCCGTTGATGATCAGTGTACGGAGTACAGGGACAAATTTCTGTCTGCTATTCCCAGAAAATCTGTGAATTAGGAAACATCGGAAACGCTTGCTTTCAGGACAACGAAAGAAGCTCCTGTGCCAGGCTTCGCAGACTGACCGCCTCACAATCTTTTGCGATGGGGTATCGATCCTCTCCGACATGAACAACAAACGCCCGCGCCGGCTTGATGTCCTCGCAGGCCTGGTGGAATCCTCGACCAACTCTGCCGGCCAGTCTGCGTTTTATCTCGACCGCCCAAACCGTGCCGTCGCCATGTTCCAGAACGAGATCGATTTCAGCGCCGACGGCCGTCCGGTAGAAAAAGGCGGATGTTTGCCACGGCAACACCGAAAGCAGTGTCTCGGCAACGAAGCCCTCCCAACTCAGACCGACCACCGGATGACCGGCGAACTGGTGAAGCGTCAAGATACCCAGGAGCGCATGGACCAGGCCGCTGTCACGAACATAGACTTTGGGCGACTTCACCAGCCGCTTGCCGACGTTGGCATGATAGGGCGGAAGCCGCCTGGCCAGCAGTAAATCGACCAGCAGATCGATATAGCGTGTGACCGTCTGGATGCTGACCTGAAGGGCGCGGCCCAGCTCGGAGGCATTCAGCAGCGATCCTTGATGATGGGCCAGCAGCATCCAGAGCCGCTCCAGGGTCTCGGCGGGGATACGCGGCCCGAACATCGGTACGTCCCGTTCCAGATAAGTGCGGATGAAATCCTTGCGAATGGCCAGACTGTCCCGGTCGCTATCGGCCAGATAGCTGTCGGGAAAGCCTCCGCGCAGCCAGAGACGCTCGCGCACGGCCCGATTCTCCTCAATCTCGACCGCTGTCAGCGGCGTCAGGTTGATATAGGAAATCCGGCCAGCCAGGCTCTCGCCGGATTGCCGCAACAGATCGATTGAAGCCGATCCCAGGATCAGAAATCGCCCTTTCCCTTTCTGCTTGCGCCGCCCGCTATCGATGACACCGCGCAGAGTCTGAAACAACTCCGGCATGCGATGGATTTCGTCCAGAATGACGAGCCTGTCCTCGACGCTCTCAAGAAACAGCACCGGATTGACTAACCGGGCTCGATCATCCCGATCTTCAAGATCGAGATAGACCGCATTACGCTGATCGCCGATCTGGAGCGCAAGGGTCGTTTTGCCGACTTGACGCGGGCCGATCAAGGCAACAGCCGCCTGAAGCCGCAGCGCATCTTCGACGTGTTGGGTAATAAACCGAACTATCATCCTTGCAATTTATCCATATCGTGGAAAATTTGCAATGATTAACGTCGAACGGCAAAGACAGCGAGTTCAGAATGCAGGGTGCCAAAGTCGGCATGGAGAGGTGGTTTCTTTTTGATCTACTCCGGGCGTTGGATTACAGAAACCTGGGCAGCTGCAAGTGTATCAAAACCGGTAATCTGCCGTACATCGTCAAGCCCACTAATAACGAGAGTTATTTTGAGGCCAAGACCTTCATTTTTCAGAGAGTATAATGCTATAGGACAAAACCAACGGCATTGCCACAAAAAATGTCTCGCTACCCCAGCGAAAGCTGGTGTCTCTCAATTCGGAAATCAGGGTAGAAGAAATCTCCGGCGGCCTCCGAACGAGGCGGTCAATACTCGACCGATACCGGATGGAAGACGCACATCGCAAGTACAGCCACAAAAACAGAATGCTGAAACGTCTATTCAGTAAAAATTTCCCTTCAAGATCCGCCGACGTCCCACCGGATCCCGGCGCCATACTTCGACTCACGGCCGAAGAATTGCTGTCCCCCCACGGTTCAGTTCTGAAGAAAATCGAGGAGCTTGCGGGCGTGCCGCGGGATTACTATCGTCGGTACTATGAAACCGCGCTGCATAGTTACGCCAGCTTCGTGCAGCAGTTGCCTGCCTCCGAATCCCATCACCACGCAACCCTCGGCGGAATGCTTCAACACGGACTGGAGGTGGCGATGATTGCCTTAAAGTTGCGTCGCGCATATCTCCTGCCGCCCGGCGCCAAGCCTGAGGCAATAACGCAAAAGCAGGATCTCTGGACCTATGCCATATTTTCAGCAGCACTGTGTCACGACATCGGTAAACCGGTGATCGATCAAGCTGTAACCGTGTACGATACTGATGGCAACGTTGGTCAATGGGTACCCTGGACCGGGCCGATGGCGGATTCCGTCAAATGGTATCGAGCAAAATTCAGACGGGACCGAGTACACCGTCTTCATGGAAAGTCCTCGCTATTATTGGTTCGGCAAATTTTGCCGACCGAAGGACTCGATTGGCTCAGCCGCGACTTACGATTGTTTTCGCAATGGGTGGCTTGTATTGGTGGCGACATGGACGCAGCCGAGACAATCGGCGAAATCGTTGACCGGGCAGATCGCGAGTCGGTAGCCCGCAACCTCGGTGCAGAGCCGGATCCGAAATCGTTCGAATCCCGTGCCAGACCACTTCATGTAAAGCTGCTGAACGGCTTGCGGCATCTTTTGACCGCGGGTGAACTTCCACTGAATCGCAACGGCGCGGCCGGGTGGCTGGTCGGTGACGACCTTTGGCTGGTAAGCAAACGCGCAGTCGATATTCTGCGTACCCACCTGATTGCAGAAGGACAGACCGGCATACCGAATCGGAACGATCGAATCTTCGACGAGCTGCAGCAGCGGGGCATCCTGATTCCCTGCAACGATCGGGCAATCTGGCGCGCGAAAGTCAAAGGGGACGGTTGGGAACACGTGTTGACGCTCATCCGGCTGCCTGCCTCAAAGATCTGGATCGACCCCGCGGCACGCCCGGAATCGTTTTCTGGCGAAGTGATCTCGGAATTGGAAGAAAATAACTCAAACGGGGCCGCGACCATACGACCGAACGAGGACGATGGTGTGTCAGCCGGAAAATCGATACTGGACGCTGACCACAACGAAAATCGGTCTGGATTCCTACCACGAGCCCGCGCTGGCGAAAACCCTGAGTGCGTGCCCCTCGCCGAAGATTCCGAGATCGTAAACGGCACCACTATCCAGGAAAGGAGCGAGATAGGCTGCGCCCACAAGGACCCCGGCAGGTGGTTTCTGAATTGGGTTCGGGAGAACCTCCGAAACGGAAAACTCCCCATCGATGTTCCGAATGCCCGGATTCATATTGTCGCGGAGGGCACTTTTTTGGTTAGCCCGGCTATTTTCAAGGAATTCGTGGAGAAGACTGGAGCGAATTCAAGCTGGGAACAAGTGCAGAAGCGCTTCCTGAAATTGAATGTGCATGCTAAGACCCCGGATGGCCTCAACGTTCACAAATATAAGGTGAAAGGCGCTATTTTGCATGGAATTGTGGTGTCGGAACTTGCCGACGACGCCCAGACACAATCCGGCGGTCAACCTTGTCGGATAGCGGTTGGATATACCAAAGCGGAATAGAATCAGACATTTGAAATGACGATGGAATTGAACGCGGCCTTGTCCGGATACTATGCTTCGTTCCCGTATTTGAGGTGAGGCCTGTATCTCGATGCTAACCCGCTCAATGAGAGCCGGTACACGGGAAATTATGTTGATATCTTGCCATCCTGCTTTAAACCCGCAAAGGTTTCGAGCGGTGAATCCATGACTTCTTCGTCCAGCGTGCCGACCCCTTCGTTCAGAAGCGAGTAATCGGTCCGGACGTTTTTGCTTACCGTATGTGTGAGCCCATACTGGCACGATAGGTTGACGATGAAAATTAGAGGGTATTGCGTAGGTAATGATAATGGTCATGTGGTCATGCTGTCATGTGGTCATGTGGTCATGCT
>JBOICY010000336.1:0-1698 GCA_050740335.1 Methylococcales bacterium | reverse complement strand
TGACTTTGGCCATTCGCAAATCCCGTTCGGCTCGATTGTTGGGTGTGCCTTGTAAAGGCACGTCTGATTCGTCGGTGCCAATCCGACCCGGCTAACGATCGCTCCAGCCGGAAGTACTTGGGCGATCCAGGAGGTAACGAATGGGCTGAAGCACTGCAAGAAAAGGTCTCCTTGGGAGATCAACGGGCCGTGCGGGCCGTAACGAGAGTGAACACTGAGCAGACCTCGAAAAGCTGTCGTGGGAGCCGACCCGCGCTAATCACGGGGAAGGCCGCTGTTCTTGCGGAAACGAGCGATTTTGCCGCAAGAATCCCACCGGGATAATGGTGACAGCACGCAGGCAGGAGAGATCAGGTGTGCAACAAGGGAGGTCCCGGTGGGTGTCCAGTGGCAGCGGACCACGGCGATCCCGTGAGGGATGGAGCCGGCCGACGGGGATGACGGAGGGGCGTGTAGTCGTGCCGAGGCCGGGTAATGCCGGAAGAGCGAAGGCGCCCTGTTTCGAAACGCGAGGCAGGGAAAGTGACAAGAGCTTGGGGATTGACGAGAGTCTAGCAACCTCGACGATAACAGTTCAGACGGTACAGACTGCATTACCGGCGAAAGCCAAGGCAGAACCGGCCTTTCGTTTTTACAGCCTATGGGACAAGATCTAGCGAGCCGATGTACTGTGGGTCGCTTATCGGCGCTGCCGCGCGAATCGCGGCGCGCCGGGTTACGACGGCATCCGCTTCAAACAGATCGAGGACCAGGGCTTGGACGGGTGGCTGGAAAGATTGCAGCAGGAGTTGCAGGTGGGTGACTATCAGCCGTAGCCCTTACTGCGCGTATGGATACCCAAGGCCCAGGGCGGTCAGCGTCCTTTGGGGATCCCGACGCTTCGGGATCGGGTGGTGCAGATGGCGGTGCTGCTGGTGATCGGTCCGATTTTCGAAGCCGACCTTATTGCCGCGGCAATACGGATTTCGCCCTGGTTTGGATGCCAAGATGGCGCTCAGGACGATTCATTTCGGCATTGTTCAACGAGGGAAGCGGGCAGTGGTGGATGGCGATTGATCCGACTACTTCAACACAATTCCCCATGGCGAGCTGATGCGCTGCGTGAGCCGCCGGGTCAGCGATGGCACCGTGCTGTCGGTGATCCGGCAATGGCTGAAGGTCGCCGTCATCGAACGCGGCGCGCGCGGAGAACGCCGAACCACGATATCGACAGGCTCGACTACTTTCTCGAACACAAGATCGATTTTGGTGCGTCTTTCATGACCCGTGCAGGATACCTCGCTCAGCGGCTCGCCGCAGCGATCGCAGCTGTCTACCGTGGTCACGGCGACGGTTTCCACGGTTCGCGTGTTGCGGGCGCGTTCCTGCTGGGTGCGCTTGCCTTTACCGTGGCTGCCCGCATGGCCCAAGGCCGACTCATCTTTGGCGGTCTGCGACGCAGGCAGGCTGGAGTTGGTCGTGTCTTTGGGGGTGGGTTTTTTTAGGAAAATGGCCCATATCAATTCCACGATCAGAAACAGGCTGCTCAGGCATGGCCTGCGTTTCAGCGCTGATTTTGCCGTCGCCACGCAGTTGTTCAAACTCGGTTTTTAACCGATTGACTTCCTGTCGTACCGAAGATTTGTCGAGGCTTGCCATCAATAGGGATCGCGTGCGGTTGCAATAAACGCATCCGATCATTGGATTTTTCGGCCATCG
>JBOICY010000335.1:0-2600 GCA_050740335.1 Methylococcales bacterium | reverse complement strand
TCTGGGAAGCGATTGGAATTCCCTGATCTCCAGGGGCACCATGAAATTGGGTAATTCCTGTTTGCAGAATGAGATCAGTCCGGCTTGGTCGATCCGATCGTGGTGGGCCGGGGGGCTCGCGGCAACGACAATCGCCTGGCCCAGGGCCGGGTGTGGAATGCCAAGAACCGCGGCTTCCCCGGCCAGGCCGCTTTTGTAGATGACTTCCTCGACTTCCGTGGGGCTGACCCGATAACCCGAGGTCTTGATCATGTCATCGCGCCGTCCCACAAAGTACAGGTAGCCCTCTTCGTCTTTGACCACCGTATCACCGGACCATACCGCGATTTCGGTCATCGGAAGTCCTTCCAGCTGCGACGGGCAGGGTTTGAATCGTTCCGCGGTTTTAGCCGGATCGTTCCAGTAACCCATTGCGACCAGCGAACCGCGATGCACCAGTTCCCCCGGTTCATTGACGCCGCAAGGGCTCCCGTCTTCGCGGACTACCAGAATCTCCGCATTCGGAATGGCCTTGCCGATGGAACCCGGTTTGGCATCGATCAATTCCGGTGGCAGATAGGTCGATCGAAAGGCCTCGGTCAATCCATACATCAGGAAAAATTCCGCATTTGGCACCGCCGCCCGCAATACTTTGAGCGTCGTTTCGGGCATCTTACCTCCGGAATTGGTCAGGTAGCGCAGATGAGTGTTGATCGATTCGGGCCACTCGATCTGCGCGAGTTGAACCCAAAGCGGAGGAACCGCGGCCAGACCGGTGATCTTCGCGCTCGCGACGGCTCTGATGACATCTCTTGGTAACAGATAGTCCATGAGTATACAGCTGGCTCCGCACAGTACCGATGCGATCATCTGGTTTAGCCCGTAATCAAAACTGAAGGGCAGGACGGCCAGGATGCGGTCGTCGGCTTTGATGCGCAAATATTCGGCCACGCTTTTCGCGCCGGTGACGATGTTTCGGTGTGACAATACCACACCCTTCGGTTTTCCGGTGCTGCCGGATGTATAGAGAATCGCGGCCATATCCATATCGATGACGTCCGGAAGTCGCTTCGTTTGTTCTTCCTCTCTGATTTCGTTCCAGGTCAGGAAGCGGATTCCCGGAATCTCCGGGATACCCTGTTCCTGTTCCAGGACGATTACAGTGTGCAGGTCGTGGCAATCACTCAGTATCGTTTCCAGTACCGGAATCCGGCTATTCGAGGTGACCAAGACGCGGACGTTACAATCGTTCAGAATGTGCTGAACCTGATTGGCTTTCAACACCGGATTGACCGGCACGAAAACTCCCCCGGCCAGATTCGTCGCAAACATGGATATTGCGGTTTCCAGTTGCTTGGGGAGATAGATCGCGAGTCGATCGCGGCGTTGCAACCCGAGGCGCGAAAATGCTCGGGCAATGCTATCGATTTGGTTGGCAAATTGTGGATACGAAAGACTGAGGTTACGGTCGCACAAGGCTTCGACGGCGCCAAATCGATCCGCGGAATCAAATACCAGGTCATGAACGAGATTTTGCATGGCTATGTTTCTTAGCTCCCTTCGTGCTGAATATCCTGTAAGTATAGGCTCCCGATGGAGCGGGGTGGAATCGTCGCGATCAATAGGTTGAGGCCGACCATGGACAGGACAAGGCAAGCGTATTGTCACCCTAAATGAAATTGGATTGCCGAAATCGGGATCTTCATCAATACGAGTTGTTCTTCGGTTTGATCAAGGGGTAATATAACAGGCAAGTCTTTTTTTTCAGAATCCGTTGAGCCACCTCGGTCAAAACCAAGGTGTTTGTAAAAGAATCAAAGCGGAAACTAATCGAATATCCGAGCGGCGTAGGGTACAGCGTTTCGTTGAGCCGGCTTGTGAACTTATGGAAAACGAAGGGATGCTGATCTAAAGTTATGGCACTTGCCGATCGTTTACCTGTCGAAAAATTTTACAATTTTCGGAAAAATCGGATTGGCTAAAATATTGGATTTACTAACTTTTTGATTAGGCAGGAATGTCCTTTTACGGCTCATTTATTGCTTTATTTAAGATTGTATCGTTTAGAGAGTTCTTGATGGAAATTAAAGACAAACCTTTCGCGGATTCGCTGACCCGGGATCAAAGTGTGACCGGAATCGACCACAAGCGGCGAAGTCTTGCTACGGTTGGGCTAACTGTGCCGGTGTTGATGACACTGGCCAGTCGTCCCGCGTTTGCAAAACAGTGTTCCCCTTCCGCAATGGCCTCCGGGAATTTGTCCGACCCGGTCGATAAGACGACATGCGGCACCTGTACCCATCAACAATGGTTGAACGCCAGGCAGAAGGATTTCGCCGATTGCGGTTCCCTGTTCGCGGATCCGGCAAACACTCAGTTGAATCAGGTTTTTAATGTTCCCGAAATCAATATCCTTTTGGTATTGGGATCCGTACCGATTATCTCGGGGAGCCTTCTACAAGCGCTACAGGGTGGTTGTGTCATTCCCTCCCAGTTAAAATTTATGAGCGGTCAGAACGCTGTCTCTCCGCAGTCAGCCGGACAACAGACCCTGAGTGAACTGATGTGTTACGCGCTTACGGTCGTTTTGAATGGCATCAATCCGACCACAAGCATAACGG
>JBOICY010000334.1:0-4650 GCA_050740335.1 Methylococcales bacterium | reverse complement strand
GTATAGAACACCACGACCCCTCCGACCATGAAGGCCAGTAAGGAGGCAATGCGGATCGCGAGCCGCATGGTCTGGTAATCTTCTTCACCCGCGGGTCCGGGCGGGTTGTCTGGATCGAGCACGGAATCGAGTTGTTGCGAGGGAAATGCGGAAGACGATGACTTCCGCGCCTTGCGTTCCGGCGCCGAAGCTGCCGGCAGAATGGCGATTCGGGTGATCGGCAGTTTGACCGCGGTCTCGGGCGTCGTGTTATTTCGGTTTTGTGTGATGATTTCGAGATCGAGACGGCTGCGCTGATCGCTGGTTCGTGCGGTGTTAAAATCGACAATCAGGATGGTGGCCACGACAAACATTCCGAGCGCGATGCCGGACACGGTTGCCAGGGCGACCATGCGATGCCGATTCAGACTTCGGAATCCGAGCAAGCCCGCGATTCGCAGGTTCAGCACGCCCGGTTCTGGTTCCTCCCGGGACTTCAAATTTCAAGTTCCAACAGTTTGTCGTAGATCGGCGCGACTTGTTCCGGACCGCTGGCAAGCGACAGTTGGTCGGCAATCACGCCTTCCTTGATGAAACAGACCCGGTCCGCCCAACTCGCATGCTCGGGACTGTGGGTGACCAGCATGACGCTGCTCTGCTGGCTTTTCGCGGTTGCCCGCAAGATTTTCATAATGCTGCGCCCGACCGATGGGTTCACGTTGCCGGTCGGTTCGTCGGCAAGAATGACCTCGGGCCGGTGTACCAGTGCGCGCGCGATCGAAACCAGTTGCATCTCGCCGCCGGAGAGCTGAAAGGGATAATGTTCGGCACGTTTTTCAAGGCCGATGGTTTTAAGCATGCCGGTGATGCGGGATTCCTGGTCGGGTGGATGGTTCCGGCCGATCAGAAAGGGCAGCGCGATATTTTCCCGGACATTCAGGGTCGGAATCAAATTAAAGAACTGGAACACGATCCCGAGACGGTACCTTCGCAGCCGGGTGCGTTCCCGTTCGACGTCAAGATTGACGGTTTGGCCTCCAACCGACAGCTTGCCCCGATCGGGAATATCGATCCCCGACATGCAATTCAGTAGAGTGGTTTTGCCGGATCCGCTGGGACCCATAATCGCGACCATTTCTCCGGCTTCCAGTGACAGATTGATTCCTTTCAATACGGGCAGGGTGTTGTCTCCGAGTCGATAGTGCTTGTGGAAGTCGGCGACTTCGAGTGCGATAGAAGAATTGGCGCGGGGATTATCCAACGAAAGTTTGAATTGGCAGGACGAAGGTATTTAGTATGGTTGGTTCCGGTGCGGGTATCCGCTGGCCCGAAAGAGCAGACTTTCAATTCGGTGGATAGTTCACGACAGACCCGGTTTCCCGCGACCGCGCGTTGGATCAGCTTTCAGACCAGTCTTGCACGGCTCGTTTTACCGGCCCGGTTTTGAGTCATGCGTTTTTTTGCTGCAATCGATAGGCCTCGGCAACGATCACAAACGCCAGGAAATCATAGAGCGCGTGGATCACGATCGGAGTCAGCAAGTAGCGCGATCCGGTGATATCCATCATATAAGCCAGATATAATCCGATCAAGCCCGCGATCAGCGCGTACATCGGGGTGATCCAATGCAGGAGGCCGAATATGACATTGCTCAAAATGAGTCCGCCGGCCAGTCCCGCAATCGCTTCCAGCCAGGGCTGCAGGAGCCCTCGAAACAGCACCTCTTCGGAGATCCCCGCAACGATCGCGAGGATCATGAGTTCATGCCATCCGCACACGGAAAAAACCGGTCCGAGAATTTCTAGCAGGCTGTTTTTGATCGGGTGGAGCGGCCCGACCGGAAAACGATAAAACAGGAGGAATAACAAAAATAAGGGAAGGGTGCCGGCAATTCCCCAAAACAACGCCGTCCCGTCGGCGGAAAGATTCGCAAATGGATTAACATCGACGAACCAGCCGATCAGCCAGGCGACACCGACCATGCTGCCTTCAAACCAGAAAGCCATGTTCAGAAAGTCTTTTCGATTTGGAAATTTAGATTCGGAGTTCGGCATAGCTGAAGGATCGGGTTTGTTTACAGATGGCTTTCATTCCGCTTAGGAGGGAAATGTAAAGTCCTCAGACCCGGATTTCGCACCGGATTGAAATGGATTCGCGCGGGCTTCGTCGCGCCAAGAATTTTTTCTGGGGCGACGACAACGCCATCCTGAGCCCCTTGGTCGAAAAATCGTTTATGCGACCTGGCCTCGCGCGTTTTTTTCCGGTCGGAAATCCAGGCTGAAGAAAGGACTTTGGTTTCTTGATCCAAATTTTACAGGATCCTGCTTTTCGGCCGAGACTCCCGATAAAAAATATGATGTCCGATTTTGGGGCCTCGTTGAAAGGTCCTGCTCCAGTGCGGATTGGTATAATCGGCGTGGTACCAAAGTGCGCCGCCGGTCGGGTCCTTGGATCTGCCAGCATAGATTTCGACGGCCAGTTTCAAGGATTTCAGCCATAAGGCCCGATTATAGGGCTTGTCCGGCAGGCCATCACACCACCAGCTGAATTGACATTGCTTCGGGGTCCGCGACCCGCCCTGGCGCACCACATCGCAAATCGAATCCGGAAAGCCGCGATGGTTCACGCGGTTCATGACTACGTGGCCCACGGCGCGGCGTCCGAGCACGGGTTCACTGCGTGCTTCGAAATAAATGTTCAGCGCCAGACATTCGAGGTCCTCGGTCATCCGCTTAACCAGACTTCGATAGTCCGCATTTGAAATTTGCCAATCCGCGAGGCCGGTTGAGACCGAGTCGGCCCTGGAATTTGCTTCTTCCGTACTGACTGGATTGGCTTCGTCTACTAAAGACCCGGTCTGACCGGCCGGGTAAATCACGATCACAAACGCGATGATCAGGTTGCAGGATAACGGTAGATTATTTCTAATATCCATCGGTCAAGTACCCTCTTTCAATTAGATCTCAAAAATAACAGCAATAATAACGCCAGAAACGCTTTATTTATAAATAATAATTACTTGAAATCGTTCTGATTCGTTGTCAATACATTTGACAGCATAGAGTACCAGAAATTGAACCGAAGGGAGTTTCGCCGTCGTGACGAACTCGGTCAGTGTTCGGCCGCAGTATACCACGGTATGCGAAAGCCGAATTGGCGGATCCGTGCCCACCTTCGGGACAGCAAAATTCTTTGCGGGTCCTTTCGATGTGTATACTACGCGATAGGAACATCGGGATTTTTCGGAATTTTCGTGGAAGAGCAATGAATATCAACCTCGGTTTGCGGTCCCATGATTCAGCCGGATTCGGAAACGCTTGAATTGTTACGAAAGGTTCCCGCCTTTTCCGGACTGGATGACCAGGAATTGCAGGATCTCCTGAAGATTTCGGCGCGCAAGCGGTTCAATAAGAATCAGCCGGTTTTCACCATTGATCAGGAGGCCCGGCAACTTTACATCGTGGAAATCGGGTCCTGCATTTTGAATTTGAGGGATCGGAAATTCAAAACCTTCAAGCCCGGCGATTTGTTCGGCGAGGTCGGGATTATCAATGAACACGTGAGGACAGGCACCATTCGGGCATTGGAAGATTCGGGTCTGATTGCAATCGACGCCAGGGCACTGTTTGACGGACAACGCTTGAGTCCGCCGACCGCGTTGAAAATTACCCGCGAACTGGCTCGCATGGTCACCTGTTATTTGCGCTCGCAGGAACAGGTTTCCACGCCTGAGTTGATCGAAAAAGGTGAAAACGAACAGGTCGAGTTCAAGTCATCGATGCGTTGGAACGCCAAATCCGGCAACCACGACCACCTGATCGAGCAAGCCATTATTCGGACTATCGCGGCCTTCCTGAACACCAAGGGCGGGACTCTGCTGGTCGGAGTCCGCGATGACGGCAATGTCGTTGGCATCGGGAGGGATCGGTTCGAGAATAGCGACAAAATGATGCTGCACCTGACCCGTCTGATCAAGCAGCGCATCGGTACGCTGCATATGCGCTTCATTCGCTTCGAGATCGAAGCAATCGGTGCGGAACAGGTGCTCCGGGTGGACGTCGATCCGGCTACGATCCCTGCCTACATTACGGAAAGTAACAACTACGAAAGCTTTTGTGTACGAACCGGCCCTTCGACCACTCACCTAAGGGTCAGTAAGATTCATGATTATATCCAGATGCGCTTTTAATGGAACCGGTCCAGATCGTCAAGACAGGATCTTAGACTGATTTCCCGATACCTTAGTAGCGGTTCGACCTGACGGGCATGCCAGCAATTCTCCTTTTGCCGTCATTCCGGCAGAGCCTGCCCCGTACTGGATACGGGGGATTGCCGGAATCCAGTCACAAGCCTGTCCTGAGCTTGTCGAAGGGGTGGGGCAAGGCATCGTCCCCATCACGGATCGGCAGTGAGTTGGCAAAGCGGCAGGTGTCCAGTTCGCGCCGCTTGCCCTTGCGCCGTTCCCGGATCAGCGTGTGCACACCCTGCGTCGTCGAAAGGCCGTCCAGCCACTCAACCAGCGTCGGATGCGACGACGCTTTGCAGACCAAGATGAAGTTCAATCCAGCCGCCAGCGCGTGTTCGTACCGGGGTTGGCGACGGTAGAGATCATCGCCGAGCAAGGTCACATCCAGTTCCCGATAGCGCTCGGCGTATTGGCTGATCCAGCGC
>JBOICY010000333.1:0-2377 GCA_050740335.1 Methylococcales bacterium | reverse complement strand
CACTCGCGGGGGCAGGAATGATAGCGGCGCTTGTGATTGATTTTTTTATCGGTGTCCGAAATGGATGGGTTGATTGCCTGCTCATATCCTCCTACGCTTTTTCAATAGGATAGGATACCTAAGTCGCCCGAATTATCAAATAATATTGCGTTGTTGAGTATACAGGTTTCGCCTTGGCCGTAGTCAGGGGAATCAAGGTGCTCATTCCCGAATCGGATTATGGTTTCCGTTTTATGCGCGCAACGCGAAGCGAAAACGATCGCTCATCCGGCGCTCTATCGCCGTCGGCAGCCCGAGCAAAGTACGGTGTATCAGGTGGTGCAAGGCTGCCTCTCGAAACCTGGCTGACCGGTTGCCGGAACCAGGATGAGGAAGGTTTTCCGGTTGCCGCGTACATCGAACCGGGATTTCGAAAATTTCTGGACTGTGGCATTCTGGCGCAGGCAGCTTTGCCTGGGCAAGGTGCGCCGGCTGCGGTTACGATTTCCTCATCGCCTTCTGATGCGAACCATCCTGGTTCGCCCGCTTCGCGTATCCTGCGACTGTCCAAATCCGTTCCCGACGGATTTGTCCTGTAAAGGACGAGGCATCTGTCCGTCCTGCAATACACGGCGGATGGGGCAGAAACCGCTGCACATCTGGTGGATGGGGTCTTTCCACAAGTCCCGGTTCGGCAGTGGGTGTTGTCTTTTCCCAAACGTGTGCGGTATTTCTTGAGCCGTGACGCGGGCTTCCTTAAGTGCGCATTGCGGAATTTTTTGAACTGCGTGGAGAAGGCGCTTCAATCCGGCTGTCCGGATGCACCGGATCAAGCCCGGCCGGGAGCGATCAGCTTTGTCTGCCTCGCTTCGGTTCGGCGCTGAATGGAAAGATCTGCCCTTCCACTGCTGCATCATCGAGGCAGGCTGTTCAGCTCGGAAGGTGAAGCCGTGCGGTTTGACGAAGCCGCCACACACAGCGAAGCCATTTCGAAGGTGCAGGCCGAGGTCCGCGAACGGGTGCTGCGTCTGTTCAAGCGGCGCGGGTTGCTTTCGCCGGAAACCGCGGACGCGATGCGCGCGGGCAGAAACATGAAGGCGGCTTTTCCTTGAACGCCGATGTTGCCCGGTAGCCGCGCGGGATCGCGCCGGGTTGGAACGCTTGCTGCGGTACTGCGCCCGGCCCGTCTTCGCCAGCGAGACACTATAGTGGATCGAGACGGATCGGCGGCTGATTTACCGTCTGCCTAAACCGAAGCTCCACGGCCAAACTGGTCTCTATCTTACACCGCTGGAGTTTTGGCAGATAAGCTCGCCATCCTGATTCCACCCCCGCGCAAGCATCGACATCGTTATTGCCTGGCGTCCTCGCGCCGAACTCCCCGTTACGACCGGTGGTGACGGCCTACGCCGGTTTGCCCCTGAATGCTGACGTCCCGAAAACCGAACCAGTGCCGGTGGCGGCTGAAGACCTGCCGGAAACTGAATCCGGGAAGCCCTCCGATGCGGCACCCCTTTGGGCGATGTTGATCGCCCGGATCTACGAAATCCTGCCCTTGGTTTGTCCTCGATGCGGCGGCGAACTGACGATCATTGCGTTCCTTACGGAGGCCGACCCGATTGAACGGATACTGATCCGGATCGGTGAACATGCACAAAATAGGCATCCCGATCCACTTCCGGTCTCAATTGCCGTCTCGCGGTTAGCGCCTCTTGTACAAAAAACTTGCATTTTTTTAAAAACGTGCGGTAGAAGTCCTATTCATCTCACGTTCATGGTCTCGATTCCTCGCCCGTGCTCTGCTTCGCGAAGTTACGGCATCTGGCCCGGGAACGAGGCGCCCGATTGGTGTTTACGGCGATGACCGCATCGGGACTGCAGCAGATGCGGCGCGGAGGCCTGGATCTGGGGGGCGTCGGCGCGGCGGTCACATTCGACCATCTGGATCCCGATGTTGAATGGTGTGAGGAGCGGATCATTGCCGAGGCCAGGCTCGCACCCGGTCGCCGTGAAATTCCTTTGCTGGACGTGCTGCGGCAGGAATTCGGCGAGGAGACCGCCGAATTCCTGCGCTATTTCTAGCGTCGCGAATTCAATGCCGGAGATCTGTTGATACGCCAGGGCGAACCGACCGCGAATCTCTATTACATTGAATCCGGCCGGGTCACCCTGTGCCTCGAGCGACCACCCGGACCGAACGTCAAATTAGGCAACATGGGCGCGATCGTGGGCGAAGTCGCGCTCTAGCTCGGCAGCGTGCGCACGGCTTCGGTGGAAGACGCGCGGGCGGGCGATTCACGAGGTGGTATGGATTGCACCGGAAGAGGTCCTCGTGGGGAGCCGGTTCAAGGGTTTCCAGGAGTTCACGGTACAGGACATCCGGATAGAGGGCCACAAC
>JBOICY010000332.1:0-2432 GCA_050740335.1 Methylococcales bacterium | reverse complement strand
GACCCAGGCTAATTGAGTGCGACTTCGCAAGCCGGATTTCGCGAAGATCCTTTTCAGATGCTTCTTGACCGTTTCCGGGCTGATCTTGAGTTCCTTCGCAACCTGCTTGTTGGTACCGCCCCGCGCCACAAGTTCCATGATGCTAATCTCGCGCGCGGTCAGCTTCAGGTATGGATGGGATGGTCCAAATCGGTGCGCGGGGGGGGCGGGGGATTCCGTCTCTTGGAACTTAAGTCGCCTGGCAAAAAACTCGAATACCCGACTCACCACGGCATGCGAGAACCATAGCTCACCTTTAAGAACGGCGTGAATCGCCTTTTCATACATTTCCAGGCCTATGTCTACCTGGATGATGCCGGATAGATGGAAATCGACAATTGCTCGAATCAAATCGGGCGGTTCATGCTCGTAGAGCAGAATTATTTTGATCGCTTCATCTTCGTTTCGAATTGCGCGCAGCCATTCGATAAGGGCGGAATCCGCACAGGTTGTATCCACCAGTAATAAGTCAGGGCACAATTCCTTTAGCTTTTCGGGAATCAGTTCCAGACGGTTCAAGCATTCGTTGAATAGACTGATGGCCGGAGCCTTGGGAAGATCGATCAGCCGGTCCTCGCGTTGCGAAACAAACAACAGCTTGATGAAATCACGATTTTCCTGATTCAAAGCTTCCATTCCGTTGCCGGACGACGCGGTCCTCGATCGGTGAAGAGCGTCTTGCGTGTGGCCTTTCATGTTCTTTGGCTCCGGTTCTCGTGATATCACAGTTCGCAGGAATTCCTTCTTTCATGTCTCTGAAAGCTTTACGCGGTTCTTGGAGACAAAATCGAATGCGAACTGTCGCGCTGTGTCCAAGGGTTGTTCAAGCCGGCCGCCATTATTTAACATATCGTCAACGATGAAAACCCGGGGGAGAACCGGTGTTAAACATTTCGATCATAAAACGTTTCAACGTTAAGGCATCGCTTTATGCTTGGGACCGATATCATAGCTCCCCTCGGGATTTCGACTTCCGGAATCTCAAGCCGCAGCTGATTACATACCGTTTTAACAAATAAATCCGGTCGTTCTTGCAACCATTTTTGAACGGCTTGTCTGGGGGCCGGATGATGAATAGCGCGCTTTGGAAACTGCTGATTATCAATCAGATAATTGAGCAAAGTCAGTTCCAGTTCGTAGGATACGTTGAGGCACCGAGCGCATCAATCGCGAACGATGCGCTTCCTTCCTTCAGAGCATCTTATGGCCCTTCCCGAATGAGCTCGTATGGATACGGTGGATTGTACAAAGTCACTAGGCCTGCCAGTCTTCAACCAGCAAACCGGGTACTCGCGTAAATTCATGACTATTGTGAGTCACAGCCACAAGGTTGTCGCGGGCAATCGCCGCTATTTGCAGATCGTAGGGTCCGATTTAAGTGCCTTGCCGGACGAGTTCGGCACGGATTTCTCCGAAATGCCGAGTCGCTTCGTCAGAGAGCGGCAAATTGGTTTATTACTCAGTGACTGACATGAGGCAAGATTGCCTTGTCCCACATGGAAGGCAAAGAGTACCGGCAATTTACAAACAACAAGAGCGTCAAACTGCACTTGGCGATGAGGCGCAAACGGGCGCAGGCTGACCGTATCCATCCTCTGCTGAATTTAAACGCTAACTACCTGATTTCATTTCACAAAGGAGAACTATTATGACCGTAAAACCAATACCCGATGGCTACCACAGCATAACTCCCTACCTGAGCATTCAGGGTGCGGCTAAGGCTATTGAATTTTATAAGCAGGCATTTGGCGCAACCGAATTGTTTCGTCTGGTTGCGCCAAGTGGTGAGATTGGACACGCCGAAATTAAAATTGGCGATTCATCCATCATGCTAGCCGATCCGTGTGAAGAGGGGGCATTCCGCAACCCTCAATCACTGGGCGGCTCGTCGGTTAGTTTGCATGTGTATGTGAACGATGTGGACTCGCTATTTTCTCAAGCGGTTGCCGCTGGAGCAAAGACGGTCAAGCCGGTGCAAGACCAGTTTTATGGCGACCGCACCGGTACGCTGGAAGATCCGTTCGGACACGTCTGGTTTCTTGCCACCCACAAGGAAGACCTCACGCCAGAGGAAATCAACCAGCGCGCCGAGGCGCTTTTCAAGCAAGGTGGCGCCTGACAACGGGGAGTCGCGCCTCATTTAAACTTTAGGCGCAGTGGGTAGTTTTTATCGAGGAGCAAGCAAGAATGAGCACAAAGACCTGGTACTCCGTCCACGCGATAATGACGCATGCAGCGTGCCCGTGATGTTTCGCAGCAAGGCACATCGCGCAGGCAATGGTCATTCCCTTGTCAAGCGATGTAACGCCGCTGCGGGACACCACGGGCGCGCCCTTCGGGTGAGCTTGTCTGCGTCCATGGACTGCGTTGCGCCTCTTGGCAAGGCAATAAGC
>JBOICY010000331.1:0-5226 GCA_050740335.1 Methylococcales bacterium | reverse complement strand
CTCGTCATTTAATTCCGGTATCAGATCGTATTGAATGATATTCCAGCGTTGTAAAATATGGGCTCTGTGTGTATTATCCATCATGGCTGTTGATATGGTTGTGAGAAACTATATTATCCCAGAAATGACCGCCATTTCATATCCATATTCCGGGATAATTATACTCAAGTCTCGAGTTTTGCAACTACCTCTATCGTCTTCCGGGTTATGCCAGCTTTCCCACAAACCGGCAAACGCGAAAGGCATTTGATCTTTTAGCCGAATCAAATAGGGCTGTTTGCCTGAAGCACCTTTTTTCCACTCGTAAAAACCATTGGCCAGTATCAGACAACGGCGCTTGCGGAACGCAGTCCGGAATGCGGGCTTTTCCGCCACGGTTTCCGCACGGGCATTAATCATGCGGTAGCCGATTTTGCTATCCTTGGCCCAAAATGGAATGAGTCCCCAGTGCGCGAAAACCAGTTCCCGCTCTGCCGTTTCTGTGTTATTTCGAACAATCGGCACATTCTGTGTCGGAGCAACGTTGTAGTTGGGAGACATTTCCGAGATTTCCTTTCCGGCATTCTCGGACAAACCGAAGGCCGTCACCCACGCGGGAGCATCCGGGATGATGTTGTATCGGCCGCACATGAGTGGAATTATCCACGATGTCCTTTGAATGGAGAAGTTCCGTGCTTCGTATCGTAACGACACATGGCCAGGTTTAAATAAAGAGGGCTATGATTCTACCCAAAACTTCGGCTTTAGTTGTTCTTGGAACGTCTCGATTCCGCAGTGCTATGCTACAGCCTTCAAACCATCAGCCGGCGGGTCCGATAAATAATCGGAGGCTTGGTTTGCGTTGGACGCGGCGGTGACGATGGCGCGCTTGTCGGATTTCAAGACGCGCAGCCAATCGGCGATGTAGGCGGCATGGTCGGCGCGCGGCGAAGGACTCACCCCGAGATCGGCACACAGGAAAGCCGAGCCCAGTTCCGCAACCAATTCCTCCATTGCATAAGCTTGACTTCCAAAACGGCCGGAGAAATCTCGCGCAAGGCGATGTGACGCGCCGCTCCAGTGACAAAGTTCGTGAAACATCGTTCCATAGTACGCTTCCGTCGCCGAACTGGTACCGGTGCCCACAAAAGCTTCCATCGGCGGTATCTGAATGCGGTCCTCGACAACCGAATAATAGGCCTGGGACCCTCCTCGTTCGATTCTGGCGCCAGTCCTGGCTACGAATGCTTCCGCCCGACTGATTTTATTCGCGAGCGATTGCACTGGAACTGTTGAGTTTGGATTCCACCAGCCTCCTTTAACTTGGGCTGCATTGAACACATTGCTCACGCGGGTAAGGAAAAACGAAGTCGATTCCGACGAATCCGTGAGTTCCGAATCGTCATTTGTCTCGGTCGAGGATCGGGGATGATCCGACAGTGTAATGCGCTTGTAATACACAATGCCGGTCCCGTGTTCGCCCTTCCGCACCTGCGCGCCGACGGCCTGCCATTGGCGGTAAGTGCCCCAGACTTCGCTTTTATATCCCCGATCCTGTGCGCGAGCCCACAAGACCAATACGTTGATACCCCGATAACCGCGTTCGCTTACGACATTGACGGGGCGGCGATGCGCCACGAGCCAGGGCATTTGCCAGCCCGACGCACCGCGTTCGATCGCTTTTACAATTTGGGCGGTAATTTCGTCATAAATCGTTTTGCCGTCAGCCTTCGTCATGGGTGCACCTGCTTCAGTTGCTTCATGGGTTTGTACCGTCTACAAAACTGGTATAGATGAAATCCCCGGGGCGGGTCACGCAATTACCAACCGCGATCCGTAAAAATTTTTCCTAACAGCGGTGAACAGCCAAGCCTTGGCGATGCAACCGCCTTTGTTGATTGGAACTTGTAACCTATTTTCGATCGCGCCCCTAAAAATAAAAAAACATGCTGTGTGGCCAAGTCGCTCGACCTTCGGGAGGAATCATTTCAGATGGTAACGACCGGCGCGGAAATAATGAAAAAAATTCGGGACGCCGTTATCGGACCGCTTGTGCCGATTGGTCGACGATCAATGGAGTGAATACGATCAGTTAACGCGGTATGATGTGCTGGTGTAGAATGCTGCCGAGGAACGAGGCGCATCGATCGCGAAAACGATGCGCTTCGATTCGTTCTGCACATCCTTAGATCTCGATTTTATATTTGATCGAAAGCCGTGCAATCTTGATCCAAAAAAGCACCCCGGATTTGCCCTAGGAAAATTCATCAACAATTATGCCCGCCACTCTCGCCGATCTGGTAAAAATTCGCTCGCAGCCCGCCGAAGAGGCGCTCGCGTTTCTTGAGCGGACCGCAAAGGCCGCGGCCGAAGTACCGCCTTATTATCCGGAGCATTTGAAAGCGCTCGATCCCGGCTCGGACAAGTTCGATGCGATCCGCCAGGTGGTGCAGGCGCATGACCGCAAGGAATATAACGAATGGCTCGCGAAGGAGCGCGAACGACTGCGCGCGGCGGGCCTGCCGGATGAAGGGCTGGCCTATAGGGAAAAACGCGCTCGGATAGAGGGTGAAGATCATGGTCGCGAAACGCTTGGGGAGAAACCCAAGCCGCGGCCCATCGAATGGAATACAAAGACGAGTCAGAATTACCAACGCGCCGTGATCCTCGGCGATCCGGGTTTCGGTAAATCGTGGCTACTGCGTTTTGAAGCCAGACATTTGGCACTCTCTCAATTTAGATCACTTGCAGAGCAGACCATCACGGTCGATGATGTGGTCCTGCCTCTCTGGGCACGGCTGTCGGACCTCAAAGATCTCACGAAGATTACTCCGGATTTGAGAAGCGCCCTGCTCCTGCATTTCTGTCGAAGCAAAAGTCCGGTGTTCCGGCGGTTGCTCGAAACACAGCTCGCGGCGAAGGAAACCCGAGTGGTTTTGTTACTCGATGCGTTGGACGAAGTGCCGGAGCCCGAGCGGAAAACTTTGCGCCAGCGCCTGAGCGAATTCGCCGACGCGCATCCTGATGTGCGGATACTCATCAGCTCGCGGCTTGTTGGTTACGGCGGGCTGCCGTTGCGTGACGGAAACGAACTCGAACTCCTGCCATTTAACCAAAACCAGATCCAACATTTTCTGTGTGTTTGGTTTGGCGAGAGCGCAAAAGGACGGACAACTGCCCAAGCCTTCTTCGACACTCTCAAGACACGACCAAGGCTTACGGCGCTAGCCCGCATACCCTTGATGCTGACACTGTTGTGTAGAACTTACGAATCGAACTCGGACAATTTTCCGACCCGGTGTGTTGATCTATACGAAGAGTGCTTCAGAGCATTGCTGCGCGATTGGAATGCGGAACGGTTCGATCTCGACGACGGATACATCAACGCGGTCTTGCAATTCCTGACGCCGGTGGCTTACCAACTCTGGCAGCAGGAACAGGAGCAATTTCTCGCGACCGATTTGCGTGACCTGTTCGAAGATGAACTGCTCAACCTATCCAAACGCCAACCTACGCACGAAATGGTCAAACGGCACGACGCCAGTTCTTTGATCGCAGAGCTTAAAGCCACAGGCATCGTTATAACGGTCGGCACCGAAGTCAATTCCCCGTTGCTCTTTCTGCACCGGACCTTCCACCAGTATCTCGCTGCCTGCCACCTGGCTGGGAAATACAAACTCAAACACGCGCCGCCCCAATCGTGGCCGAAAATTGCACCCATCATCTCGAGGAAGGCTTGGCTTCCCGAATGGCAAGAGGTCATCGTGCTGCTGGCAGGTTTGCAAGAACATCCGGCACCTCTGCTCGAAATGCTCAGCGATCCAAACCCCACTGCTCTCAATTCCTTTGGAGACGATGTTTTTCGCCACCGGCTCGCGCTGGCCTGCCTGTGCTTGACAGAGATTAGACGTGAAACGCTCGACCAGCATCAGATGTTGCTCGAATGGATCGCGACCCAAGCCATGGATATCTGGTTGGAAAACGCCCAGAGGCAAACAGAGGCTGTGGTTCAGCACCTTGTCCCCGCGTTGCCCGTGCTCGTACATTGCAAAGCCCATTGGCGGGGTCAGTTATTATCGACTCGCATCGTTGAGAAACTCGCTGTGCTAGATGAAAATGTGCGGCGAGCAACGGCTATGACTTCAGGGCTAATCGGACAGGCAGCGGAAATGCAAGACGTTGTAGATGCGCTGATCAATAGGTTAGAAGATAGGAATGTGGGTGTACGTTGGGCAAGTGCTCAAGCCTTAGGCCGATTCGGGCATCAGGCGGCCACACAACAGGTAATTGCAGCACTTGAAGCGCAACTGGAAGACCCCGAAACTTGCGTACTTTTCGCTGGTGCTAAGGCCCTGGTAGCGCTGAAAGCCGAAGCGGCGATGCCGACTGTTCTTACGGTGTTGCTCAATCGGTTCAAAAGCGGCAATGATCACGAACGGATCTTAATCGCGACAGCGTTTGGGCGGCTTGGATCTATTGCAGCGATAGACTCCGTGCTCTTAGCGCTGGAGGAAGGATTAGCAGATAGTAATAATGCAGTATGCGAAAGTTGCGCCGAAGCACTTGATGCGATCTTTTACGGGGATACCCCTCCCGGAATACCCGCAGATATAGACGATAAACTAGGGGACATTGCCCAATTTGCACTGCAAGTGCTGGCAACTGCTCATCGTCTCGATCCGTTCAGGCTGGTGCAAGTTACACCGGAGATCGTGGCAAAGAGCAACGATTGGTATAGGTCCGATACGGAATTTAGCAGGGAATGGTGGGCTGTCTATGATTCGGAGGAATACACGTTCAATGATATGCTTGCATGGTTGGTTGACGGACTTGGAAATCGTGATAGAGAGGTGCGGAAGGCGAGTGCCAATATTCTTTTCGCGCTCGGACCATCAGCAGTTACCTCACCTGTAACGGAGGCGCTAATAAAGGGGGTCGAGGATGGTAATCCCGATGTGCAGATCGCCAGCATCAATGCACTTGGTCGATTTGGCTCTGCGGCAGCCAAACCCGATGTGGTTGCTGTTCTAATCAACCGGTTAAAGGATCGCAATGAGGATGAAGAGGTACGACAAGCAAGCGCGTATTCTCTTGGTCAGTTTGGGTGTGTTGCGGCGACTTCCGAGGTGCTCACGGTACTTGCTAAGGGAATCAAAGAAAGAGGCATAGCCGAGACGAGTATTCAGTCTCTGGCAAGCATTGGAATTCCTGCAGCTACGCCGACCGTTATTACCGCGCTGTAAAAAC
>JBOICY010000330.1:0-3220 GCA_050740335.1 Methylococcales bacterium | reverse complement strand
GCCGAACACCTGCGGACCCTCCCCGAGTTCTTTGCCGACATCCCCGACCCGCGCCGCGGCCAGGGACGCCGCCATCCCTTGTCCGTGGTACTGGCCATCGCCGCCGCCGCGACCTGGCGCGCAACGTCCGTCTAGTCTTCGACTACCTGCGCATGACCAACAACACGATGCCCCGAGGGTCGGCCTACTCCTGAAGCCCACCACCCATCGCGCCTCCGGGTTCGCCAGGCAGCAACACTACCCCGCCCACGAATCCGCCCCCTGCCAGCCATTCCATCCCAACCCTCCGAACGGCTGGGCGATACGCTTGCGCACAACAACTACGTAATTTCCCTCTCCGCCGTAAATTAATCCTGTCCTCAACTCGTCCCATCCGCACCAGCGACATCAGACACCGCCTTACCCACTTCCGCGGCCATCGTCGACACTTCGCCCTTCGACCAGAGGCGGGTTAGAACAGATTTGCCCTGCTCGTGTGGGGCGGTCCAATTTACATTGACCCGATTTTTGGGTTGAGGGACAATATCCGCCGGCTTTTATGGTTCTAACCGACTATCTGGGACGGTCAATTGGAAGCCCATGCAACGGGTGTCCGGATGTTTTCCCTGTCCGCTTTGGAACGCTATTTTTGATCGAATCATTCTATCTCTATGGCTGACGTACTCATAGTAGATGATGACGGCAACTTCACCCCGGCGCTTGCCGAGTATATTCAGCGTGAGGGCTTTTCCGTGCGCACCGCCAAGTCGGTCGAGCGCGCGCGCAGCGCTTTCCGAGTCGCTTCCGGACGCTGTGCTCATTGATCTGGTCCTGCCCGATGGCAGCGGTCTCGATATTGTCTACGAACTCTAAAAAACAGCGACGAATATCATCCTTGTGACAGGTTTTCCGTCGGTGCCGACCGCGGTGGCGGGATTGCGCGCAAGAGTCATGGATTATCTCGTCAAACCAGTGGACTTAAAGAGGCTTCGAGAATGCCTTGAGTCGCTCAACCACCAGTCCCTCCAAGAATAAGAGCTTCGATGCGAGCAACGACATTGGGTTTGCCGGGTTCATCGGCACTTCCGAGCCGATGCGCGAGCTGTATAAATTGATCGAAAAGGTTGCCCCGACCGAGGCGATTGTCCTGCTGCGCGGTGAAAGCGGTACCGGTAAGGAAGTTGCGGCTCGCGCGATCCATCATTTGAGCAACCGAAGTGACGGGCCTTTCCTCGCACTCAATTGCGCCGCGTTGCCCGAGAGTCTCATCGGCGATGAATTGTTTGGTCATGAGCGCGGCGGATTTACCGGTGCGAGTCAGCGGCGTAAAGGTTACTTCGAGCGAGCCGAAGGCGGCACGCTGCTCCTAGATGAAATCACCGAAATGCCGATCGACCTTCAGGCGACGCTCCTGCGCGTGCTCGAATCGAAAAGTTTGACACGTCTCGGAGGCGAGCGGGAGATCAAGACGAATGTCCGAATTATCGCGGCCACCAACCGGAATTTAAATGAGGCGATCGAAAGCGGTGTGTTGCGAGAGGATCTCTATTTTCGGCTTTCTGTATTTCCAATCGAATTGCCGCCTTTACGGGAGCGTAACGGCGATATTGAACTGCTGGCCAGGCATTTCGTTCGTCTGGTGAATAAGGAGATGGATGCTGAAAAGAAACTATCCGATTCGGTGAGCCATTATCTGTGCCGGCAGAACTGGTCCGGCAATGTGCGCGAGCTGCGCAATGCCATAGAAAGGGCCTTTATCCTGGCTGAAAACGAGATCTTACCGAATCATTTTTGTGTTCTCGAGTCATCTGCCAAAATCGTGGATGGGCAAGATGGAGGGTTCTTGGCGGGCACTTCCATCGATGAAGCCGAGCGGCGTCTTATCATGGTGACCCTCGATCAGTTGGATGGCAATAAGAAGCTCGCGGCCGAATCACTTGGAATCAGTATTAAAACGCTATACAACAAGCTCAACCGCTACCGGATCAAGTGAGTTTATGGCGCGAATGTCGACGTCTCAACCGATGGGGAAACCTGGCGCTGTTTCCGGAAAGTAGAAGAAACCCAGGGGTTCCCGCGACTAAGACGCGCTGATCGAGAACCCCGCGATCCATCTCTCGGAACAACCTACTTTTTAGTTTTCCATCAACTTAAGGAATCAACGACTTATTTCGGAGAAATTTCCAAATTACTTCCGAAGCGTTAATGTCTTGATTGACTGGACCGACACCCGATCGATCTTCGATGAGGGTGGTACGGCCACCTGGCCAAGTATGACCGGCGTCCTCAAGTACCCAGAAATCGACTTCAGCGTCGTTAATACCGGTTGGCGGATAATGTTAGCGTACCGCATAGCCTGTGTTTGATATTCCGGCGTAATTTACATCGCCGCCCGCTTGCGCGATCCAGCCCTCCATGGTGTCCTCTACCGGAGCTTCAAACACCGATACCGATTTGGCCGGTAAACCGCCGTAAAAAGGCAAGTAGGTATCTAAAATTCCGTGGAAGTATATAACCGGTACAGGTTGCGGAGGCGCGGCAAAGAATTGACCGATCGTGCGATCGCCGGAAACCGGAGCGATGGCGGCAATCCGATCCGAAAGCTCGGCGGCAAGCCTGAAAGTCATCTGTGCTCCGTTGGACAGTCCGGTAGAATAGACGCGATCTTCGTCAGTTAGAAAGATTGTCGATACTTCGGTGAGTACTTTTGAAATGAAACCCACATCATCGACATTGCGCACTCTTATATCTTTACGTAAGGGGCCGGAATTCCAATACAGCAAGCGATCGATATAAACAGAGCTTATCGCCGCCGGATATACGAAGATAAATCCATATTTATCGGCGACATCATTCATACTGGTTTGGTAACGAACAACTCCCGGTAAACCGCCGCCCCCATGTAATACGAACATTACGGGCAGAGGTTGCGCTATATTTTTTTGCAGGTACAGCGGAGGAACGTGTACTTCATAGAACCGATAGCGACCGCCAAATGATAGCCAACGAGCGTAATCGCCCGGGCCATATTTTCCGGTATATAGAGGGTCGAGCCAAACGATCGGTATCCTGTAATCGCGATCCTGTATTCCGCCTGTCGGTCCGGGTGAAATCCCAATGCTGTTGATTTAAGCGATAAAATCTAGTAACAGTTTGATTATACTGTTATAATGTCGGTTATGAATGATTTTTGAATCAACGACAAAGGAACACAAACATGGCACAAAAACTGAACTGAAAA
>JBOICY010000329.1:0-17719 GCA_050740335.1 Methylococcales bacterium | reverse complement strand
TCCCTGATGTCCACATACCCACAACCACAACAAGGTTTACCCTTTTTTTATAAAAGTTAATCATACAAGGCGGAACCATGGATGGATTCCGCCGGATGGAAAACGATTCACTGCAAGGATAGGGGTTTATTTACGAAGCCCAAGATCACCCCATAGCGCTTGGATCAAAGTGATCCCCGCGAGCGCAGCGGTTTCCGTTCGCAGGATCCGGGGCCCTAGACATACGCCGATAAATCCTCTATTGACCGCAAGCTCCCGCTCGCGGGCGGTGAATCCCCCTTCGGGTCCGCAAAGCAGGTAAATGCTGCGGGGTACCGATTCCAAGGTCTGCAACGATCGGGTTGACGATGGATCGAGAAAGATTTTCAGATCCTGGCAATCCTGGAGCCAGGAGTTCAACGGGACGGGTTGGCGGATTTCCGGTACTCGCGCCCGCCCCGATTGTTCGCTCGCGTTGGTCGCGATTCGCTGCCAGTGCGATTGTTTTTGACCGGAGCGATGTTCGTCCAGTCTGACCACGCAGCGCTCGGTCAACAGCGGAGTGATGCTGCCGACCCCGAGTTCCACGGATTTCTGGATTGCGAAATCCATGCGTTCGGCTCTTGAAACAGCCAGCCCGAAATGAATCGAGAGCGAGGATTCGGTATTGCAGGGCCTCGCCTCGCCAACTTCGAGGGTAACGGACTTTTTGCTGACCAGTGTGAGGACCGCTGAGAATTCGGAGCCCCGGCCGTTAAAGAGTTGCAGTGAGTCGCCCTTTTGCAGTCGCAGTACGCTCCGCACATGATGCGCGCTGTGTTCATCCAATTCGATAGGAGTGGCCGGGTTGAGCGTGATCGGGAGATAGATTCTCGGAATTCGCACTTATTTTATATCGAGACGATCCCAGATTTTAGATACCAGATCGGATCGATTCATGGTGTAAAAGTGGATCCCCGGAGCGCCATGGTCCAAAAGATTTTGACACAGCGTGCTCACGATATCGATGCCGAGCGCCTGTACCGACTCCCGGTTATCCGCGTAATATTCGAAGCGCTTGCGCATCCAGCGCGGAATGTCCGCTCCGCAGGCCTCGGAAAATCGCGAAATCTGAAAGAAATTACCGATCGGCATGATACCCGGAATGATCGGAATATCGAGCCCTGCCTTGCGGCAGGAATCGACGAATCGAAAATAGGACTCGGAATTATAGAAATACTGGGTGATCGCGACGTCTGCACCGGCTTCCACCTTGCGTTTGAAGTTCCTTAAGTCGGCTTCGATGTTCGAAGCCTGGGGATGCATTTCCGGGTAGGCCGCGACGTGGATATGGAAATGGTTGCCGGTTTCCGCTCGGATGAATTCGACGAGTTCATTGGCATAACGAAACTCGCCGATCTCCATCATGCCGGAAGGCATATCACCGCGTAATGCAACGATTCTCCGGATGCCCTGATCCCGGTAATCCTGAATGATGCGCCGGATACTGTTCCGGGTCGAGCCGATGCAGGAGATATGGGGCGCAGATTCAATATCCGTGCGGTTCTTGAGGTCGATTACCGTTTCCCGCGTCTTCGCCCGGGTGGTTCCACCAGCCCCGAAGGTTACCGAAAAAAACCGAGGATTCAATTCCCGGAGATCCTTTGAGATTCTAATCAGCTGTTGCTCTGCTTCCGGCGAGCGGGGCGGAAAAAACTCAAAACTGTAGTCCTTCTCGTAAGGGGGTTGAGATGCCATGAGCGGATAGCCATTCTGATACACGCAAAAACAACGGGTTTAATACCGATAATGCTCCGGTTTAAAAGGACCGTCCGGGCTCACCCCGATATATTGCGCCTGTTTTTCGTTTAGACGGGTCAGACGGACTCCGAGTTTTTTCAGATGCAGGGAAGCGACCTTTTCATCGAGCTTCTTGGGCAGCACGTAGACTTTATTCTGGTATTTCCCGGAGTTGGTCCATAATTCGATCTGAGCCAGTACCTGATTCGTGAAGGAATTGGACATCACGAAGCTCGGGTGCCCCGTCGCGCAGCCAAGATTCACTAAACGGCCTTCGGCGAGCACGATGATGCGTTTCCCGTCCGGAAAAATGACGTGGTCGACCTGCGGTTTAATGTTTTCCCAGGGATACTGGCGCAGCGATGCGATGTCGATTTCAGAATCGAAATGCCCGATGTTACACACGATCGCCTGATCCTTCATGGCCTGCATGTGTTCATGGGTGATCACATGGTAGTTCCCGGTCGCAGTCACGAAAATATCCGCTTCACCGGCCGCCTTGTCCATGTCGACCACGCGATAGCCTTCCATCGCGGCCTGCAGGGCACAGATCGGATCGATTTCAGTAACCCAAACCGTCGCGCCCTGGCCGCGCAAGGACTGGCTGCAGCCTTTGCCGACATCGCCGTAACCGCAAACCACGGCGATCTTGCCCGCGATCATGACGTCGGTCGCGCGTTTGATCCCGTCCAGCAGCGATTCGCGGCAGCCGTACAGGTTGTCGAATTTCGACTTGGTCACCGAGTCGTTGACATTGAAGGCCGGGGTTTTCAAGGTCCCTTTCTTGACCATTTCGGTCAGGCGCAATACCCCGGTCGTGGTTTCTTCGGACAGCCCGCGGACGCCGTTCATCAGATCCGGATATTTCTGGTGCATGACCAGAGTCAGATCGCCGCCATCGTCGAGCAGCATATTCGGACGCCAGCCATTGGGACCGAATAGGGTCTGGTCGATGCACCACCAGGCTTCCTGTTCGGTTTCACCTTTCCACGCGAACACCGGAATTCCCGCCGCCGCGATCGCCGCGGCCGCGTGATCCTGGGTGGAGAATATGTTGCAGGACGACCAGCGTATCTCGGCGCCGATCTGGATCAAGGTTTCGATCAATACCGCCGTCTGGATGGTCATATGGAGGCAGCCCGCGATCCGCGCGCCTTTCAAGGGCCGAGAGCTTTTAAACTCTTCGCGCAGGGCCATCAGCCCGGGCATCTCGGTTTCGGCGATATTGATTTCCTTTCTACCCCAGCCGGTCAATGCAAGATCGGCAATTTTGTAATCGGGAGTGAGGTTTGTAACCGGTTGACTGCTCATATCTATTCCTCTACTCGAATGGTTGGGTCATGGGTCATGCGGCATTTGGAACTCAGAACCCGGCGGCGTCTCTCAGTTGCTGGGCTTTATCGGTCTTTTCCCAGGACAGTGTGTCCTCGGTACGACCGAAGTGGCCATAGGATGCGGTTCGCTGATAAATCGGCCGCAATAAATCCAGCATCTGGATCAAACCTTTCGGACGCATGTCAAAATGCTCGCGAATCAACACGATCATCCGGTTTTCGTCGATCTTGCCGGTGCCGAAGGTCTCCACGCTGATCGATGTCGGTTCGGCGACACCGATCGCATAGGAAACCTGGATCTCGCAGCGTTCGGCCAGCCCCGCGGCCACGATATTCTTGGCGACATAGCGAGCCATGTAAGCCGCCGAGCGATCGACCTTGGAGGGGTCCTTGCCGCTGAACGCCCCGCCGCCGTGACGGGCCATGCCGCCGTAGGTATCGACAATAATTTTTCGACCGGTGAGCCCGCAGTCTCCGACCGGCCCCCCGATAATGAATTGTCCGGTCGGATTCACGAAGAATTTGGTGTCTTTGTGAATCCACTCGGCTGGAATCACCGGGAGTATGATTTCGTCGATCACCGCCTCCCGGAGTTCATTGCGCCCGATATCCGGAGCGTGCTGGGTGGACAGGACAACCGCGTCAACCGCAACCGGACGATCATTTTCATAACGGACTGTGATCTGGCTTTTGGCGTCGGGACGAAGCCAGGGGAGGACTTTGCGTTTCCTCAATTCGGCCTGGCGCTGAACCAGACGATGCGCATAAGTAATCGGCGCGGGCATCAAGACATCGGTTTCATCGCTGGCATAACCGAACATCAATCCCTGATCGCCCGCGCCCTGCTCGTGTCCCTCGGACTCATCCACACCCATCGCGATATCCGGAGATTGCTTGCCGATCGCATTCAAAACCGCGCAGCTTTGCCAGTCAAAACCGATTGCAGGATCGTCGTAACCGATTTCACGAACCACGTTCCTGACCAGATGTTCCATATCCACCCAGGCTTCCGTAGTGATTTCGCCGGCTAGAATCACCATGCCGGTCTTGACCATCGTTTCGCAGGCCACTCTCGATTTCGGATCCTGTTCCAATAACGCATCCAGAACAGCGTCGGAGAGTTGGTCGGCAACCTTGTCGGGATGTCCTTCGGACACAGATTCCGAAGTAAAAATGAAATTTTGACTCACAGTGATGATTTCCTTAAAACCATTTCAGAATTCAGGGCCACGGTTCAATCGGGAGCCAGCGCCCCTTGAGCTATTGAATTAAAACCATAACAGATTAGTTTAACACGAATTTTGGCTTCCTTCTATCAGAAGATTTCGCCAACACCAATCCCTCAACCGGGACTGTGCTTTGATTGATCCAGCCTGAGGAAATGGGGGCGGCGTAATGACCTTTCGTATCAACGTCGTTCCCCTATTTCAGGGGGAGATAAGAGCAAGCGGGGTCCGATCCGGGCATACCGGTTATCGGGCCCCGACCCGGTCGGATCAGGCCCTCAACTTCTCCTCAAGATCCAACTCCTTGATCTTGCGGGTCAAAGTATTTCTGCCATAACCCAACAAGCGGGCCGCCTCCTGTCTTCGGCCCCCGGTGAAATGGAGCGCGGTTTTGATCACCGTGGTTTCGAAATTCATAATCCCCTGCTTGGCGATCCCAGAATCACCATTGGAAAGCCTGCGTTCCACCCAATTTTTCAGGGAAATCTGCCAGTCGTCGTTTTCGGGAAGGGAGCCGGTGGACAAATTCATCAATTCGGGCGGCAAATCATCCAGATGGATTTCCTGCCCGGAAGCCATGACCGCGAGCCAGCGGCAGGTGTTTTCAAGCTGCCGGACATTGCCGGGCCAATCCAGCTGGCAAAGATAGCGTTCCACCTCCGGCAGCAAGGATTTGGATTCCATCTTCAATTCGAGACTCACCTGTTTCATGAAATGGTGCAACAACAAGGGGATATCCTGGCGCCTTTCCCGGAGCGCCGGGATGTGCAGCCGGATTACATTCAAGCGGTGAAACAGGTCTTCTCTGAATCTGCCCTGCCTGACCAGGTCTTCCAGGTTCTGGTGGGTCGCCGCGATGATCCGGACATCGACTTTGACCGGTGTATGCCCTCCGACCGGGTAGAATTCCCCATCGGCCAGGACCCGCAGCAGCCGGGTTTGCAACTCGGCCGGCATGTCTCCGATTTCGTCGAGAAACAGCGAACCGCCGTTGGCTTGCTCGAAGCGACCGGCGCGGCGGCTCTGCGCTCCCGTGAACGCGCCTTTTTCGTGCCCGAAAAGTTCGGATTCCAGTAGATCCCTGGGAATTGCCGCCATGTTCAGCGCGATAAACGGATTTCCAGAACGCGGACTGTGGCGATGCAGGGCTTTCGCGACCAGCTCTTTACCGGTCCCGGAATCACCGTTGATCAGCACGGTGATATGGGATCTGGCCAATCTTCCGATTGCCCGGAATACTTCCTGCATGGCGGGGGCTTCCCCGATTATTTCGGGGGCTGAATGCGTCAGCGAGCCTGAAAATTCGTAAGCGGGGGCACTCCGGCGTCTGACCTGGGCGCAGGCGCGCCGCACCAGGTCGACCGCTTCATTCAGATCGAAGGGTTTCGGTAAATATTCGAAGGCACCGCCGTGAAACGCCGAAACCGCGCTCTCCAGGTCGGAATGGGCCGTCATGATGATGACCGGCAGATCCGGGTAAAGCGATTGCAATCGGCTCATCAGGTCGAGACCGTCGATACCCGGCATTCGCACATCGCTGACCACGACATCCGGTACTTCATGTTCCAGGACTTTTAAACACTCCCCTGCGTTACAAAAACTGCGTACCGCAATCCCCGATTTCTGCAGAGCTTTTTCCAGAACCCATCTCATCGATCGGTCATCATCGACGATCCAGACGCGGTCGGTATTATTCATATCCGTTTCCCAATGGCAAAAATATCGAAAAAACAGTATTTCCAGGCGAACTGGTACATTCGATCAGGCCGCCATGCTGATTAACCAGCGATTGCGCGATCGACAAGCCGAGTCCGGTGCCCTCGGCTCTTCCCGTAACCAGCGGATAAAAAATCTGCCCGATGAGTTCTTTGGGAATTCCTGGCCCTGAATCTACGACATCGATTTTAACAGTCAGTTTGTGGCGACATGCACCGATCGTCATGTGCCGGCAGACGCGCGTTCTCAACAGGATTTCGCCCTGACTTCCGATCGCCTGCGCGGCGTTTCGAACGATATTCAGGATTGCCTGAATGAGTTGGTCCGGATCGCAGATCATCTCGGGTATGCTCGGGTCATAATCCCGGTTGATTGTGACGCTCTTGGGAACTTCAGCCTGGACCAACTGCCTGACCCGTTCGAGAATCTTGTGGATATTGGACAGGCTTTTTTGGGGGGGCTTGTTCGGTCCGACGATCCGGTCCAGCAGTTCCTGCAGCCGGTCCGATTCTTCGATAATGATGCGGGTATATTCATCGTATTTGCCGTTAAGTTCCTGATCGAGCAATTGAGCCGCTCCGCGGATCCCGCCGAGCGGATTCTTGACTTCATGAGCCAGACCGCGCAATAACAGCCGCGAGGCATGCTGTTGAGACAACAACTGTGCCTCGCGCGAGATCCGGATGTGCAGGTCGAGTTGATGAATTTCCACTAAAAGCGAAGTACATTCATTCCCTTCAAATAACGGCGTGACAAAAACATTAACCGTGATTGAGGTGTCGTTCAGGTCTATGATCAAGTCGCGCTGGGCATAGGACACGCCGCTTTCCATGCAGCGAGCGAAATCGGCTTCGATGTCCGGGCATTTAAGAATCTCGGTGACATGCAAATTCTGGAAATGTCTCGAACTTCCACCCAGCAATTGTTCTCCGGCATCATTCACGTAGCGGAGTCGCATCCGATCATCGAACAAAAACACTGCACCGGTCAGACTGTCCAGTATCTGCCGGTAGTCCGCAGGTTCCTTTTTAACACGCATGGAAGCTAAGAAGCAATTGTTGGACCAAGGCCCGGGCGTTCATTGCTTGCGGGTGACGGATCAAATCCTGTTGATCATTTTAGTGCGCCTTAGAGCGGTGCGGAAAGAGCCCTGGGATGGTGCAGCAAATGTTTAATAACTCTATGAAAAATGGTCTGCAAGAGGCTTTGGCTGGAGCGCGGCTACGATGCTTCGGTTTTCAGGAAGGGTGAAAAATGCAAATTTTGGAATGGACAGGGTGGTGCAAAAGAACGCCCCATAACGGGGCGTCCTCGCTCGGTGGGCAGTGATCAGAGGCTGTAATACATATCAAATTCGACCGGATGGGTACTCATCCGTAAACGAGTTACCTCTTCCATCTTTAGTGCGATATACGCATCGATCGCGTCGTCGGAAAATACACCTCCGGCTTTCAGGAACTCGCGACCCTCGCTGAGTGTCTGAAGCGCTTGGTCGAATGCAAAACACACCTGGGGAACATTTTTCTCTTCTTCCGGCGGGAGGTCGTAGAGATCTTTGTCCAAGGCATCGCCCGGGTGGATTCTGTTTTGGATTCCGTCCAGCCCGGCCATCAGCATCGCCGCGAATGCGAGGTAGGGGTTCGCGGTGGAGTCCGGGAAACGGACTTCAAGACGCGTTCCCTTCGGATTGGATACATAAGGAATCCGGATCGACGCGGAACGGTTGCGCGCCGAGTAAGCCAGCATGACCGGGGCCTCGAATCCCGGAACCAAACGCTTGTAACTGTTGGTGGATGCGTTGGTCAAGCCGTTGAGCGCCCGAGCGTGCTTGATGATGCCGCCGATATAGTACAATGCGGTTTCTGACAGGCCGCCATAGAGATCGCCGGCAAACAGGTTGTTGCCGTCTTTCGAAAGCGACTGATGAACGTGCATGCCGTTACCGTTGTCCCCGACCAGTGGTTTCGGCATGAAGGTGGCTGTTTTCCCGAAGCCGTGAGCAACATTGGCGATAACGTATTTAAGTATCAATACTTCGTCGGCCTTCTTGACCAGAGTATTGAACTTGACACCGATTTCACCCTGGCCCGCGGTAGCCACTTCATGGTGATGCATTTCGGTCGTGATCCCCATTTCTTCGAGAGTCAGACAGATCGCGGAGCGAATATCCTGCAGCGAATCCACCGGAGGAACCGGGAAATAGCCGCCTTTAACTCCGGGACGATGTCCGATATTGCCGTCTTCGTAAACCCGCTCCGAATTCCAGCTGGATTCCTCGGAATCGATTTTATAGAATGCTCCTTGTATGCTCGTGGACCAGCGCACATCGTCAAAAATGAAGAATTCGTTTTCGGGGCCGAAATAAGCGGTGTCGGCGATCCCCGTGGAACGCATATAGGCTTCCGCGCGTTTCGCGATCGAGCGAGGATCTCTTTCATAACCCTGCCTGGTGGTCGGCTCGACGATGTCGCAACGCAAGATCAGCGTCTTGTCATCGAAGAAGGGGTCGAGAACGGCCGTCGAGGGATCCGGCATCAGAATCATGTCGGAATCGTTAATACCCCTCCATCCGGCGATCGACGAGCCGTCAAACATTTTTCCGTCTTCAAAAAGATCTTCGTCCACGGTATGCGCAGGTACGGTGAGATGCTGTTCCTTGCCTTTGGTGTCCGCGAAACGATAGTCGACGAATTTGACGTCTTGCTCTTTAATTAATTTGAGAACTTCTTCTGGTGACATTCAAGCCTCCTCCGTATTTTTTATAAGTGAACTAAGCACAAAGGCAATTCTTATACCTAATCAAGAACTATGGTATGGCGCAGATTCCGCTGCTTAATCATTGCCCCCCGATTGCGGGTCGCGCACTCTATCGGTGCTTGAGCACAATGTTGGTGCACAGATTTCCGATCAAATCCGCAAGAACACCCGGTGACCTATACACCGGAATTAGTGAAAAACTGCACAATGAAACACAAAATTATGATACTTGTCCAGCCCGTTGAAAAGGGATCAGCAATTCTCATTTTGGCTCGTGTTCGGCCGATCGTAGGTTGGGTTGAGGAACGAAACCCAACACGTCAGCCTGCAATGGAACGCAAACCTTGGGTTTCGCTACCGCTCAACCCATATATGGACTCCTCCCGATTTGCAAGACAATTTTGTGATTCGATGGAAAAACAGAAGTCAAGATTGCTGCCAACTTTTCGGTCTTTGATTCGGAAGCCACTGAGCTTCCACACCTTGATGAAAATATCCGCGCGCCTTCACCTCGCCCAACCTAACGGCTTCCTTCGAGCCTTTGGGATAATCGGGTTTTGAAAGCACCGGTCTGACCTGTTTCGTCATCAACTTCACTTGCCTTCGCAATCGTTGCACTTGACTGATCGATTCCCTCGGAGGGTTATCCGTTCGCCTGGGCGCTGGCCGAATGACAGGTTGCTCCAGTACTGGCCAAGGCCCAGATGATCCGGGCGTTTTTGTTGGCCAGGGCGACGGCGGCAATGTTCGCGCCGCGACGTCGTTTCAGCGCCTTCAGCCAACGACTCAACGGGTCGGTTTTCTGCTCCACCGTATTCAACACCGCTCGCGCTCCGGGCAGATCAGGAGTGTGCGTAAGTAGCGCTTGCCGCGTTTGCTGATCCCGAGCAACTGAGACTTGCCGCCACTGCTGTGTTGCCGCGGCACGATCCCCAGATTGGCGGCATAATCCCGTCCGTTGCGATACGGTTTGCCTGCGCCGATGTCCGAAGCCACTGCGGTCGCGGTGATCGGCCCGATACCCGGAACCGCGACCAAGCGGCGGCTCAAGTCGTTTGGTTGCGCCAGCCGGCCGATCCGCCGATCCCGATCCCTGATTTGAAGATCTGCCATTCCTTCAGTTGTTGAGAGCGTTCCGCAAACAACTCCCGCCCCAACCACGTCAGCCCGTTTTCGCCATCTTCCAGATTCTCCGGCAGACTCTTCCTAACCTGACTGATCCCTTTCGCAATGACGATCCCGTACTCGCTCAATAACCCGCGTATTGGGTTAACCAGCGCCGTCCGCCGCTCCACCAACGATGGCCGGATTCGATGAAGTACCTGCAGGGCCTGCTGTTCCACCGTCTTTGCCCCGCCACAATCCCCATGTTGGGCCGCGTCACTGCTTCGAATATCGCCTCCGCACCGTTGAAATCGTTCTTATTGCCCTTCCCTTACGGTTTTACCAGACGCGGGTTGATCAACTTCACCACCTGTCCCAGCTTCATCAACTCCCTGGCCCCGTAATGCACACTGCCGCAGGATTCAAGCCCGATCACGCCTGCCCCTCCAGATTGGCAAAATAATCCAGCACCTGCTTGCGTCGAAGCTCCTTCTTCACGATTTCTCCATCCTCGCTGATCCCATATCCATGAAACACACTCTTGGCAATATCCAACCCAATTGCGCTAAATTTCATCTCGGACTCCTCTCTTTTTTAGTTGTTCAGAACCATCCCTCTTTGACGTATCCCGCGCCGCTTGGGAAGACGGAGGAGTCCATGTCATCAACCTGCGAGGATATTATTTTTTAAAATAAGAATTGCTGAAAAGGAATAGCCCGGCCCGCAATCATTTTCGTGACTGGAAGAAGTCAGCGGTTGGCCTCGAGCCGCGAGCCTACCTCCAGAGTAAAGGTATACTCCTCGTTTACGTTCTTACAGTCGATTACCCGATGCCCGTTGATCCGACACCAGGCCGGGATATCATGAACGGTACCCGGATCGGTACAAACCACTTCGAGGACTTCGCCCCGTTGCATAAACTTGATCCGGTCCTGGACTCGAATCACCGGCAGCGGGCAGAGCAAATACCGTGCGTTCAGACTTTCCATCGGTCAAATATGCCATTCATCGGGAATTTCTTGAGCCGGAATCGGTGAAACCGAAAGGTTTTCGCTGACTCCGTTCCGTACCACGGATACTTCAACACGTTCGGCGTCCCGCCCCTGGCTGTAGCGCGCGGTCAGGCGCGCGGCCAGCAATAAATCATCCGTATCCGGTGTTCCGTCAATCAGGACCAGCGGCCCCCGGTGGCTGATGGGATGCATATGAATAAAGGACTTTTGATAGCCTTGCAGAAACCGGGTTTCGCCATCTTCTCGCGCAATGATCATTTTGAAGTTCGGCCGGGGCCTGAGATGGCGTCCGACCTTGAGTAACATGATATCGTCGAGTTCATAGTCGCGTTTCCCGCGCGTTTTCCACAAATCCGCGAGCTTGGCGGAATAGTTTTGATCGGTCAGGAAGCAGCATCCACCAGCGGGTTGGGCATAATCCTCGAAGCCGAATTGCGCGGCCAGCGCCATCTGCGGTTTGCGGCTGCGACCACTGAAATCGTAAAGTTGATCGCGTTGCACCCAACCTTTCTTTTCGGGATGCGTGGGCGGCAGATTCCTGGCGCAAAGCGGCCTGAGCAAGCGATCCTCCGCTCCGGATTCGCGCGCAACCACGGGCATAGTGTCCTTCCTTTGCGACATCGGGCGCTGCCCGATCACTTCCCCGGTCACAATAAAATCGAAATCGTTTTCGGCGATCCATTCCCTGGCCTTGCCGACCATGAAAATCTTGCAGTCCAGGCAGGGATTCAGATTCGCACCGTATCCATGTTTCGGATTAATCACAACTTTCTTGTATTCTTCGATAATATCGATGATATGCAGTTTGATCCCGAGCTGTTCGGCGACCCACAGCGCATTATTGCGCTTGGGTTTGGCCGGATCCTGTTTGCGAATCGCATGGGTATGACCCTCGACGCAAAATCCTGTGAAAAAATTGATTCCCTCGACGTGTACCCCTTGCTGCTGAACGACTCTCGCCGCGAGCATGGAATCCAGTCCTCCTGAAATCAGGGCCACTGCTTTGGGTTTTTCCGGCATCATTCGGACTCGTTGGCTTTGGAAAAGCCCATTATATATAATCAACCGCTTTTTATTAACGATCGTATTGAAATGAGGGTTTGTGTCGAACACTCAAAAGGCCATGCATGATCTATCCACCTTTCAGGGACTGATACAGTCTCTCCAGGAATATTGGTCCGGGCAAGGTTGTGTTTTGCTTCAACCGCTGGACAACGAGGTGGGAGCAGGGACTTTTCATCCCGCGACCTTTCTGCGTGCGATCGGTCCAGAGCCCTGGAAGACCGCCTATGTACAACCTTGCAGGCGGCCCGCCGACGGTCGTTTTGGCGAAAATCCGAACCGCCTGCAGCATTATTACCAGTTTCAGGTCCTGTTGAAGCCTTCACCACTGGAACTGCAGCCGTTATATCTAGGCTCACTGCGCTTTCTCGGGTTCGATCTCCTGGAACATGACATCCGTTTCGTCGAGGATAACTGGGAATCCCCGACGCTGGGTGCATGGGGATTGGGATGGGAGGTTTGGCTGAACGGCATGGAAATCACCCAATTTACCTATTTTCAGCAGGTCGGCGGGCTCGACTGCAAGCCGGTCAGTGGAGAATTGACCTACGGTCTGGAACGGATCGCGATGTACCTGCAAGGGGTCGAAAGTATTTTCGACCTGGTTTGGACTCGAGGTCCTCAGGGTACAGTTACCTACCGCGACGTGTTTCACCAGAACGAAGTGGAAATGTCGGCCTATAACTTCGAATACGCCAATGTGGATTTCCTGTTCGGCCTGTTCGATACTTGCGAATCGGAATGCCGGCGCCTGGTTTCGGCGGGATTGCCTCTGCCCGCGTATGAAATGGTTCTGAAAGCCTCACATGCTTTCAATTTGCTCGATGCGCGGCACGCGATCTCGGTGACGGAAAGGCAGCGCTATATCCTGCGTGTGCGGGCCATGGCCAGATCGGTCGCGGAGAATTACCATGAAAGACGTGCGAGCCTCGGTTTTCCATTGCTCGAAAATCAGGGGCTTGAAGGCCGTGGATAACCAACACGATCTGCTGTTCGAGCTGGGTACCGAGGAACTGCCCCCGAAATCATTGTTGGGACTGCGCGACGCTCTGCGCGAAAATCTTGCCGGACTGTTGCGTCACAACAATCTGCGCTTCGATGGAATCCGTGCCTTCGCAACCCCCAGGCGATTGGCGGCGTTGGTGTCGGGGCTCGCGGCGGCCCAACCCGATACATTCCGCGAACGCAAAGGTCCCGCGCTCAGCGCGGCATTCGACTCCGATGGCCAACCTACCCAAGCCGCCCGGGGCTTCGCTCGCAGTTGCGGAGTCACGGTCGACGAACTCGTGCGGGAAGTCAGCGACCAGGGTGAATGGCTGTTCTTCCGGGAGGCCGTTCGTGGGGCGCTAACTGAAACCCTGATTCCCGGCATCGTGAACGAGAGTCTCGCGAGACTGCCGATTGCCAAGCGCATGCGCTGGGGAGCCGGGTCGATTGAGTTCGTCCGGCCGGTACACTGGTCGGTACTGATGTACGGCAGCGAGGTGATCACCGCGGACATTCTCGGGACCACTTCGGGAAATATCACCTATGGACACCGTTTCCATGCTCCCGATCCGATCCGGATCCGGAAGCCCTCCGAATACGCCGAGTTGCTTCATCGGCACGGCTGGGCGATCGCTGACTTCGAAACGCGCCGCGAAAGCATCCGTTCCCAGGTCGAGGAATCCGCCCGAGCACTCGGAGCAGTTGCGCTGATCGATGATGAGTTGCTCGATGAAATCACCTCGCTCGTGGAATGGCCGGTCGCGGTCAGCGGGAGTTTCGATCCGCGTTTTCTGGAACTGCCGTCCGAGGTATTGATTAGCACGATGCAGGCGAATCAGAAATATTTTCCATTGACCACGGGATCGGGCGAAATTTATCCGGCCTTTATCACGGTGAGCAACCTCGAAAGCAGTCGCCCGGATTCGGTCCGGAAGGGTAACGAGCGAGTGATCCGGCCGCGTCTCGCGGATGCCGAATTTTTTTGGAACCAGGACCGCAAAAGCACGCTCGAAAGCCGGTTGCCATCGCTCAAAGACATTATCTTCCAGAAGCAACTCGGAAGCCTTTATGACAAGTCCGTGCGTGTCCTGAAACTTGCAGAAACAATTGCCAACCGGCTTAACGCCGACCCGCAAACGGCGATCCGTGCCGCGATGCTCGCAAAGGCCGATCTCCTTAGCGAGATGGTCGGCGAATTTCCTTCGTTACAGGGTATCATGGGTCGCTACTATGCCGAGTCGGACGGAGAAAGCATCGAGGTGGCCCGAGCGATCGAAGAGCAGTACCTGCCGAAGCACGCCGGCGGTGCTTTGCCAGAGACTCAAGCCGGGCAGATTCTCTCGGTCGCCGAAAAGCTGGATTCACTGGTTGGAATTTTCAGTGCCGGGATCATCCCGAGCGGCGACCGGGACCCTTATGCCTTGAGACGCGCGGCACTCGGAGTTCTCAGGATTCTGATCGAAAAAAAATTGGATCTGGACATTTTGGACATCGTGGAGTTCGCCTCGAATCTGTTGCCGGAAGCAATTCGAAATGAACGGGCCGGTTCCGAAGTGTCCACGTTTATTGTTGAGCGCATGCGCGGCTATTGTCTGGAACGCGGTTTCAAGGCCGACGAATTCGAGGCGGTTTTGGCGGTTAAGCCAAGCCGGCCTCTGGATTTCGAGAAGCGTCTTATCGCGGTAGCAGGCTTTCGATCGCTGGCCGCCGCGGAAAGCCTCGCCTCGGCGAACAAGCGGATTCGGAACATTCTGCGTAAATCCGATACCGAAATCGCCGGGACCGTTGATCCGGAACGTTTTGCCGGTGGCGAAGAAAGAAATCTTTTCGAGGCCATGACCGCTGCCGCGGACGCGATTGCGCCGTTGCTGGAGCGGGACGATTATACCGGGGCCTTGACTCGGCTTTCGGAATTGCGGGAAAGCGTCGACAACTTCTTTGACAAGGTCATGGTCATGGTCGAAGACCCGATGGTTCGGAACAACCGTCTGGCCTTGCTCGCGGGAATTCAATCGATGTTTCTGCGGATTGCGGATATTTCGAAGCTTCAATAGCCAGGAACGGCCGACCTCTTTGTCCGAAAGGTAAGTCCCCGGTGACGATAAACAGACTGAAATTCATTTTGCTGGACCGGGACGGTGTAATCAATCACGATTCCGATGATTATATTAAAAACCCTGACGAATGGTGGCCGATTCCAGGCAGTCTGGAGGCGATCGCGGAACTATTCCGCGGCGGCTATCGCATCGCGGTGATTACGAACCAGTCCGCGATTGCGCGAGGATTACTGGATCTCGACACACTGGCCGATATCCATACAAAAATGCGTCATAGTGTCGGCCAAACCGGGGGCAAGATCGAAGCCGTGTATTTTTGTCCACACGCGCCGGATGATCATTGTGATTGCAGGAAGCCGAAGCCCGGTCTTTTGCATCAATTCGCGCGCGATTACCGGGTCAATCTTGCAAATATTCCGTTCATTGGCGACTCCTTCCGGGATATTCAGGCCGGACTCGCCGCAGGTGCCAGTCCCTTCCTGGTCAAAACCGGCAAAGGACTGCTCACGCTGGCGGCCCATCCCGAGATTGTCGTACCTGTATTCGAAAACCTTTATGACGCTGCCCGGTTCATCCTGTCCAGGCGGTAATGCGGCGCTTTATTTGCGTTCGGGCGCTTTCTTTCTCGCGATGTCCACTTCGACGATCGTTATAGCTCTTATCATGGTGCTGGCCTTTCCACTGCCCTTCAAAGTCCGCTACGTTATCGCGCAGGTCTGGGTTTCCCTGATTCTGTGGTTGCTGAAAGCGATCTGCGGGATCGACCATCATGTCGAAGGATGCGAAAATATCCCGTCCCGGAACGCGATTATTTTCAGTAAACATCAGTCGGCATGGGAAACCATCGCGTTACAGAAAATATTTCCGCCGCAAGTCTTTATAATCAAACGCGAATTGCTCTGGCTGCCTTTTTTTGGCTGGGCACTCGCGACCTGTGAACCGATTGCAATCGATCGCAAGGCAGGCAAAGCAGCCTTGCGCCAGGTTGTCGATCAGGGCATGCGGCGGCTGAAACAGGGGCGCTGGGTGGTCATTTTCCCGGAAGGCACCCGGGTAAAACCCGGCCGGGTCGGACACTACGGCGCCGGAGGTAGCGTTCTCGCGCATCGGTCACGCTATCCTGTAGTTCCGGTGGCGCACAATGCCGGCCAATTCTGGCCTCGCAACGGTTTTCTCAAGTATCCGGGTACGGTTAAGGTGCGGATCGGTGAACCGATCTCACCCGAAAACCGAAGCGCGAATGAAATCAATCAGGCCGCCCAGGACTGGATCGAGCGGCAGATGGCGGAAATCGGTGATCGCGTATGAAGATGTCGAATATCAAAGTGATCGAATTCGTGTTGCGATAAAATGAGGCTTTTTCGTATGACCGATGATAAACAAAAGTCCCTGAGTTATAAGGATGCCGGCGTCAATATCGAAGCCGGTAACCGTTTGGTGGAGCGGATTAAAGGGATCGCGGCCAAGACTCGAATTCCCGGCGTACTCGGTGGCCTGGGCGGCTTCGGCTCATTGTTTGAAATCCCGCTGGACCGTTACCGTGAGCCGGTGCTGGTATCGGGTACCGACGGGGTCGGAACCAAACTCAAACTGGCTTTCGAATTGGGACGGCATGACACCGTGGGAATCGACCTGGTCGCCATGTGTGTCAACGATATCCTGATTCTGGGAGCCGAGCCTTTGTATTTTTTAGATTATTTTGCGACCGGAGTCCTGGATGTCGGCGTGGCGGCTCAGGTTATTGAAGGAATCGGCAAAGGCTGCGAACTCGCGGGCGCTGCGCTGGCCGGAGGGGAAACCGCCGAAATGCCGGGCATGTATCCAGATGGCGAGTACGATCTCGCGGGATTCTGTGTCGGAATTGTGGAAAAAAACCGAATCATCGATGGCAGCCGGATAAAATCGGGCAACAAGCTTCTTGGAATCGCTTCTTCGGGCCCGCATTCGAATGGTTATTCTCTGATCAGAAAAATTCTGGAACGCGAAAATTCCCCGTTCGATCAGGTATTAGCCGGTCGGACTCTCGCGAATCAATTGCTTGAACCGACACGAATCTACGTGGGCACGATCAAGCAACTTTTAAAGTTCGTCGATGTGCATGGCTTGGCCCATATCACCGGAGGCGGGATCACCGAGAATTTGCCGAGAATCATTCCGGATTTCAAGGCCGCCGTGATTGATCTTCAAACCTGGGCAATTCCACCCGTCTTTGCCTGGCTTCAGGAAAAGGGATGTATAGACGATCGAGAAATGCTTCGAACTTTTAATTGCGGGATCGGAATGATCGTCTGTGTCGGCAGCGAGGATGAAGCCGGTGCGATCCGCTGTTTGGAACAGTCAGGCGAGACCGTGTACCGGATCGGTTGGATTGCCGATTCGGAAGAAAAGCCGGCTTCCGTCAGATTTCGTGCATAGGGAATAGGAAAATTAAACGTCCTTTTTGAATACTGTGAATACTGGGGGTAATGGAATACTGGAGTCAAAATAAACTTAAATCATTTATCTATTAAGTTTACTCTAACCCAGGTTATACTCAGGTTATTTGCTGACCCCGGTTATTTGATGAGATGCCTTTAGTGGCATTGCTAATTTAGCATAGGTATTTGATTGTTCCATTTAGCCATAAGCAACTTGACGGAGTACTCCAGCATTTTTTGGCATTTGCTGTAGCATTTTGATTTGCGGCGCAGCCGGGCAAGAAAATG
>JBOICY010000328.1:0-5567 GCA_050740335.1 Methylococcales bacterium | reverse complement strand
TTTTCAGTTCAGTTTTTGTGCCATGTTTGTGTTCCTTTGTCGTTGATTCAAAAATCATTCATAACCGACATTATAACAGTATAATCAAACTGTTACTAGATTTTATCGCTTAAATCAACAGCATTGTCCGTCAACGGGTATCTTACATTCGTATCGACTTCGTAATTCCGTACAGCGAAACGCGGCTTCGCGGCTTGCAGGCTTGTAATACCCCGGTGTGAGGGAAATCTTAAATCAACTTCCGTTTGTCGAGTTCGAGACCGTGACAACGACGAAATTCGTTTTGCTCGACAAGGTGCATTCTGAATTCGTTCTTTGAGAGAAACGATAGGGACCCAATAGTGTGGACCTGCATTAGATTTTTTTAAGGCTGGATGCGATCTAGCCCAATCGGCAAAATCTTTTTCTTCCCACCCATGGACACAAACGTTTCGAAGATTTCTGCCTTTGCTAATCTTTTCGAGTGTCGTCGAGTGTCCTTCCGTGTTGTAATAATAAGCGAAGAGTTTTGAATTTTGATGGGACTTAGCCCAATCAGCCCATCTCTTTTCTATGTCGCCGTACATACTGTCAAAGCCCCAACACTCCGCGATTTTTGATGTGTTCGAGCTTCCCTTCAATTCTGCTATGCGCAACATCGGGCTTCCGCCGCCGGAATGTGCGGCAAGGAATATTTTTCCAATACCTTGGACTTCTGGCCATGATTGCTTGCTTACGAAATATTTGTTCAATGCGGCTAGAACTTTGGTTAAAAAGCCATCAAAGCCTTTGGCAGTTGTCAGATTTCCCGCTTGTGAAAGTGGACCAAGCGTCGGCGCGACGAATATAACATTTTGTCCACTGTCGTTTACCTCTTCGCGTAACGCGAAGAATGGAAATCGGCTACCCTTCCAATAATCGTGAATTGCCGCACCGTTTCCCGGGAAATCAGTCTTGTGCCCATGAAGATAAAGAACGATGTCAACTTCTTTTTGAGGAACATAAGCTTGTGGGATAAAGATTCCCGTCATTGGTTGGACTTTGAAAGGCTCTAGCGTTGGCGGCTTACCGGGTTTTTTGTAAACTTTACCTTGCGCATCTTTTATTTCAAGATCGATCCTGACGCAAAGAGTCTCACCGGGCGAAGTTTTTTCGCATTTCAAGAGAGCCGGCGCGGATGGGATAACCCGTCGTTCAAACTCCTGCTTGTCGTTATTTTCGAAGAACCCCTCACAAGCGAATTCATAGGCACTCACCTCACTTTCTTTGCTTAAAGATTTATTGGCTTGAAGTCTTTTCAGCCAGGCCTTCGCTTGTTTCAGCATTTCATCGGCATTGTCGATCCCCTGTTTCGGGTCGCGTTTTATTTTCTGCGTAAGCCTGTCTCGATTACTTGGGTTTAAAGCATAGCTTGTGATAACAGCCCAACTCGAAGGCTTAACGCCGTGCGCTTGCATATCCGCAAGCATTTTTTCGGGTCCGGACGGAATCCAGTGATGTAGTTTTACGACTCGCCAATAGACATCGCCTTGATTTGGCAGACCGTACTTCGTTACGAGTAAGTTCGTTCTCGCAATGAAATAATTTATAAGTTTGATTCCGCCTTGAACCGAATGGTCTTCATCATAACTGAGCAATTGATGGTTCTTGATTCCGCGGTCTTGTGCTTCGTCGGGTTTAATCTGAGAATAGCCTCTTTCACAAAGGGACGTAATCGAGCCGATTTGTCTTCCTGATTCAATCTCCATCCAACCTAACAGGATGTGAAGAGGAATGTTGCCCCGATGCTTGTTCAGTATTGCGATCAGTGTTTCCGCCTTGGTAGGCGAGCAGGGCAATTGTTTCACCGCGGGGGGCGGACTCGCGCCCTTGGAACTAATCGTTTGTTCCGTGATCGGACCGACTTCTCCGTCGGGCTTTAGGCCATACTGCTTTTGAAAACTTTTAATCGCACGAACTGTGTGGTCATCATGAAAACGATCTTCTCTAAGTTTTTTCCCGGTCTTCTACGTTGGTTTAATGACTTTTGCACCCATTGTATGTAATTCGGGCTGCACCAATCTCTCTTACATTTGTTTCGTGTTTCAAATTCAAGTTCGTCTCCAAACTCTTCTTCATATTCAAATGAATCGTACCCATTCTCGAAATCGCATTCAAATTCGAACTCATCATAACCGTCGGATTGTTCTTCGGTGAATTCGTCGATCTCGGAGTAAGCCTCGAATGGTCCTGCTATAAATTCTAAGTCGTGTTTCATGAAGGTTTCCTCTGGTAAAGTCCCGGTTTATCTCTACGAACCCAGGATCAGAGCAGCATACGAAGTGGCCAGACCCGGGCAGGAGTGTTGTAGCCAACGTTCTTTGCATCCATTACCGCCTGCCACCAGTTCCGGGTCTTGGTGGTAATGCGCTGGTCGAGGGTAGTGGTGACTTCGTCATCGATGCCCGAGCTGAATTGATCGAGCCAGTAGAGATTTCCGTCATTGCCGGTCTTGTCGATCAGGAGCAGCACGCTGTGGTAAACGTCCATGATCGAGAGAGCATAGGCGTACCAACAACCTTTTTTTGTCGACAGGTCGAGCACTGCTTCCTGCACGCTCTTCTTGAGACGCTCCGGTTTTAAGGTGCCCGCAGTTTTGTTGCGGCGATCGAAAAAATCAATTGTGATTGCAGGTCTGGCGAAACCCGCTTTACGAAGCTCGGCCATCGCCTCCTCGATTGTCTCGGTGGTGAGCGCTCCCATTTGCACCTTGCGGGTACTCTTACTCCGGGCTTGGGCCTCCTTTTTCTTCAGCTTCAGCAGCTGCCCTAGCGCCACGTTGAGCATCACAATGCAGGAACACCGATCGATGCTGTTGGTCCCGGCCGCTTTGGCATTGTCCTGATAGGCCTTCCTGACCCTCTCGACGTCCGCGACCTTGAAGCAACGTGTCCAGCGCAGAACCGGCTTCTCATACTCGAATTCCATCGGCGTTGCAGGAATCGGGCGTCGTGCGGCGATCCGCTCGGCGATCGCGGCCAGTGAGCTATCGCGACCTCGCTCCCACTCACCCAGCCAGCCCTCGAGGGCTTCGCCGCTAAGAGATTTGATTTCTGGATCGAGCGTCTCTTGCCACTCCGACTCAAACTCGCTATCGAACTCGAACGGTTCTTCTTCAAAACTGAATGCAGTGTTCATCACTAGCCTCCTGATGTCGTCCTGGAGTAAATGTGGCCGAACCTATCTACATCTCGCTTTGCCGGTGAATCCCTCGCCTACGAAGCAATGACCGGAAAACTGACCTTCGTTGATCAGCCGATTCAGGAGTTGGCGGAACTCTACCGACCCTCCCCGCGAACCAGCCCTTAGCGCATTCAACCGCACCTCGTGGTTTGCGCTTTGGACTAAGATGTCGAATCCCCAACACACGGTATTGAGAATAACATTGCGTCGCTTGCCCCGTATGGTTTGTATCCCGACCAGCGCTGTTTCGAAATTGAAGTAGGCGCGGCGTCCAGGCATTGCCGCAGTGAACGGAATGTTAGGCCGGTCGTAGAATATCCAGTCGTAGCATAGGCCGTTTTGGGCCGGTCGATCACGATAATGACTCACGTGAAAGCCGGCGCTGGGTGGGTTCTCCTCATACCAATAGTACGGATGGGCATCAACTGGAAGTAAGGCAGTGGTCGGATCGACGATGCGCCCGAATCTCTTTATTCTGCGCAGAACGGCATCGGGATCTGCTGCGCCAATCCGACGCAACTCGATGATTTGCATCCATCGAAAACTGTCTTCACCGCTCGCGTCCACAAAACTTGCTCGTCGAACCGCATCCATATCCGTCACACGAAAGCCCAACTCAATTTCTACGCTGCCGCTCGTTGCAGAGGAAACGTTGGCATACGGTCGGGTCTTTTCAATGACGCCCTATTGCTTGCACTGAAAGAGACGGGCCAGCTCTTAGGTTTAAAGCCCGGACGGGCTGGAAGGACGCCGCGGCGAAGCAATGCTTCCCAGACCGGAACATCAAGCCTGCCGTTACCGCGTCTTCGAAGCTGCTGCTCTTGAAATCGCGCGACCGCCTTTGCAAGATCCTGTTCGCTGGCTCCAGCTCTGAGACCCAACAACCGTAATACCCCGTCAATCGGCTCTACCCGACCCGCTCTGACACATCCCCAACCAATTTGTCGGGCCAGCATACGATTAGCGTTCACCGCACCGGCGGGCGTAGTGATCTCGGGCTCGAGCGTCCCTTCCCACTCGAAATCGAATTCAGCAGCGGGTGCCGTAGGCTCCGCCATGTCAGGCTCGGGCGGCGTCGCAGCCGGCTTAGGTGGCTCCGTCATGCCAGGCTCGGCAGGTTTTGTAGCACCAGCTTCGGGCGATTTTCCACCTTTCGCGCCTAGCAACGCATCCTTGGTCTCCTGTCCCGCGACCCCATCGACTGGCAAGCCTTGTTTCTCCTGAAAACTTCGCAAGGCACTGCGCGTCGCCGCATTCATGATGCCGGTGACTGATAAACGCAGGTTCATAATCTGGTTTAACGCGCTCTGCACCCAGCGTACATACTCGCTGCCATGTTGCGGACAATGAGGTGCAGGGCAGGTGCAGATTGAAGGCTCTGAAAATATCGCCCCTGGTCGGCGCCGAATCACCCGTGGACGGAATCGTGGCCGACGCATGCCTTGGCGGGTTCTGAACGCGCGATTGGGAACACGCCGACCACGCATTACTTCCGTTTCATCAAACTCCGGGTCGAACTCCCCGCATGACTCGCATTCGTGGTCCGAGTATTCATCAAGTTCCGAAAAGCTATCGGTAGCCTCTTCCTCAAATTCATCCAGTTCGGAATAATCACCGAAGCCTTCCGCTTCGAGATCCGGTGCATATTTCATAAATCACCTCCTTCAGACTTTAATCCACGCCTCAATCATCATCCTGGTCAATGCGCAGACGTTTCGGCACTTCGCCGGTCAATGAAGCAAATCCGGCACCCTTGTGTTTAGCTAATCGACGGGTAGAGCCGGTCAAACTTTTTGGCTGCTGCATCGCGAGACGTTTTTGTAGCAACAGGGAAGGCTGCGCATAACGCACTTCCGCCGAGCGGGCATCCACGGTTTCCGCGGTCAGATCGGCCCCCGACACCGCATGGTAGGCATGCATATAGCGCTGAATTTCCGGCCGCCAGCTGCGCGCCCAATTCTTGGCTTGATCCTGATCGTTGATATCGATCCAATCGCCATAGCGGATCGAGAGCAAGATCTGTTCACCGTATACCCCGAGTTCACGGAAATGGGTAATGGTTACATCGGTCCAGCCCTGCAGCCGTTTCATATCATCCACCGCACCCATCCAAGGCTCTTGATAAGGCACCATGTAACGTCCGCGCAGAAATTCCTTCATTTCCGGGCGCGCCAATATCCACTGCATAATCAACATCTCGCGCCGGGCCGTCCACGGCAGATCGCCGAATTGATTATGTGCGCCTTCGGCAAGAATCAGATGCACTTCCCTTAGTATCCTAGCAACAATAACTTGAACATTTGTGCGATGCCTTCGATCCTTGGGCTATGGATAACATGGCGACGATAGCGAGCAAATACAAAGCC
>JBOICY010000327.1:0-6967 GCA_050740335.1 Methylococcales bacterium | reverse complement strand
TTTTCAGTTCAGTTTTTGTGCCATGTTTGTGTTCCTTTGTCGTTGATTCAAAAATCATTCATAACCGACATTATAACAGTATAATCAAACTGTTACTAGATTTTATCGCTTAAATCAACAGCATTGTGGGTTACCGGACCCCCAACATCGACCGCGTCGCCAGCGAAGGTGTAATTTTCACCGACTACTACGCCGAGCAGAGTTGCACCACCGGCCGCTCCGCCTTCATCACCGGCCAGAGCGTGTTCCGCACCGGCTTGAGCAAAGTGGGATTGCCGGGCGCCGACCTTGGCCTTCGCAAAGAGGACCCGACTATCGCGGAACTCCTGAAGGCGCAGGGCTATGCCACCGGCCAGTTCGGCAAGAACCACCTGGGCGACAAGGACGAGTTTCTGCCCACCGCCCACGGCTTCGACGAGTTTTACGGCAACCTCTACCACCTGAACGCCGAGGAAGAACCGGAACTGCCGGATTACCCGAAGGAAGCCGACTTCCCCAACTTCCGCAAGAAATTCGGTCCGCGCGGTGTGATTCATAGCTTCACGCAGCCGGACGGCACGCAAAAAATCGAGGACACGGGCCCGCTCACCAAGAAACGCATGGAGACGATTGACGACGATATTGCCGCCCGCGCCGCCGAATTCATCGAAAAGCAGGCCAAGGCCGGCAACCCGATGTTCGTCTGGGTCAACTTTACCCACATGCATTTCCGCACCCACACCAAAACCGAGAGCCTTGGCCAGTCCGGACGCTGGCAAAGCCCGTATCACGACGCGATGATCGACCACGACAAGAACGTCGGCACCGTACTCAATAAACTCGACGAATTAGGCATCACCGACAACACCATCGTCATGTACAGCACCGACAACGGCCCGCATATGAACTCCTGGCCTGATGCCGGGATGACGCCGTTCCGCAGCGAAAAGAACAGCAATTGGGAAGTCGCTTACCGTGTGCCGGCAATGGTGCGCTGGCCCGGGCACATCCAACCGGGCACCGTTTCCAGCGACATCGTTTCCCACCTCGACTGGGCGCCGACTTTGTTGGCGTCAGCGGGCGAATCTGACATCAATCAGAAACTTTTGAAAGGTTACCGGGCGGGCAATAAGAAATTCAAGGTCCATCTGGACGGTTACAACATTCTTCCTTATCTTACCGGCCAAGAGCAAAGGAGCCCGCGTGAGGAGTTTTTCTATTTCTCCGACGACGGCGATTTGACCGGGTTACGCTACGACAATTGGAAGCTGGTATTCGCCCAGCAGCGTTCGCCGGGAACCCTGGCCTTGTGGGGCGAACCTTTCGTGAAGACCAGGATTCCGTGGCTCTACAATGTGCGCACCGATCCCTATGAGAAGGCGACTGTCACCTCCAACACCTACTGGGACTGGTACATCGATCATGCTTTCCTATTGCTGCCGGCGCAGTGGCACGTCGGCAAGTTTTTGGCGACTTTCAAGGAATACCCGCCGCGTCAAAAGGCAGCAAGTTTCACGATCGACCAGGTGATGGAGCAATTGCAAACGCCGCCAAACAAATAAGCGTTGTCGTTTGCCTTTGATCCGCCAACTGCTGGCCCTTAAATCGGCTGCCGTGGTTTTTTAAATTCGATCACACCGCTTTGCGAAAAGCCTATGCCATTCGAGATGAAAAGCTTTATTTTCTGGTCCGGCGTTTACAATGGTGGCTTGGCCGGGATGCTTTTGGTTCCGCCCGTCTACCGGACTTTGGGGTTGAACGTTCCGGCTCCTCTTTGGGGCTGGTTGCTCGCCGGTTTTCTAGGCTTCACCAGCGCGGTTTTGATTCTGGCTGCCCGAGACATCCGCCGCCGCGCTTCCCTGGTGTACTGGGAATCGCTGCTGCGCTATGTCGCTGCGTTCCTGCTCGTTCCAGCCGGTCTGTTCGGAGACCTCGGGCTGATTGCCGTACCGCTGGATCTCGGCGACCTCGCCATCGGCCTGGTGTATATGTTCGGCCTGCCCAAGGAACTCGGCAAATCCCATCGTGCCTTGCTCTGCGACCATCTTGGCTGAATCCAATCAGGCAGAGTCAACAAGCAAAGCAATTAGGGACCGAATATGAATCAATTATCCAGCAACCGTATACCACTATTTTTAATAGAAAGGAGAAAAACCATGGTAAATCCTATAAATGTGGCAAAACGCAGCGCGAAATTACCACCTCCCGTTTCGGTATTGGGTTTGGGATTTTTGCTGCTGAGCGCGTGTACCATGACGGAGCAGGCGCATCTCGATCAGGCATCCTTGAATTGCGGTCTGTTAGGCGATGTTTGCGGCAAACTCGCGCCGGGAGGGAAAGATCAGTATGCCCTACGTTATGTAAATCCATCTGTACGCTGGACAAACTATAACAAGGTATTGATAGAGCCTGTAACCTTCTGGGGCGGGGATTCCACATCGGTTTCCGCCGCCGATCAGCAGATGCTGACCAACTATTTTTACCAACAGCTCCATCAGCAGTTGGGAAAAAAAATGCAAACCGCAGATCAAGCTGGCCCCGGGGTGATGAAGATTACGGTAGCGATGACCGACGCGGAAACAGCAACGCCGGTACTGCGCAGTATCTCGATGATCGTGCCGCAAGCGCATGTGCTGAGCAATCTGAAATATCTGGCGACCGGCACCTTTCCGTTTGTCGGCGAAGCTCAAGTGGAAGCGAAAATTACCGACTCGATGTCGGGAAATTTGCTCGTGGCCGTTGCCGATAAGCGCGTTGGCGGCGGAAGCCCGCTGACGGGTGTGCAGTGGCAATGAGGCGACGCCGAAAATATCATCGATAAGTGGTGCGAACGAGCCGCGGAGCGGTTGTCCTCCTGGACTACGGGAGCCGCAACGCCTTAACGAGCGAATTATTAACCGGCGGGTTCACGGTTAGCCTTCTGAATAGCAAACAAAGAATCAGTTCTACTTGTAGGTTTGGACTCTCCTTTTTCAATCTCCGGCCCATCCTCTGGTTCGGCAGCGGAATGGTCGGGCCGTCTTACGCGCTTTGGGCAAAACCGCTCAGCAAGGAAAAGGCGAGGCAGGCAAGGAGTTTAAGTGCCTTCATTTTCTATTTTCCGTGGTTCGACAATCTACAGGGTGGGCATGTATTCCATGCCACGCTATCGGCCAATTTACTACTGGAGGACGGGAACCAGATCGATGTCCGTGCGGCGGTTTGCCTGACGTCCCTCGGGCGTTGTATTGGGGCCGACCGGTTGATATTCTCCATGCCCCGCGGCCGTCAAGCGGCTCGGATCAATCCCCTTTTTCTGTAGATATTTGACCACCTCAGCCGCGCGGGCGGCGGACAATTCCCAATTGCTCGGAAAGCGGTGGTGGAGATGGGCGCCGATAGGCACATTGTCCGTGTAGCCTTCCACTTCGATCCGATGGGTGGTCGTGCTTTGTAACGCCGGGACCATTTTGTCCAACACGTTCTTGCCACTTGAGTGGATTTCCCAGCCTCCCTCAGGAAACAGGAGTTCATCCACCAGCGTCACTCTCAAGCGATCCTGAAGTTGGGTAATTTTGACCCTGTCAGCTTGCACTTCCATGCTGAGTTGCTGGTTCAGTTGCCGTTCCGCTGCCATATCCCTGTCGTAGGTGCGTTGCATTACGCAGCCCGGCAGCACGACGGCTGCCAATAAAGTCATTGCGATTTTTCTGATCATGCTGTTTTCCGGTGGATTAGGTGGGGTTCTAGTCTGCGTGGATATCGGCGGCAATCCGCCTGCCGTGCAGGCAAACTGGTTGGGCTTGCCGCAGAGCCCGATGAAAATGGCGTCGGCCTGCGAGCCGCAACCCCCTGGTGTCGCACGATTCCCGTCGCTCATGCTGGTACCCGCCCAAAGCCGCGCCGCGCCGCGCGGCTGCCGTCTTGCCAAGCCCGGCCAATGAGCGCGCTGCCGGGAATGCAGGCGCCCAGCAGGATCACGCTGAACATGACGCCGTAGGACAGGCAATACACCGTGCCATAAACGGCCGTGCCAAGGGGGCCAAGCGTCGGGGCCTGGACGGTGTCCGACCCGCCGTTGGGTTTCAATGTTGCCGGAGACGGCGGCGGGCTGGCCGCGGCGGCGAGTTCCCCCACAATGGCCGGCAATCCGGCGGTGGAGGGCTTGCGCGAAATGGAAACGGTCTTTTTTTGTGCCATGGGTTTAAATCTCCAACAATTCATTGGCGAGGGCGCGGATTTCTCTCGCCGCCGCGCCTTTCGGCTCGGATTCCAACACCGACAGGCCGCTGGCCGCGCTTTCGGCGAACGCCACCCGCTGACTGAGGTAAGAGGTCGCCAGCGGAAACGGATATCCCTTCAGCGCCTCGGCGACATCGCGGCCTATCGCCGTGTTGCTGATCTTGCGGTTGATGGCGAAGACGCTTTTCAGGTTTTCTTTGAACACGGAGGCCTCGGCGATCAATCTAATGATCTCCTCCGCCGCCCAGACATCATAGGGCGAGGGTTGCACCGGAATCACCACCAGTGCGGCTGCCAGGATGGCCGACCTGGCCAAGTCATTGGCCCTGGGCGGCCCGTCGATCACAACATACTCATAGCCTGCGGCCAGGCCGGGAATGTCCTTGTGCAAAGTCGGCTTGGCCATCCCCACCACCGGGAACAGGCTCTCGCCCTGGCGCGCCGCCTGCCAGTCCAATGCGCTGCCTTGCGGGTCGGCATCGACCAGTAAAGTGCTATGCCCGGACAGCGCTAAAGCGGCGGCCAGGTTAACCGACAGTGTGGTTTTGCCGACGCCGCCTTTTTGGTTGAGTATGGCTATGATCATGGCGTTGCTGAAATGTGGGTAAGAGCGCCGCCAGGCGGTTTCCCGGCATAGCTAGTCGCAGAACGAGGCATAGGCCTCGACCGGCAAGGTGGTACCGACAAACCTGCCTATGACGGCCAGGGCCAGCAAGTCGCCGATGACGCCGGTGAATATCAGCGTCAAGAGCAGTTTACTGCTCTTGCTCATAAAAAAAGAACGTAAAAAAACAAAAGTCCTTCTAGTCAGCCCAGAATGTACTGAAATACCTGCGAATTGTCAATTCCGATGGTGAGCGAGGGTGCGGTTAAAAGTGATGCATCAGCCCTTTAGTCATGCAGCCTATGGGTTGGCAAGAAATAGCGATAACTGGCCTGACATAAGGGAATGCTGTAAGGACTTCAATCGGTCGATGGTTTGAATTTGATCTTGGGTCCGTCGATTATGAATCGCGGATAGTTATAGTCGACCGAAATGTTGCTGTAATATCTCTTCTCCGCAAACCCCCGTACCGGAGGTTTGAAACCCGTCAGTTTTATATTGACGAGGCTGCCAAAACGCTTTAGGTTAACCTCAAATTCCAACATAAAAGGTGGCTTATGCGACTCAGAGTCCAACTACAAGCGGTTATCACCCTGCTGTTGTACCTTATACTTAACGGCTGTGCCGGTACCAGCGTCATGGAAACCCGGGAAATTGCGGAATCCGGGCTTCCCAAACCCCGGCAGGTTCTGGTCTATAACTTTTCGGTCACGCCCGATGAGGTGAAGGCGAACTCCGCATTTTTTTCCCGATTCAAGCGTAATATTCAGCATGCGGATCAGACCGCGGAGGAAATCCAAATCGGCCGCGAGGTGGCGGACGCGCTGGCAGACGAATTGATGCTGAAAATACAGGCCTTGGGCCTGAATGCCGTCCGCGCGGACCCGGCCACGCCGCTGACGCCGGGGTCGATCCTGGTGAACGGCCACTTCGTTACGATCAATGAAGGCAACAGCCTTCAAAGGATGGCCATCGGGTTTGGTCTCGGCCAATCGTCGCTTGATGCTCATGTCACCGTCCTCGCCCCCAGGCCGACAGGCTACGAGGAATTGATCGGCTTCGATGCCCACTCGGACAGCGGGGAAATGCCCGGGGCGGCGGTCATGGGGCCGGCGGGTGCGGCCGCAGGCACGGGCACCGCTGCGGTGGTCGCCACCAATGCGGCTTTGGGCGCCGCCAAACATTACCGCTCGTCCTCGGCCCGGGAAGCCGCGAAGATGGCCGATTCCGTTGTCAAGGAGTTGTCCAAATATTTCGCCCGGCAAGGCTGGATCAGCCCGGACCTGGCACAATAGCCGGGTACAATAATCTTCGAACACAGCGATACCGCCAATCCTGGATCAATCCGGATATTCGGGAGAGTCCCTTTTGGCCGCCAGGGTAGCGATGCCTTCTATCCCCGGCTGGCCCGGAAAGCTTCGTGTATTGGAGGCGGCGCAGTGCCAGGTACAACACCGGCAGCCTGGTGACCGGGCAAGGAGTGGGAAAACGAGGTCAATTCTAACATGCCAACACTGCCGTGTTCTACTCAACGCATGGCAAGACCACGAAGATTGGAATTTGCAGGCCCGCTATATCCTGTAACGTCGAGGGGAGTTCGGCGCGAGGACATCTACCGGACAGAGGATGATCGTGTGGAATGGCTGCTCGGCCGGTTCGCCAGGCAACCGGAAAATGCGATTCAGGCTTACTGTCGCTTCGTGATGGAAGGAAAATGGCTGCCTGGCCCGCTGAATCAGACCAGATATCCACTCTTGTCGGGTGACGAGTCTTTCATCGAGCGGTACCAGCAGGATCAGAAACCCGCAGAACTACGGAAAGTGTCGAAAGCCCATCGGCGGTCCATCGCCGGGTCGCTGGACGACTATCGGCAACCCTATCGGAGTCGAAATGAGGCGATGGCCCGCGCCTATTTATCCCGGGCGTACACGATGTCGGAGATTGCCGCCCATTTTGGCGGACATTACCCGACGATAAGCCGATTTGTGCAACAATTCGAGTAAAAAAAACAGGGGGTGGTGTTGGAATGTTAGAATTGACCCTATTTCCCGCTATAAGCCACATCGTTACCCAGAACTACAACACCACTGGACAAGTGCAGCCAAGCAGGATTCAATATCGGCCATTGAACCGAGGTGGAGGAACCAACGATGGATGCCGAGC
>JBOICY010000326.1:0-7431 GCA_050740335.1 Methylococcales bacterium | reverse complement strand
CCAGTGTGGTTGCGGTGTCGATGATCTCCCGTTTATCAATCATGCGCGCTCCCGGGACCCAACTGGGAGGCACCCAGAGACGCCATTTGGTAATCAGTCGAGTGCATTTCAGTGCGGAGTCGAGCTTATCTGTACCCTTTGTCAAACGTGTCAGGCAGTGCTGAACCAATTCGGAAGTTGTCGGATTTTGCTCTGCGAGGAACCCGAGACGCTTGAATACCGCCCCGTTGTCGAGTTTCTGAGCGTAATCGATCAGCAGGTGGTCATTGCGATCGGAGAGTTTCAGATAGGGGGCCAGGCAATTCGCCACATGTTGAATCCCACCGCCCACAGCGGGATCATCAAGCATATCGATGATCGTGCGGTGAATATCTGAAACCGGAATCCTGGAGGCGCCTCGCCAGACCGGCTTCGTGCCGAAGATATTTTGAGGGTATTGCGTAGGTAATGATAATGGTCATGTGGTTATACCTACCGCACTTCAAATTTCGGCATTTACGTCTGACCGATAATTTGAAATTGGTCGGTCAAGAGCGAGCGCAGCGAGTCTTGGTGGCAATCCAAACCAGCAAAAAAGTCATCCCAAGCGGATTTGAATTGCTGGAAGGTTTCGTAATATCGGCCATACAGTACGTTTTTCTTGAAGAACTTCCAAAATCGCTCGATCAAGTTGAGATTGGGCGCGTAAGGCGGTAGAAAAACCAATTCGATTTTGGAATGCTTCAAGTAGTCTTTTACCAATTTGGCATGGTAGTAACGAGCATTGTCACAAATGATCCGGATCCGCTCAGCCTGTGGATTTTGGGCTTCGATCTGTCCAAACAAGGCGATCGTCGATTGGGCGTTGATCGTCTCGTCATAGCGGACAATGGCACTCAGATCGCTACAGTCGATGACGCTGCCTTGATGTTGAGCCGTTGCCGGCCGGTGTTACTGCGGATTTCGTGGGATTGACCGCGTTTGATCCAGCCAAAGCCTGCAATCGGATTATGGTGCGGATGCGTGGCATCTGCCTAAAGTAAATCCGGTCTTGTGGCGGTCGATCGGCTTTGAGTTCCCGATACTTTTCCACGAAGGCGCGCTGCCGTTCGGCGTCGGCTTTGCCGGGGATCAATTTGGGTTTTTTGTAGACGAAACCCAAACGATGCAGCAGTTGGGTCATGCCGCTTTCGCTATAAGTCACTTGCCAAGTCTGCTGGACGTAATGGACGACTTGCTTGGCGGTCAAACAAAGATGAGTTTCCAGATAATCGGAAAGCTGTTGCTGCTGTTCGTCATTCAACGCCGATTCGCTGCCGCCGGCCTCCTGTCTAAGCAGTGCCCTCAAGCCCCCTTTACGATATCGCTTGTAGTGATTGCGAACACTTTCCCGATCGATCATCAAGGCTTGGGCAACTTGGCTGACTTGCCAGCCCATTCCCAGCAAATACACCACCTTGAGTCGATCGGCGTAGCGCTTGTCGCCGGTATGGCGATGCTCACACTCCAACTCGTCAAGTTCTTGTTGGCTAAGACGGTAACGTTTAGACATTGCGCCATTCTATATATATTATCTAAATATTCAATACTTCTAAACCAAATAATGAACTGCGAGAGGTATATGCTGAGGATATCGTGAACGGAGCCGTTGACACGAAATCTGGCGAAGAGCGCCAGGCAGTGAGATCGACCATTTCCTTTGATTTTGAGACCACGATGCTCTTACGGCAGAAGCGTTTAAACTACTGCCTGTTACGGCAGTTATTCCGCTCAATGCCTGCCCGGTCACTTGCTTGCTCCTGATCAGTTTTTCGGCAGGAAGCAGGCTAGCATACGCCTCCCATTCATCCGTACAATAGAACTGCACATCCCATCCCGCGAGACGATCCAGCATCCGCTTCAGTGTTGCGCCAGACCGATCACTGCCTGCCCTCCCAGTCGAGGAGTTCTCCGGTATCACTATCCATAGCCTTCCAGATCCAGAGTTTCTGTGTTTTTTTCGAGATAATGCTGCCCAGCTCATCCAGTTCCATGACGATCGTGCGACCCGCTGGCATCGGCTTTTCGTAAGGCTGCTTGGCAAACGTACGCACCTGCCCCGTAATACCGAACTGGTCGCTGCCCTTGGTAGATACCCGCCAGGGCATTCAGCGATACCCCATGACCGTACAACAGCACGCACAGGCCCGCGTCATTTCCCGTGGCTTACCACGTGGCGACAGGCGGGTAAACTGGTGACCACAATCCTTGCATTTCCATCGTGGCTTACCCTTTGCGTGACCATTCTTAACCGTCTGCTCGCTCTGACATTTCGGACAATGTGACATAGATGTACCTCTCTGGATCGAGGCAACATTATATAATCATTACCTACGCAATACACTCACAAAAAGATCCCCTGGTTAATGTTGTCGGCTCTCTGTTCAGCGGAGTCGCGACAAATTTCGTGATTCAGCAGACAATGCGTGAGGATTTTGTACTGTTCAGCACTTACGATACACAATTCGGCGATGAGCATTTAAAAGTGATTGGGTTATTCAATAATTTTTACATTACTGAAAAATCGGGTGTTTTGGAAAAAAACTTTCAGTAAATACGGCTATAAATTGCTGTCTATTGCAAAAACTGAGATTTAAATTCCGGTGGATTAATATTTTTTGCGGTATGGGTAATCATCGCAAGATTACTGACTGCAATCTAGCAGGCAGTCAATTTGAATCACATAAATCCGTCATTCCGGCAGGGATTGCCGGAATCCAGTTGCCAAGGACGGCACCTGCAGCGATCACATCCTTGTGTTCTGGACCCCGGCAATCCCTACGGGGGTGACGGGGCATTGCAATTTAACATGACTGACTACTAGCTGCATTGACTTAACAACTCCTTTGCCCGTTTATTGCTGGGCTCAATGCGTAATATAGCATCCAAATCTTTTTTACCCATGCGTTGTTTACAACTTAAACACAACGAATAAGCCCGCTTAGTTAACAAGTTTGTATCGCGTGGGCTTTGTACTAATACCGCCGAAAAATCCGCGATTGCGTCGTTATACTTTTCTTCTTGAATGTAAAGACTGCCTCGATTGGTCAGCGCTTCGACGAGATCAGGTTTCAATTTGAGTGCGGATGAAAATTTTCGAAAGCTTTCCTGCTGTCGCCAACTTCGCATAGACTATACCGGGATTGAAAAAAGCCTCCGGCTCATATTTATTGGCCGCAAGAAATTGTTCATAAGCCTCTTTAGCTTGTAACATGTTGCCTAGTTTGAAATAACTGTTTCCTAATAGCAAGCGCGATTCTAAACCATAGGAAGAATCAAGCTCTTCCCTGGTGGAGCGAGTATACCCTCTTTTCAATTCGTCGACAGCTTGTTGCCAGTTGCCTTGGGTATAATGAATCTTCGCGCGATATATGTTGTCAATCAAAACCTCCGTGGTCTTCGTTCGCTGGGTAGCCGGTTCTTCGGTGGTTACCGTATCCGTAGTCGTTATGTCCTCCATTGTTTTCACCGTTACCGAATCTTTCTCAGGCCAGAACAGGTATCCTGTCGCCAATGTAGCCACGAGAACAATCGCAATGCCGGCGATCAGCATAATTACGTCTGGCTTGGAAGTTCGCCGGGAGGCTGCCGCTTCCGATAACGGAGCTGATTTTACGGGGGCAACCCCCCCTTTGGGCAATTTGATTCTGGGAAAATGAGTGCTAGGCGGCCCGATCGTCTTACCCTGCAACATCGTACGTTCGGCATATTCAGTCGCTCGAGTGGGAATCTCAACGCCTGAATCAACCGCCTCCAAGGCCAGGCTGAACTCCTTCACCGTCTGCTGGCGATGATTGACGTTGAGATTGAGCGCCTTAAGGATCGCGGCTTCGAATCGCGGCGAAATTTCAGGAACGATTTGCGACGGCGGCACGAGTTCCTTGCCCGCCACCCGCTCATGCGCCGCCGGTGGCTTTTCGCCGGTCAACAAGGTGTAAAAAGTTGCGCCCAGGGCATAAATATCCGATCGTTCGTCCGTGCCCGTACCCATGGCTTGTTCCGGTGGACTGAATCCGTACGATGCGGCCCGGCCCAGTGTGCGGGTCATCGCGGTGGGTTCCGACTCCTTGGCGATACCGAAATCGACCAGCGTGATGCGCCCGGTTTCATCGAGCAGAATGTTGTCGGGTTTAAGATCGCGGTGAATAATCGGCGGATCTTGCGAGTGCAGGTACATCAACACCTCGCAAAGCTGGCGCATCCAGGGTAACAGTACAGGCTGCGGAATGCGTCCCTGATATCGCTTGCGTTCGCCACTCAAAGTCCGGTTGCCTCCGAACTCCAGCACCAGATACACCATATTGTCGACGACGCTGCGATCAATGATGTCCGGGATGGATGGATGACTCAACCGGCTCAACAGTTTGATTTCATATTCGTCGAACAGCAGTTCCGGAACTTCTTTCAGCGCGCGCCGTTTCCCATTCAGACGGAGATCTTCGACTAGATAGGTCGTCCCGAAACCACCCTTGCCTAATACCGATTTGACACGGTAACGGCCTTCGATAAGTTCGCCCTCGGTACGCAGCCAACCGAAAATGCCGCGGATGACGCCATTGGGGGTGAAATCGAGATAGGCCAGTTCCAGGTTACATTGCCCACAACGGTATTCGTACTCGACCAGAGTGTTGAGAGTATTAGATGTGCCGCAAGCCGGGCAGGCATGCAATTCCTGCTCGCTCCGGGTGCTCACTTCGCGTCCTCCTGCTGGTTGTTCATTTCCGCTGATCCTTTAATTTAGTGCCATAGGGCGCATTAGCATCGCGTAATGCGCCGAATGATCGAAGGCCAGCATACGGCGCAGTACGGCTTCGCCTATTGACGCCCTACAAATCGCACCTAATCGCGTTTACGCAGGTTACAGGGACATCATACGCGATTCGGATTGCGCCTTACCGAGTTATTCATCCCCGGCGCATGCGCGCAACAGAGCGCTGACGTCATCGTTTTTCGGCTCGATGCGAAGAAGTGTCCGGAGATCCTTCGCACCGAGCTGCCACTTCCCGTTCGTGCAATATGCGTAGGCGCGTTTATACAGGGTTCTCGCATCACTGCCGTCCTCGGCGAGCACGCCGGAGAAGTTCTGAATCGCCATTTCGTAACGCTTCTGGCCCTGATACGCTGTACCGCGGTTTCTCCGTGCGTCCAGTAAATGGGGGTCCATCTCCAGCGCTCTCGAGAAATCCGCCACGGCACTTTCAGACACTCCGAGCTTCGTTTTGACGAGCCCGAGGTTGGCGAACTCCTCCTTCTCGCTGGGGTTCGCCGCGACGAACTCCTCGTATGCCCCTTGCGCTTCACGCCATCGACCGAGCTGCTGATAGCATTGGCCCAGGAGGAAACGCGATTCCACCCCATCCGTGGAGTCCTTCTCAGCACCCTGGGCCCGAGCGTCAGCTTCACGGAGGACTAGCAGCGCTTGTTCCCAATTCCCCTCGATGTAGCGGATCGAGGCACGCGAGTACCTCGTCGCGAAATCGTCGTGTATGCTCGATGCCTTCTCGATGGATCGCCACGCCTCGTCCTTGCGTCCCATCCGCGCCGCAAACCGGGCATGTAGCCCATAGAGCCTGGCGACACCCGCCGACGCGGCGTACCGCACTTCCGTGGGGTTGGCCCCACTCTCAAATTCGGCAATACATTGGCTCGCAAGCCCATGCGCCCTGGAGTAGTCTTTGCTGCGCTCCAGCGCCATGGCCAGACCACATTTAAGCATCGTGCTGTCCGGATGAGACCTCAGGAACCGCTCCGCATGCTCGGCCGCTTCCTGTTCCCGCCTCACGAACACCAACATGATGACGTAGCTTAAATGTGAGATGGCCTCTTCGGGTTCCAGGGCTATTGCCCTGCGAAAGTCTTGCTCGGCAAGGTCGTAGCGTCGGGCATACGTGTAGGCCGCCGCTCGATTATTGTAGGCAAAGTGGTAATCCGGCTTCGCCTCGATCGCCTTTGTGGTTTCCGCGATCGCAGCCTCGTACCGGCCCGCAAAGATGTCCTGCGCCGATTGATGGAGGTGACCCGCGGCGATTAGACGCGCGCAGGCCGAGCAGAGGGCGCAGGCAGCCAATATCAACAAGCTTGCCGCGAGCCTTCGGGGGATGCAATGATTCATGGTGTCACCTCGTAGACTGTGTCTATCAGATCAAGCGGGGGACTCGTCCGCTTAGGATGATTGGCTTGCCGTATTCTACCTTTTTCGGCGTTCTTACGAGCCTTCCGTTCTGCTTCGAGTTTCTTAGGCGTTTCATCCGCGCTTATTCGCGCGTCATTTTCAGCCTTTCTTTTAGCCTCGCCCGCCGCCTTGGTATAACCCACACCGCGTAACCAGCCGAAAACGTCTCGGATCACGCAATTGGCTGCGACATCGATATGCGCCACTACCAGATCGCACTGCATGCAGCGGTATTCGCGTTTGATTAATCCTTTCAGCGTATTGTGCGTTCCACAAACCGGCAGACATGCGTCTCCTGTGTTTTCTGGACGCTCATTCGGTTTGCTCCGGTTTTATAATCATCTTCGCCGATCTTTTAGTTTTAGGCCCAGCACCGTGATAGCAAGAAAAGCTCCCCCAAGCATCGCAACCATTGCCAAATCGGTGCCGTATCCGCCCGAGACCGGTACGATGAGTTGGCCGGTTATGTCTTGAACCGAGCGGCTTTCAGAACTCAAGGTGGTTTTCATTGCATCCAGCGCCCAAAACGAAACCATGCTGGATTTTGCCACCATTAATCCGATATCACCCAAACGGACGACCGCATTCGATAACACGACCTGCGGGATCAATAAAATTGGCGCCATGGCGATCGCCTTGTCATTGGAGTCGACGAACGCGCTGACGGCCAATCCCATGCAGGTCGCGGCCATTCCGACCGCAAACAAGGCCACAACCCGCCAGGGATAACTGCCGGGCAATTCAACCAAAAGCGATACGATGCCCATGAGCAAGGCGCACTGAATCAGGCACAGAACGGCCAGCGGCAGAAGTTTGCTGATCTGGTACGGCATGATGCGCAGGTTCACCGAGCGTTCACGCAGATAAATGGGCAATTCCTTGACCAATTCACGAGCCGAATTCAGCGTGCCAAACCAGTTGGGCGTTTGAACGGGGATCATGCGATAATTGGCCCACATGCGTAATGTAACGAGGTTTGTGTCATGGAACTAACAGCCGTACTAACCCCTGCAGTGGAAGGTGGCTTCATTGCCTTAAACCCCGAAACGGGCACAACCACCCAGGGCGAAACCATAGAAGAAGCCATAGTTAATTTGCAAGAAGCCACCGCCCTTTACGTTTCCGAGTTCCCGTTTACGTCGGCCGGCCATCCAATTATCACAACTTTTTCTATATCGGCGCATGCCTAAACTGCCCCGCATATCCGGGGCTGAAATCGTACGGGCTTTGCAACGTCTCGG
>JBOICY010000325.1:0-5767 GCA_050740335.1 Methylococcales bacterium | reverse complement strand
CGGCATAACCCCCTGGCGCGGATGTTTTCCCGGAAATAGCCGCAATTTCCCGCGCATTTCGATCTGGCCCAGTATACGGCTGCCATAAATCGCCGAATCCGGGGCCTCGTTCAATTTTTGCAGCATCGGGAGATAGTCATTGATTTCATATTCGAGGTCCGCATCCTGAACCAGGACATAGTCCCCGCTGCAATGAGCGATCCCGGCCTGTACGGCACGGCCCTTGCCCTGATTCGACTGGGTGATTGTCTTTACCCGAGGAAAACCGCTCGCGATTCGATAGGTATCGTCCTTCGAACCATCATCGACCACGATCACCTCTTTTTCAAAGCCCAAGGATTCCACGGGAACCTTCACTACGTGTTCGATCACCGATGCAATATATTCTTCTTCGTTGTAGGCCGGGATCACAATGGAAAGAATTTTAGATGACATGCGAAGTCAATCTCTCTACAGGGAGCAGGCGAACTCAGGACGATGGTAATAAAAAAGTTATCGGGAAAACGAAACGCGCCGTGCGAGGACTTCAGACACCCGCAACACATCCGCTTGCGTATTGACCCCGAGGGTTTCCTCTTCCGATTCAATCCGGACTGTCGCGACACTGCCCGGTTCGCAGTCGAATCGAGGAATCAACGGAAGCAGATTGATTTCTCCGGTACTGAATCCGGCATCGGCTCTCCCCGAAAGCGCTTCATCCAGTATTTCGAAAAGAATTTCGGTGGAAAACAAAAAAAGCCCGCAATCATTCTCACCGACCGGATAGGGTATCGGTTTTTCTCGCGTTTCCAGCACTCCCGTGATCCGCTCATCTTTGCCGCGTTGGATATGGATATAAGGGTCTCGTTTCAGGATGCTCGGGAATGTCAAGCTGGCATTTCCCCGATATTCATGCAATCGAATGCAAGCGTCTACCGTTCGGGGCGACAAGGTTACCTGGTCGCCCCAGACCACCAGCACGAAGGGGGTTCTAACCAGTTTTCGGGCTCTGAATATCGCATCGGCCATGCCTTTGGGTTCGGGTTGCACGACGATGTCAAAATTTCCGCCGAGTTCTTGCTTCAGGCAGGGCTCGACAGCGTCCACACCCTCGGGTGCCAGTACGAATACATGGCGATGCACCTGCTCGCTGAGACCTTCAATAATCCAGGCCGCAATCGGTCGGTCGAGAATGGGGAACAAAATTTTCGGCAAAGGATGTCCGAGTCTGGATCCTTTCCCGGCCGCTGGTATCACCGCGGTCCAGTTCCGAGGCGTTCCGGAACCGGCAACCTCGTCAAAAACCTCGTCCAGGGTCCAGATCGATTTCACAGATCCAGCAAGTCCCGAATTCCCGATATTACGGTTTTCGCGCCGTTGGCAAGAAGGGCGCTGTCATCGACGGTACCCCGTATCCCGATGACCGTCGCGCCGGCTCGCCTCCCGGCGATCACCCCGGCAACGGAATCTTCGATGATCGCGACCGATTCCGGCTCGACACCCAGTTTTTGCATCACTTTCACGAAAATTTCAGGCGAGGGTTTTGAATTTTCAACATCCTGCCCGCTCAGCACGGATTGGAAAAGATCCCGGGTTCCGCTGGCATCCAGAAAAAGGTCCACCGTATTCTTGCTCGCGGAACTTGCGAGTCCCAGGGTAAAGCGCTCCTGAAGCTGCTCCAGTATGAAACGGCAATTCGGAACCACCGGCGGGGATTCGCGCAGCAACAGGCCCGCCCATTTCCGTTTGGTCACCGTGAGCTTCTCGATCAAAGCGTCAGAATCGATCACGTCTTCATTCAACAAAACCTTTCTAAAAGCATCATCGGTTCGCACACCGGCAATTTCCGCGTAGGGCAGACCAGCGTATCCGTAGGCCTTGAAGGTTTTATCGTAAGCCGCGCCATGCGCTTCGGACGAAAAAAACAGGACCCCGTCCATATCGAAAATCAGCGTGTTAAATTGATTCAAACAACTCATAGCTCCACTCAAACAAAATTGCCGACCTTGTCAGAATAATGACTACGCGAACAAATATTGAATACCTAACCGGAGTCCGACTTCCGGGGCCTTCCTATTAAGTTAGGTTACAAACACGATTTTTTTCGAAACCGATTGCCACATTCATTGGCAAAGCTCGAGCGATGGATCCACGCAACTCGGAGCTGACGACGAACCACGAAAAAAATGTTCCACTTTCACTCGCATCAATTAACCATACAGGTTCTATGTCCCTCTAGGCTATTATTATGCTGTAGATATCCAATCCTTTATGTAGCCAGCAGACCACAAATGCTTCATTTTGTTTCAACCCACACCCGGTTAATTATAGTCCTCAGCATGTTCCTGATAGCAATCGGCGCGATTGTTGGAATACTGGTTCCGGCCGGACCGGGTTGGGACTTTGCAAATTTTTACGACACCGGCATGCGTGCGGCGGCCGGGCAAATTGCCGATATTTATGACCCGAAGACTTTGATCAACGGGGAAAAACCCCAAGGTAACCTGGACTTTTGGGGGACGCCGATATCGGCTTATCTGTATGTTCCGATGAGTTGGTTACCGCCCACGAGGGCCTTGCTGGCTTTTAAGATCGAAAACACCCTTGCTTATTTCATCGCACTGTTTCTTCTGTTTCGGCATATGCGGCAATTTGCGCCGGAAGACCCGGAAAACCGGAACCTGTATGCCGCACAATTTGCCTCCGCCGCCCTTTTATTCCAGCCCTTTTGGACCGTGTACCGAGTCGGTGGGCAAACCTCACCCACGGTATTTCTGCTGCTGACCCTGGCCCTCATCGCACATTATAAAGGACGCTTCAAATGGTCGGCGCTATGCTTCATCACAACGGTCATGATTAAACCCGCGTTCGCCACCGGCCTTGGCTTCCTAATGCTCGTCAGCGGAATGCAATTCTTCACTCTCGCTTGTATTCTATTGGGTCTTTTCGGGCTGTTTTCAATCGCGTTAATCGGATGGCCCTTGCATCTCGAATTTCTTTTGAAAATGCTGGGTCACTCCGCCTTCATCGCACCATGGTATTACAACAGTTCGCTCTACATCCTGGTCGAGCAACCGAAGATCTGGCTTGAAACACACGATCCGCTCACGAACCTGCTACCGGCATTCAAGATTCTGATTCCAACTGTGAAACTAGCCTTTCTCAGCGGATTTGTCTGGCTGGTCCTCAAAAGCCGGCCCAGCCTGGTTTCCGGTCCGGCCAAAAACCACTTCCGTTTTAATCTGGCCTTACTTTTTTTTCTGATGATTTCGCAAACGCTCTGGGAACATTATTTGGCCCTTCTGTTTATTCCGCTCAGCTTCATCCTCGCGGCAAAGAACCGATTTAACGACGAGGCGCGTGCCATCGTCTGGACCATCATTTTTCTGAGCATTGGACAAAATCTGATTTTCATCCATTGGTTGCAATCAATATTTACTTTTCAGTCGCTTCCCGCCCAGATCGCTATTTGCGTATTTAAGACAGCCCCGTTATGGATGACTTTAGTTTTTTTGTGGCGACATCACCGATCCCTTTTCGAGGCCTATTCCGTCCCAACCGCGAAGTTCGTACGGGATGTTGCCGGGTAACAATATGACACAAGTTAACGTGGTTCTATTTTCCGGTGGCCGCGGTTCTCGAGTACTCTCTCAGAAACTGATCAGCAACCCCGGAGTCAGACTGATACTCGCAATCAACGGATACGATGACGGCCTTTCGACGGGTGAAGTCAGGCGATTTCTGGGCGACTGTCTGGGTCCTTCCGACTTTCGGAAAAACGCATCGGTCATTGCCCGCTCTCTGGGTTCTTGCGCCTCCGGCCTGATCGATCTGCTCGACCTCCGATTTCCCGACGGTTTCAACAGCAACGACGCTCTTTCCGGTTTCCAAGTGATCAGCGGCGTGAAATCGTTGCCCGCTTCCGACTTCGAAGAACGGCTCGCGCAATTATGCGAACCGCTGGATCCAATCACTCGCGAACAACTCGCGGAAAGGCTCGGGCTATTTGAAATGGAATTGACCAGCACGCGGTTTCCCTTCGATTTTTCCGATTGCAGCATCGGTAATCTGGTATTCGCCGGATCTTTTCTACATACCGGACGGGACTTCAATCGAGCCGTCGCGGATTATTGTGCTATTTTGGGCGTCCCGAAGCATTCGATCCAGAATGTAACCGACGGAGCCAACGCCTGTCTGGTTGCCGTAGACCGGGACAACCATTTGCTGCCGAGCGAGGCGGACATCGTCGATGCCAATCGTTGCAACTATATTCGCGAACTCTATATCGTCAATAGCGATTTCGTTCAACACCTCCCGAACAATGCGGCGCAGGTACAAGGCTCGGACCTCGAAAAAATTCTCGAGGCAAATTCGGTTCGCCTGCGTCCCAATAGAAAACTGCTCGAAGAAATCGACCGGGCGGACGTGATCGTTTATGCGCCGGGTACCCAGCACTCGAGTCTTCTGCCTTCCTATATGACTCCGGAAATCGGCGCGCGGATTGCCGCGAACCTTTCGGCGGTCAAAGTCCTGATCACGAATCTGTACGAAGACGCTGAAATTCCCGATACCAGCGCGCTCGAGATCATTGATCGGGCGGTATACTACCTGAGGGAAAAAAACAAACATTCCACGCCGCCGCCCTTTCTGATCACCCATTACCTGTTGAATGACCGCACTCATCAAGAAAGTGCCCTTCCTTATGTTCCCCTGGGAAGACTTCAGAATATAGAAGACCCTCGTCTGGTCAGAATTTCGAACTATGAAGACGGGGATACCGGCAGGCATAACGCGGAGAAGGTTCTCACCCCCTTCATCGAGGCGTTTCTGGCTCGCGACGAAAGAATCCGGATAGCAATTCTATTGCTGGACACCGGATCACTGGCCAAGATTTCACAGACCATACTGGAAACGGCACGCGCCGGGCTCGAAAAGATACCTGTCGAATCTGTGTTTATTTATAACAGCAAGAGCACATTCGACGGGTCCGTACAAAACTCGTTACCGTTTGAAACCGTCAATACTTATTCGGAAAACCAAAAATCCTCCGAAAGCATTTTACAGACTGCCCGTCAGGGTTCGTTCGACTATACCGTATTGTTTGAATGTTCCGGCATGTATCGGGGCGAGGATATTGTCAACCTGATCTCTCTACTCTCCCAGGGCCGGCTCGACGCAGTCTGGGGAAGTCGCAGATTGTCCGTTAAAGACATCCGGGAGTCGTATCAACTGCGCTATCAACGCCATCCGATTCTGGGGTTTTTCAGCTATGCCGGCAGTCACTTTTTGAGCATCCTGTTTCTATGCCTTTACGGGCGCTATATTTCCGACGTGCTCTCCGGCGCGCGGGCGATCCGCGCAAGCTACCTGGATTCGGACGCGATCCGTGTGGATGATAAATCCCTGAACCAGATCCTGTTGTCGCTGATTTTGCGCCGTCAGGGTGACATTTTCGAAACCCCGGTACAGTTTTTTTCACTTTCGCCGGACAAGGCCAACAGAACGACCATCGGCGATGGTCTGCGCGCCGTGTTGACGGCGATCCAATGGAAATTCTTCAAACCGGAATAATCCGCGTTTATTCATGGTGTCCCATCCGCGCGGAGATCACCACGAGACATCCGTGATCTGTAAGCGATCGATCAATTTTCCTGATTATGCTGCAAAAGCCGGATGTTATTTTGCCAGAGCCACCGGATAATTGGGATGCTGAGGATTGACGGCCAATATTTGTCGACGCGGATCAACTACCAAATCCATGGCTTCCAGCGGAATCACTCCCATCAAC
>JBOICY010000324.1:0-8437 GCA_050740335.1 Methylococcales bacterium | reverse complement strand
CGATCGAAAAGCATCTGAAACTTCCATGACACCAACGAATAGCTCGTTATCCGCAACCGTGTCGCGTGATCTGACGGCCGGTTTAGTCGTGTTTCTGGTGACGCTGCCCTTATGTTTGGGCGTGGCGTTGGCATCCAATGCCCCATTATTTTCGGGTGGGCCATCGGGCCGACCCACTTCGTTCGGGTGCCGGTGACGGACAGCCGGGCTGAGTTTTTCGAACCACGACTTCACAAGCGATTTGCGCCAGCTCATCCACTGCAGAGCCAGTTCACCACGTTTCTCATACAATTACATAATACAGAACCGCAACGTAATGACTGAAACTGCCCGCCAGAACGAAAATATGCCAGATTCCATGAAAATAACTGACTTTATTATCGAGCACGTAAAACACCACGCCGACAGTATAAAACAGCCCTCCCAAAAGAAGGCAGTAAAAGCCTGTCATGGGCAAGGCTCGCAACAAGGGGTTGAGCGCGACCATGATCAGCCAGCCCATCGCGAGATAAAGGATCACTGGAAACACCCGATTGCCGTTCTTCGGGTTCAAGTCCAGAAGAATCCCAATGAGCGCCAGTCCCCAGATCAGGCTAAATACCTGCCAACCTACGCTATCGCGAAGCGTGACCAGAGTGAAAGGGGTGTAAGTGCCGGCAATTAAAAGATAAATGGAAAGATGGTCGAGTCTTGAAAAAACGGCCTTGGCTTGACCGGTTGAACCATGATAAAGGGTCGCACAAACATAGACCAAGATGAGTGTGATCCCATAGATGCTGACGCTTGAGATCTTCCATGGATCACCCTGACGGACAGCGAGCGTCACCAGCCAAACAACCCCGGAAACCGCGGCTATCGAACCGAATAAGGCACTGATCGTATTGAATCGCTCGGATTTATTCTCTAATGCAAAAGCAAGCCAGCTGTTTCTGCGTTTCGGATGCGATGAAAACGAACTGAGTTCCATATTGAATCGCCTATGCTGGATTAGCCGGAACCAATGTGATTGTTCGCCGGCTGTCAAACACAGTGGCTCAACACCACTACTTTTTACCGCACCTCCCTTAGCTCTTCTTGCACGCAAAAAGCAGGAGCCCGGCGCCAGCCACAATCGCCCCCACTCCAGCCCAGACCGGGACATTGACCGTCTGCGTGTCTTTATCCGACAGCTCGAACGGGCCTAACTTGGCTTCCTGGGTTTCCCGGGTATAGCTGAAACGGCCATAAACCAGCCCCAACAGGCCGGCGACGATCAGGACGACTACCAACGATATTAAATCCATCTCTATGCTCCGTTAACGACGTGGCTAATAAGCCTATGAAGTTGGCCGAAGGGCAATGGGGTACCTGCCCATAACCCGGTGAGTTTCCAGTTCATCTCGTAAAAAAGTATTCGAGGGCATCGCATTACTGCCGTGCGGCCGGCCAGCTTGTCTGGACTCGGCTGCATAGCTCAGCAGTGCTCGCTTTAGCTGCCTTTCTTAATATCTTCCCTGAGGTCACCGTCGACCGTCTGGATTTTGCCGACGTTCTTTTGGACATTTCCTTGTATCTCCCTAGCCTCCTCGTCCAGTATCTTGCCGGCGACTTCCTTGACTTGACCTTTGACTGCTTCGACTCGGCCTTTTATTTCTTTGTTCATGATTGTCTCCTGATTATGCATTCAATCATGACCAGATCGCCATGACCAGAGCGTGGAATGGTGTATTCCACCGCACGCCTGAAACAATACACGCAATCCTGAACGCGCTCGGTGCGTCAGCGCACATTGATCAAGAATTTTCCTCGGCGACGCGGATTCTCGAAAGAGCTGGAGTGGCTGCGCGGCAAGAAGATGCGCACCCACCTGCCGCGGCTCTTCGTGCGCCAAGCCTTATTCGGGCTCCAAGAACCCCGGCCGGATGCGCCGTTGGAGACAACGCCCCCGATTCGACTCATACCCTCCGGGGATTGATTTCTTTTGTACGTGTACGCTTTTGTACCATTCGTGAGTGGATAGGTCCATGACCGGTACTATGAAAGATAGCCAGATCGTAGGCCGAACACTACCCCCGACCAATGAAGGCCGAAAAAAAAGTAAAGAGCACCGACTTATCCGGTGGTTCGAGAAGAGCGATCCGGACTCCTGCCGACTTCCCAAGACGGCGGACACTTTACTATGCGTTCTCAAAGAACATTTGCGGGTTCGAATGGATCGCTTTGATCGGGTTACACAACGGGGTCCAAGCCCCAAACGTACATCGATCTATTTCCCGATTCATCAGACAACCCATTATCTTTCATGTTTGCGGGCGGCGCAATTGCGCCATGACCGGTTACCTGGTAGACCGCTAATGTTAGATGCGCCAATGTCAAAACTCCGAAGTAAAAACCGTATTCTCGCGGCGCTGTCAGGCACGTCCTACCAATGCCTCTTCCCATACCTCGAGCCGGTCACCTTTGCAGCATCGGAAATTCTCTATAACACTCCTACAGCGCTTTAGGGTAGGCCGCGGACCCGGTCGCCGCGCTCCATTACGGGGATCGAAGCTCGTGGTTTGATTCGGCGCCAGCGCGGTTTAACCATACGTAACCCAGGGAAAGGTGCGGGTTGAATTCATAGCACCGAACATCCCCGATCCGGCACGGGCGCCTTGTAGACTCGGAGTCGGTGGCCCTTTGGCTTACAGCCGGCATTCCGCTGCTTATCCCACATCACACGGCAATTTACCGCAGCAGAGGCCGTGAACAATTCGATTAGGGGCCATGCGCGGTTAGCGAAACTTAGCGCGCGGCGCCGGGTGACGCGAGCCCTCAGCCGAAGTGCTCCCACGTTGCGACGTCGAAGGGATCGAGCGGCTTCCCGTCCGCGTCGACTACCGCGTGGTGACGAGCGCGGGGAAGCAGTTGATACACCGACGGGAATGTGCCGATCACCACCGGGTCGAAGCGCGGCACTACCCAGGAAAAACTCACGCCGTCCACCAGGTTCGTGAGCGCCTCCGCCGAGCCTGCGTTCGGCGTCGCGACGAACGCCGCGCGGGATACGTTCTGCGCGCCAGCCCAAGTGACCCGCGGGAGCGAGCCATCCTCCGGTAGCGGCGCGTCGCCGTACTCGAGGTAGTAGCGGAGCAAAAGTCCGCCCATCGAGTACGCGATCACGTCGAATTTCAAGTCGTCGCGGCGCATGCCATAGCGGCGATCGAGTTCCGACTTCACATACGCGCGCTTCTCGAGAATGAATTTGTGCAGGAGACGGGCGTTCTCCGCGTTGTCGCGCCGCCAGTCACAGGGGAATTGAAAGCACGTGAAGTGGCCGGGCCGGTAGACCACCGTGCCGCCGCGCCCGAACTCCTCGTCGCGGTACCCGCCGGCTCCGAGGGTCTTCAGGATGTAAACATAGGCCTGACTTTCGATCGGTACGCCCAGCAGGCGAATCCGTATGCTTTCGAGCACACCGTCGGGAATCACTCCGTCACGCAGTTCGGCCAGTGACTTCCCTTCCGCCATCGGCAGCGCAATCAGGCGCGCACCGTCGTCGGTCTCGGGGTCGGCGTACTCGCCCTCGAAGGCCCCCCACACGGTGCGCCCGCTGACTCGGTCGACGAGCTTCGACCCGAGCACACCGGGAATCACGATCACCGGGTTGCGGGTGGCGTCGTCAAACTCGGCGGCCCGGTTGTAGAGCCCGCCGAGGTCGGGGACCGGTCCTCTGGAGCACGCCACCAAGGCGATCAATAGCGCGAACGCACCGCGAGTTGCTTGGACTGGCACCGACGGAGTCGCGGGATTGAGTACGGCATTTCGTTGCGGCCGCCGTATTTCTATTTCACTGTCCAATATCTTGCAAAGGTAAAACCACTTAACCCGCCCCAAAAAACCAGATAAAAATTCAGAATCAAAAGTTCAACGGTGATATTACCAACTCCCCTGGCGTAATCAAATATTTCATCCAATACCAACAGGGCAAGCACAAGAAGCAAGAGGAACTTCATTATTTTTAGTGTCATATGGAAAAAAAAGTAGTTCAGGATGACAAAACCGATAAAAAAATGGTAAAGGTTATGAGTAAGCATCTCCACGGATAAAACATCCAATTTGAATGCTTGGACTACTAAAAAAAACAGTATCGAACCTGTAACAAAGACAAACCAGAATAGTTTCATTTCCTTCCCTCATCATCAATTTGGAGCCCAAGAACAACGATGGATTCATTGCAACCTGATAGTTGCCTTGCAACTTAGTATTTGCAGCCCTCCTCCAGTCCAAGACACACGGTTCGTTTTACCTTTAATCAAATTCGGTAAACTCCGGTTTTTGCCGGAGCATTTAACTGGCCGTTATCACAATCGAACACTACTGTAACTCAACCATGGCCACGACCGAAATGTTAACGCCAAAACTCAATGAGCAAATTTATGAGACCAGAAAATCATCAATACGCCGGCTCCGATCAGGAGAACCTGGTATAGAGTGCTTGTAAAGTCGGTTTTCCGGTTCAGCGTCGGTATCAAATCCGCGACTGCGATATAGATGAAACTGGAAGCCGCGAAGGCCAGCAGGTAGGGAAGCAGATGGTCCAGGTCACTCAATCCGAAATAGGCTGCCACCCCTCCGAATACGGTTGTGACGCTGGCCAGTATGTTCCATAACAACGCCTTGGCGCGTTCATAACCGCTCTGCAGTAATATTGCAAAATCGCCGACTTCCTGCGGAATTTCGTGGGTCGCGACCGCGAGGCTGGTCACGATCCCGAGATGAATATCGGTCAAAAACGCAGCGCCGATCAGTACGCCGTCTACAAAATTATGAATCGCATCTCCAAGCAAAATCAGAGTTCCCGAGGGGTGCGGTTCCGGGCTTTCCTTATGCCCATGGGCTTCACCACTTCCGTTGTGCGAATGCCGCCATAACAATAGTTTTTCAAGCAGGAAAAATGTCAGGATTCCAGTTAGCAAGGTCAGAGAAAGATCATGCAACTGATCACCGTCGGCACCCTGGAAGGCATGCGGGATCAGACCGCTGAACGATGCCGACAGTAACGCGCCGATCGCGAAACTGACCCCATGGGGTAAAATTCGAGTCCGCCTCGATTCCGGCAGACAAAGAAAGATCGAGGCCGCGAGCACGCTCAGTACTCCTCCCAACAGGGTGAAAACGATAATCCAAACGAGTAAATGCATTCTATGCTCGAGGCCGGTGTTTTTCGGGGGTGTAAAGCATAGAAACATCACGAAAACATTTCAATCGGAAAGTTCCGATCGCCTCGGCTCTGAAATCAACCCGAATATTTCCGCGGGCTCTGGACAACACAACCGGTGTCATAGATACTTTCCTGCCATTAATCGTTACAACAAACATCAATAGTCGGGAGAAACAGATGGGCTTCATGCAGGGCAAACGAGTCTTGATCGTCGGTTTGGCAAGCAATCGCTCGATCGCCTGGGGGATCGCGCAGGCCATGCATCGCGAAGGCGCAGAGCTCGCATTCACCTACCAGAACGACAAACTCAAAGACCGCGTGGTCAAAATGGCCACCGAGTGCGGATCATCCATCACGGTCGAATGCGATGTCGCGAGCGACGAACGAATCCGCAACGTTTTTGAATGCCTGTCCAAGGAATGGGACGGCCTGGACGGCATCGTGCATTCGGTTGCCTATGCCCCCCGGGAGGCACTCGAAGGCGAATATCTCGATTCGGTGACGCGGGAGAACTTCATGATCGCGCACGATATCAGTTCCTACAGCTTCGCGGCGCTCGCCAAAGCTGGCCAGTCCATGATGGAAGGCCGGAATGCGGCGCTTCTCACGATGAGCTATCTGGGAGCCGAACGGGTCATCCCGAACTATAACGTGATGGGGATCGCGAAAGCCAGCCTCGAAGCCAATGTCCGCTACATGGCCTGTTCACTCGGCCCGAAGGGCGTCCGCGTGAACGCGATCTCGGCCGGACCGATTCGTACCCTCGCCGCCGCGGGGATCAGCAATTTCCGCCAAATGCTCGGCAAAGCCGCCGAAGCGGCGCCCTTGCGCAAGAATGTTACGATCGAACAAGTCGGTAATGTCGCGGCGTTTCTGTGCTCCGATCTCGCATCCGGGATCACCGGCGAAATCACCTATGTGGATGCCGGGTATAACATCATGGGATTTGGCGGCCTTTCCTGACGCTTGTCCAACCGGCGGGGCCGGCTAGTCTTCTTGCCATTCTAAAACGGGCATTGTTAAATAACGATAGCTAGTAATCAGTCATGTTAAATCGAAGTGACTCGTCACCCCGGCAGGGATTGCCGGGGTCCAGAACACAAGGATGTGATCGACTCGGTTTCCGTCCTCGGGCACTGGATTCCGGCAATCCCTGCCGAAATGACGGACCCATGCCATTCATGTTGACTGCCTACTAGGGGTAAGACCGCTCGTTTTATGATGGATGGGGTAAGCGTCTCAGACGGTTTCGTAGCGCGATTTCCAAACGCGCACATTTCGCAAAACACGTCACTAGTTCCGACAGTAGCCACGGGTATTTTTCCGCGAACGGCTCGCCGTCATGCTTTTGCTCCTCGGCGCCCACGTAGCGGCCGGGGGTTTCGCGCGCCTTGGCGCGACCACCCTTGAAACCGATACCGGCAATCAGGTCGATGAGCCCCTTGAGCTTGACCGGCTCGATGCTATGGCGGGCGTAGTCGCGCGGAAGCTTGCCCTTGAGGTTCGGGTTGTCGCGCTCGACGGCGAGGATCGCGTCGTCGCTGAGCATGGCGATGTCGGGCCGCGTGGCCTGATTCTGAAGATTAGCCCAACGAGCTTCCCGCGGCACCCAAAAGACCCCTTCGGCGGTGTACTCGTCCCGGTTTTCGAGCGGCGACTCGACCTGCACACCCGTGATTCCGTCCGCTTCCAACTCCAACTGAAGTTCCTCGCGGCGGGTTTCGAAGGAATCGGAAATGTATTTGAGAAACAGCAGGCCGAGCACGACGTGCTTGTACTCGGCCGCATTCACTCGCCCGCGCAGCGGGTCCGCCGATTTCCAGAGAGTGTCGGCGTAGGAGAGGTCGGTGTTGCTTACGTCGTTATTGGCCATTCGTGTTTCTCTGGCTTCTTATTCTGGATTACAGTTCACCGTCGTGGTTCTTGTTCCGTAGTCAAAGGTGCTCGCGGGTCATCTGTTCGACAAGTGCGCTGAGTGCTTCACCGATTTTTACGGGGTAAGGCGCGCTTCGGGTGATCGATTTGAGGGCTTCGGGCAGTCCGGTCAATTGTCCTTTCATGCGATCCCGGATCGCGATCAGAGAATCGGATGTACCACAACGGCATCCTGTTTTCATAACCGGTTGCAATAAAGCTTCACCGGATTGCGTATCGCTTTCCAGGGTGAGCAGATCATGGTCCATTTTTCCGGTGTCGTCATAAAAGCGATAAACCTGTTTCCGACCGGGCCAGGTCTCTTTGCCGGGTGAATATTTGCGGCGCGGTTTTCCCGCGTATTCCTGTAATTTGTAGGCGCAGTTCAGATAAGGCTGATCGGCGCTCGTGATCAATTTGGTGCCGACCCCGAATCCGTCGAGCGGTGAGCCGGCCTTAAGCAGCCGATGAAGCGCGAATTCATCGAGGTCACCGCTCGCGAAAATCTCGGTTTCGGACAAGCCGGCCCGGTCAAAGATCTCGCGGACCCGTTTTGAAAGACCGATTAAATCCCCGCTGTCGAGCCGGACTGCCTTGATTTTCATCCCGACTCGTTCGAGTTTCGGTGCCAATTCGGCGACCTTTAGAGCGCCGGCCTCGGTGTCGTAGGTATCGATCAGCAAGACGACGTTGTCGGGTTGGCTATGGGCGAAACTCTCGAATGCTTGGCCTTCATCGTCATGGGCCATGATAAAGGAATGCGCCATGGTGCCAACCATGGGAATCCCGTATTCCTTTGCGGCCAGTACATTGGAAGTCCCCGCGAACCCGGTTATATAGCTCGCCCTGGCCGCCAACAGGCCCGCTTCGAAACCATGGGCGCGACGCAGACCGAAATCGACCAGCAGTTTGTCCGGAGCGGCCAACACGTTGCGCACCGATTTCGATGCAATCATGCTTTGAAACTGTAACAGATTGATCAGGCGGGTTTCGATGATCTGCGCCTCGGGCAGGGGTGCTGTGATCCGGATGATCGGTTCGTTCGGAAACAAGACGGTGCCTTCCGCCAGGGCATGGACGTCGCCGGTAAAGCGCAGGGTGGACAGATAGTCGACGAATTCCGCTTGGAAGAAACCGCAACCGGCCAGCCAATCGCATTCGTCGTCCGTGAATCGGAAATTTTCCAGATATTCGAGACACTGTTCCAATCCGGCCGCGACGCAGAAGTTTCGGTTTTCCGGTAATCTTCGCACGAACATTTCAAATACCGCGGTCCCGGTCATGTTTTCCAGGTAGTAAGCCTGAAGCATGGTCAGTTGATAGACATCGGTGAGCAACACG
>JBOICY010000323.1:0-1949 GCA_050740335.1 Methylococcales bacterium | reverse complement strand
CCATCACCTTCTTCTCGCGCTCCATCTCACGACGGACGCTTTCCAATCCTTCCCGCTCGACCTTGATGCGTTCCTGTGCTTCCCGACAAGCCAAAGCCCAAACGTGCCGCAGGGCGTTCTCGACACTTGGCGGAATGTCCGGGATGTCGGCGGAACTTCGATTTTTGTTGTCCTCCCGCCATTTCCCAAGGCAGGCGTTGATCGTGGAGTAACTGCCCGTTCCAAGCCGCTCGCGTACCGCCGAAACGGTGGCTGTTTGCCCTTCCTGCAGAAGGGCCTCGGCGGCCTCGAAGACCTGCTGTTCGGTAATGCCTGCTCTGGCCATGATCAAACTCTCTCTCAAGGACAATGGAAATGATAATAGAATAGCATTATAACGTATTAACGTTACGTTACATTATGAAAAGGCGCCGCTGTCAATTGCTGAGACTTCCCTTTGATGTGAGTGGAATTTTTAACGAGTAGATGCGGCGCGGCGTGAGCGAAATGTTGGAATTTTCAGGCGACCCCTCAACTGCGAACCGATTCGCAAAATCAGCGGTCCGGGGAGGCATCTGCCGGATTTCTGGACGGCTATCGCGTTGCAGCGGATCAACAGCCTGTTGAGGCCTGGTGGCAAGCTTTACATCCACGATGTTAATTGGAGGAGTGCCATGCGCTTGAGAACATTGCGGCATGGATTGAGAAACCGGCGGCAGCGGGGGGAGAGTTTCTGCGCGCGGATGCTGAAGGACACTTTCGCGACGAGTATTCTACCTACGACTGGGTAATCGATGGCCTTCTGTCCCGATCCGGTTTCACCATCAAGAGCAAGCATATAGAGGACGGGGTTATCGGAACGTACCTATGCACCAAGAATTGAAAAATGCCCGACACACGATCCGGAAAGGAGAAAGACCATGACTGTTAAACCCATACCCGATGGCTACCACGGCGTAACGCCGTATCTGAGCATTCAAGGCGCGGCTGAAGCGATCGAATTTTACAAGCGGGCGTTCAACGCGACTGAATTATTCCGTCTGGTCGCGCCAAGCGGGGAGATCGGGCACGCCGAAATCAAAATCGGCGATTCCCCCATCATGTTGGCCGACCCTTGTGAAGAAGGCGCATTCAGGAGTCCCCGATCGCTGGGCGGCTCGTCGGTTGGCCTGCATGTGTACGTCGAGGACGTGGATGCGCTGTTCGTCCAAGCCGTCGACGCGGGCGCGAAGGCCGTCAAGCCCGTGCAAGATCAATTTTACGGGGACCGCACGGGTACGCTGGAAGATCCCTTCGGACATGTTTGGTTTCTTGCTACGCGCAAGGAAGACCTCACGCCGGGGGAGATCAACCAGCGCGCCGAGGCGCTTTTCAAAAAATAGGAGTCTGTATTGCGGTTAGACAAATTCCAAGCCTCAAATCGCGGAAGGGAGCCTCAATGACCATCGCCTTGTTGCGGGACTGCTTGCCGGGCGGGAGGAGACACTGGGAAGCGTGTGGCCGGTTGTTCGGGTAGCACGGGTGTTTCGCTCCGACCCTGACCTGTTATCGAACCTGGAGCAACTTGGTAACATTCTGTTCGCGGGAATTTCTAAGTGATCCCAATCCGCTCAATACACTTCGAATCGTTATTTCGCGGGCTGTTGACATAAGTGCTGACCGGGTAGGCATCCAGCCAGTCGTCAGGACAGGGTGCGAGTAAAGAACCCTTGTCTCCATTGGCCGAATCCAGCCACTGGACGTAATCGTCCGGACCGAGAATGACCGGCATCCGATCATGAATCCGTGTCATGAATGCGTTGGCCTCGGTAACAATGATCGTGCAGGAATGCAGGTTGCTATCGAGCTTCTTGCAAAACCCACCAGAAAAATAAGGCCCGGTCTATGTCAATTGGCCTGAAAGGCCGATTTTTGAAAAATCCGAGCTATTTTCCTTTAAAAACGTTGGTTTTGTCAGAATTTGGGTAATA
>JBOICY010000322.1:0-7329 GCA_050740335.1 Methylococcales bacterium | reverse complement strand
GCGCAAAGAGCACATTCCAGTATCAATTTATCTGATAAACGGGATCAAGCTCCAAGGTAAAATCGACTCCTTCGACCAGTACGTTGTGATGTTGAAAAATTCGATCAGCCAGATGGTCTATAAACATGCGATTTCAACAATCGTACCGGCGCGGCAGGTCAGGATCCAACGCTCTGAAGAGGATGGTGATGACACCGACGAATAGTATCCCCGTTATAGATCAATTGACAAGTGGCTGTGGTATCCTGAATCGTTCTCCGTGCGGCGAGGTGTGTGTTGTTTGAGCGTCCCGGCAGCGGAGAACGGGCTATACTCGTGCACCTGCACGTTCACCAGGGTGGTGAGGATCTCGACGAACTTCATGAATTGGCGCGTTCGGCCGGCGTTGTACCGGTTGCAACGGTCAGCGGAACTCGAAAGACTCCGGATCCGAGATATTTTGTCGGGAAAGGCAAACTGGAAGAGATTCGGTGTCTGATTCACCCGCAGGATATCGATCTGGTTTTGGTGAATCATTCCCTGAGTCCGGGACAGGAACGGAACCTGGAGCACGCCCTCGGGGTGCGCGTCGTCGATCGCAACGGATTGATTTTGGATATCTTTGCCCAGCGGGCGCAATCATTCGAAGGTAAACTTCAGGTCGAGCTTGCCCAGTTGCAGCACCTTGCGACGCGGCTGGTACGGGGATGGACCCATTTGGAGCGCCAAAAGGGCGGGATCGGTCTGCGAGGTCCCGGGGAAACCCAGTTGGAAACCGACCGGCGTCTGATCGGTATCCGGATTCGCCAGATCAAGAGGCGACTGGAAAAAGTCGACCGGCAGCGAGATCGGGGCCGTACTTCGCGAAAGAAAGCGGAAATTCCGACTGTAGCCCTGGTGGGTTATACCAACGCCGGGAAGTCCACGCTGTTCAACGCATTGAGTGGAGCGGATACCTACGCCGCGGACCAGTTGTTCGCGACCCTGGACCCGACGCTTAGACGCATCACGCTGCCCGATGATTCGAGTGTGATTCTGGCCGATACGGTCGGCTTTATCCGCCACTTGCCGCACGAACTGGTCGCGGCTTTTCGTTCGACCCTGCAGGAAGTCGGGAATGCCCGCTTATTGCTTCATGTAATCGATGCGAGCCTCGAGAACAAGGAAGAAACCATCGACCAGGTAAACCGTGTGCTGGACGAAATCGGTGCCGGAGCAATTCCTCAGTTACTGGTATTCAATAAAGTCGATTTGCTCGACCACCCGGATCCGGATATCGAGCGGGACGTCGAGGGGATTCCCGCAAGAGTTCGGGTTTCCGCGCTGAACCGCGCGGGGCTTGGGGCATTAGGGGGCGCAATTGCAGGACTGCTTAGGAGCGAGCGGGTTTGCCGGCACTTGAAATTGTTGCCCCATCAAGCCGCGATTCGCGCCAACCTCTTTAATCATGCGAGAATATTACGTGAACAGGTCACCGAGTCCGGAGGTTGGGAACTGGACGTCGAAATCAAGAAAAGGGATTTGGGAATACTAAAAGGTCTCGAGATGGATGCGATTACGAATTAGGGGAAGCCGGGGACAATTCAGCTTATCTCGCATTTTCTACGCGGAAGGCGCGAATGTTGTAAATTCGAATTTCCGTGATAGCCTAGGAAACGCTGTTCGCCTTTGGTCCCGGCATCAGTCGCTTTCGCCGCGATCGAAATCCGCGGGAAGATCAAGGCTTGTTTGATTCGAGGCCGGCTTGTCGGCTGGGCACCGGTTTGGCGAAAAGACCGCCTCAAGTTTTGTACATTGAGGCATTTTCTAGGATAATTCTATATTTCGTATCCGTCACGCATCGGATAGTTACGATTTTAACCCGAATTGGAGCAAGTATTTATGGCCTGGAACGAACCGGGAGGCGGTAATAAAGACCCTTGGAGCGGTCGTGACCAAGATAAAAAAAGCCCGCCTGATCTCGATGCGGTGATCCGCTCGATGAAAGAAAAAATGGGTGGGTTCGGGTTTTTGCGCGGCAAAAAAAACGGTCGATCCGGAAGTCCGATGATCGCGTTGCTTGTGGTCGTATTGGTACTGTTGGTTCTTTGGTGTCTTACAGGCATATACAAAATAGACGCGGGTTGGCGCGGAGTCATCACCCGCTTCGGCGCTTACAGCGAAACCACCATGCCTGGTTTGCACTGGCATTACCCCTCGCCGATCGAATCGTTAACCAAGGTCGACGTCGAACAACAACGATCCATTGAAGTTGGCTATCGTTCCGGGGGACACCAACAGGCGCTCGGTTCGGTTCCGCGCGAAGCATTGATTCTGACCGAAGATGAAAATATTGTCGATGTCCGTCTGAATGTTCAATATCAGGTCAAGGATGCAAAGGATTTTCTGTTTAACGTGCTGGAACCCTCGGAAACGCTGCAACAGGTGACCGAAAGCGCCGAGCGCGGTGTGGTCGGGCAGAGCGAGATCGATTTTGTGCTGCTCGAAGGACGCAGCGAGATCGTGGCGCAGGTTCAGCATCAAATTCAATCAATCATGGACGAATACGGCGCCGGGGTACAAGTGACCGCCGTGAACCTTCAGGACGCCCAGCCGCCGGAAGAGGTACAGCACGCTTTCGAGGACGCGATCAAGGCACGCGAAGACAAACAGCGGTATATCCGGGAAGCCGAGGCCTATATGAATGATATTCTGCCGAAAGCGCGTGGTGCCGCGGCGCGCCGCACCCAGGACGCGGAAGGTTATAAGGCGAAAGTCGTAGCGGAGGCCAAGGGTGAGGCATCCCGTTTCGAGGCCCTCCTGGTCGAATACAGCCGTGCTCCCGAGGTGACCCGCAAGCGTTTGTACATTGAATCGATCGAGAAAGTACTCGAGAAAGTTGAAACGGTTCTGCTGGATGTTGAAAAGGGTAATAACCTGATGTATCTACCTCTCGATAGGCTGGGCTCACGGGCGGGGCAGGTTACTTCGGATGAAGCTGCAAGTTCGCCCAAGTATGTGTCTTCCGAAACCGGCGATTCCGATTCAAAAAACACCCGGGCTTCAAACCGTGGTCGTGACGGGAGGGGCCGCCAATGACTCAATATAGACTTCCGATCATTCTTGCGCTGTTGATTGTTGGATTCCTGTCCACCGTGTTCATGGTGCACCAGACCGAAAAGGCGCTATTGTTTGAGTTTGGTAAGATCGTTAAATCCGATTACGAACCGGGCTTGCATTTCAAGATCCCGATCTGGAACAACGTTAAATTTTTCGATGCGCGGATTCTGAATCTGGATGCGAAGCCCGAACGGTTTCTGACCTCGGAAAAGAAAAATGTGGTCGTGGATTCCTTCGTGAAATGGCGGATCAATGACGTTTCTTTATTTTATACGACGATGGGGGGCGACCCGAATACAGCCAATTTGCGCATCGATCAGATCATGAAGGACACGATGCGCAGCGAGTTCAGTAAACGGACCATCAATCAGGTGGTCTCGGCGGACCGTTCCAACCTCCGGGACATTCTGGTGAAAGGGACACGCGTCGCGGCCGAGAAGTGGGGTATTAAAATTATTGACGTACAAATCAAGCGGATCGATCTGCCATCGGATGTCAGTACTTCGGTCTATCTGCGCATGGTCGCGGAACGTGACAGGATCGCAAAAGAATTCAGGGCGCAGGGGGCGGAGGAAGCCGAACGAATCCGGGCCGACGCCGACAAGCAGCGCGAAATCATTCTCGCCGAGGCCTTCAGGGAGGCTGAAATCAAACGCGGCGAGGGGGATGCCCTCGCAACCGATATTTACGCGCAAGCCTATGGAAAAAATACGGATTTCTTCACATTTTACAGAAGCTTGAATGCCTACAAGACGGTATTTAACAAGGGTGGCGACAGGATGGTTCTCGAACCGAGTTCGGACTTTTTTAAATACTTCAGGAAGGAACAATAATATTTAGACGGATCATTCTGTAAAATCCTTCACGTGGAATCCACAACAGCTTGGTCTTAGTTGTTGTGGGTTTTTATCGTTCGCATATGTTTCATTGTTTACTTCATAATTTGGATTCAAGCGGGGACCTGCTTCGCGATGCCTGGCGGCGGCCCTTCCTTTAAAATACTCACACGATGAATCGGATGCAAACCGATCGCTGGTTACTGCCGGAAGGCATCCAGGAAGTCCTGCCGGACGAAGCCCAGCGCTTGGAAACCCTTCGCCGCGAGCTGCTGGATTTATTCTCGCTGTGGGGATATGAACTCGTGATCCCACCCTTTATCGAATTTCTGGATTCCCTGTTAATCGGTACCGGCCACGACCTGGATTTGCAGACCTTCAAACTGACCGATCAGTTGAGCGGACGGACACTCGGTGTGCGCGCCGACATGACGCCTCAAGTGGCGCGCATCGACGCCTATAATCTGCATCGCGATGAGCCGACCCGTCTGTGCTATCTGGGCACGGTGCTGCACGCGTTGAATGACCCGCTCGAAAAATCCCGAAGCCCGCTCCAGGTCGGCGCCGAACTGTACGGCCATGCCGGAATCGACAGCGACCTGGAAATCGTGCAACTGATGCTGGAGACCCTGGCGGTGGCTGGTATTCAAGATGTGCATCTGGACCTTGGGCACGTGGCCATTTTCCGGGGGTTGGCGAACCAGGCCGGTCTCGACGGTACCCGGGAAGCCGCGACCTTCGACCGTATGCAACGAAAGGCGATACCGGAGCTGAATGATTTGCTGGCGGCTTATCAATTGGAGGAACCTGTACGCTCGATGCTTGCGGAACTGCCGCGACTGAACGGGACACAAGGGGTTCTGGAGCGAGCCAGAAAGGTGTTGTCCCGCTCCCGGCGGGAAGTTTTTGAGGCATTGGACTACCTGGAGGAACTCAGTCAACGTTTGAGCAACCGATTTCCTTTGTTATCGATCCATTTCGATCTGGCTGAATTGAGAGGCTATCATTATCAGACCGGTGTCGTTTTCGCGGCTTTCGTTCCCGGTTTTGGCCGGGAAATAGCCCGCGGGGGTCGCTATGACGAAATCGGTAGAGTGTTCGGACGCGCGAGGCCCGCGACCGGGTTCAGTGCCGATGTCAAGGTCCTCGCGAGTTTGACTCGGAATATTGCGAGTCACCGGCCGGCCAGGGTTTTCGCACCCGCGGATCAGGATCCGGGTCTCGATGAAAAGATCCGTGATCTCAGAGTTTCCGGCCGGGTCGTAATCCAGGAACTGCCCGGCCAGGCGGGAGGCGCCGAACAGATGCATTGTGGCTATCGCCTGGCGAAGCGCAACGATGAATGGGAGGTCGTGGCGCTGTCGGTGCGAATTGATTCGCATACAGGCGATTGAATACCGAATCAATCCGTACCAACCTGACACCATGTGCGTGCCTTGGCCAGAATTTCCGGCCGCGGCCGTTAATTTACCGGATTTTGTATAATGAACAGTTCGAACAATTACAGTAAATTAATGCGGGCGAGCATGAATCGGAAACAGCGGGGTTATCTGGCTTCGTTGTACGGTCTCAGGCCGGCCGGTTCAATCCTGATCCGGATACCTCAACATCGGGAGTACCAAGATTGATGGGTAAGACCGTGGTCGTCATCGGCACGCAATGGGGTGACGAAGGCAAAGGTAAACTGGTCGACCTGTTGACCGAACAAGCCGATGCCGTCGTACGCTTTCAGGGCGGTCATAACGCCGGACATACCCTGGTGATCGATGGTACAAAAACCATCCTGCATCTGGTTCCTTCCGGGGTTCTCAGGTCTGGCGTCGATTGTTTCATCGCGAACGGCGTGGTGCTGTCGCTTCCGGATCTATTCCGGGAAATCGATCTGCTCGAATCGATCGGAGTCCCGGTATGCGAGCGGCTCCTGATCAGCGAAGCCTGCCCATTGATCCTGCCCGTCCATATCGCGCTCGATCAGGCGCGCGAACGGGTTCAGGGCGCCAGGGCGATCGGCACCACGGGCCGGGGTATCGGGCCCGCCTATGAAGACAAGGTCGCGAGACGCGGCATCCGCGCAGGAGATTTGCTGGATCGAGATCGCTTCGCCGAGAAACTCCGTGGCTTGCTCGACTTTCATAATTTCGTGCTGAAGCACTATTTCGATGAAAGCGAATGCGATTATCAGGAGGTCTTCGAAGAAACCTGGGAATTCGGACTTCGGATCCGGCCCATGCTGTCCGATGTCGCGGAGAGACTCTACGAACTGCGCGCAGCCGGAAAAAATATCCTGTTCGAAGGAGCGCAGGGAGCCATGCTCGATATCGACCACGGAACCTATCCCTACGTGACCTCATCGAACACGGTCTCCGCGGGAGCCGCGATCGGTTCCGGGATCGGTCCCCTGGACCTCGATTATGTTCTCGGAATCACCAAGGCTTATTCGACCCGGGTCGGAAACGGTCCCTTTCCTTCCGAGTTGTTTGACGAGCGCGGCAAACACCTCGCGAGCAAGGGCGTGGAATTCGGTGCTACAACCGGGAGGCCGCGCCGTTGCGGATGGCTTGACATGGTCGCGCTAAAAAAATCGGTGAAACTGAACAGCTTGTCCGGATTGTGCATCACCAAGCTCGATGTGCTGGACGGAATGGAAAAAGTCGGGATCTGTACCGGCTATACGAGTCAAGGCCGAAAGCTTGACGAACCGCCGATCGGCGCTGAACAATATTCGGCCTGTGATCCTGTGATCGAAGAAATGCCGGGTTGGAGCGACGCAACCCGCGGAATGACCTCGTATCCGGAACTGCCTGAAAATGCGAGGGCCTTTCTGTCCAGGATCGTAGATCTGGCCGGGATTCCGGTGGAGATCATATCAACGGGACCGGACCGGAATGAAACGGTGATCCTGAATAACCCCTTCGAGTGTTGTAAGCGCTGATGGGGTGCTGTTTCGCGGATTTGTCCGGTTCATTCGACCGCCCGACAGCCGGCGACCATGAAGCGGCAAATAAGATTTGAGGACTCGGTTGGATTCCAATCGTGAATCGGTACCCAACCGGGCTTTCCGCGCCGGAAACGACCGGCCGCGGGGAACAATAGGATGGTGCCGAAGAGAGGACTTGAACCTCCACAGGGTTTCCCCCACATGGACCTGAACCATGCGCGTCTACCAATTCCGCCACCTCGGCATTTTCTGAAACAAGGCGCCCCGCCGAGCGCACCGTTCCGAACGAAGGAGCGCAACTTTACCGATCCGACGCCTCGTTGTCAATGTCCGGGATCAAGCACGACCAGATTCCAACGCACTCTTGCAATCTGGTCAATTGAAAAAATCTGAATAGTCATGGGCTCTGCAAAAAAGCAACATTTTCGTAAATTCAATTATCAGGATCCCGAAGCGGAACGCGAGGCGGGCAAGTAC
>JBOICY010000321.1:0-2284 GCA_050740335.1 Methylococcales bacterium | reverse complement strand
GGAACCAGATGTTTTTTACCGTTCCCGATCAGGTCCGCGCGGCCCATCTGTTGCAAGGCCCTGCGCAGCATCGGCCAGTTATTCGCATCATGATAACGTAAAAAGGCTTTATGCAAGCGCCTGATTTTCATCCCTTTGGGAATCGATACGGACGGGCTGTCGCGGGTGATCCTGCGAAGCGGATTCTTTTTCGAATGATACATCGCGGTCGCCGTCGACATCGGTGAGGGGAGAAAAGCCTGCACCTGATCGGCGCGGAAACCGTTTCGTTTGAGCCACAAGGCCAGACTCAGCATATCCTCGGTCGTGGTGCCGGGATGGGCCGCGATGAAATAGGGAATTAGATACTGTTCCTTACCGGCTTCCTTCGAATAGCGATCGAACATTTTTTTGAAACGGTCATAAGCTCCGAGCCCCGGTTTCATCATTTTCGACAGGGGACCCTCCTCGGTATGCTCCGGGGCTATTTTCAGATAACCGCCGACGTGGTGGGTCACCAGCTCCTTGACATATTCCGGAGATTCCACGGCAAGATCGTAACGCAGTCCGGAGGCGACCAGTACTTTTTTGACACCGGGCAGATTCCTGGCCCGGCGGTAGAGCCGGATCAGATGACTGTGATCGGTATTCAGGTTTGTACAGATTCCGGGATAAACGCAGGAAGGCCTGCGACAGGAAGCTTCGATCGCGGGATCCTTGCAGGCCAGCCGGTACATATTCGCGGTCGGTCCCCCGATATCGGAGATCACGCCCGTGAAATTCGGCGCGCGATCGCGGATCGTTTCGATTTCCCGAATCACCGAATCCTCGGATCGATTCTGGATAATCCGGCCTTCGTGCTCGGTGATCGAACAAAAAGTGCACCCTCCGAAACAACCGCGCATGATCGTAACGGAATACTGAATCATTTCGAAGGCCGGGATACGCTGTCCCTGATAGGCATTATGCGGCAGGCGGCTGTAGGGCAATTCGTAAACCGCGTCCATTTCATCGGTGTTTAGCGGAATCGGTGGAGGATTCAGCCAGACTTCCTTGTCGCCGTGCCGTTGCACCAGGGCCATCGCGTTGCCCGGATTGGTTTCCGCGTGGAGTATTCGGGACGCATGGGCATACAGGACCGGGTCATGCTTGACGTCATCATAGGCAGGCAATCGAATCACGGTTCTGCCACGATCCTTGGCGCGCAATTGACGCCGGAACAGGATCACATTGCCCGCCGGCGCCGCACAGCTTTCCGATCCCGCGGCATAGGGATCTGGATGCGCAGTCACGGCTCCGGGAGTCTCCAGGTCTGTGGAATCCCACTCGATCCAGTCATCCGGAACTGCGTCCCGGACGAAAGCCGTTCCGCGAATATCCTGGATGTTCCTGACCGATTCGCCGGCTGCGAGACGGTGCGCGATTTCGACAACCTGGCGTTCGCCGTTCCCGTAAACCAGAAGGTCTGCGCGCGCATCCAAGAGCACCGAGCGCCTGACTTGATCGGACCAGTAATCGTAATGCGCAATCCTACGCAGACTCGCTTCGATCCCTCCAATCACGATCGGCACATCCCGAAAGGCTTCTTTGCACCGCTGCGAATAGACCAGCACACAGCGGTCCGGCCGTCTGCCGCCTTCACCCTCCGGGGTATAGGCATCATCCGAACGGATCTTCCGATCCGCGGTATAGCGGTTGACCATGGAATCCATATTGCCGCCGGTCACGCCGAAAAACAGACCAGGCCGGCCCAGCCCTTTGAAATCGCCGGCATTCGACCAATCCGGTTGCGCGATGATCCCAACCCGGAAGCCCTGTGCTTCGAGCAACCTGCCGATCAGCGCCATGCCGAAACTGGGATGGTCGACATAGGCATCTCCGGTCACCAGAATCACATCGCAACGATCCCAGCCGAGGCGGTCCATTTCCGCCCGGGACATCGGCAATTGCGGAGCCGCGCCGAAGCATTCAGCCCAATATTTCCGGTATGAAAAAAGTTTTTCGGCGGGTTTTCGGCCAGTCATCATTGAATTTTCCAGAGATTGAATCGACATATTCTAACCCAACGAGTCAGATCCGTATCATTGAAATCGCCGAAGATCGTGCACCCATGGCAGTTTTTTCCGCCAAGACCCTCCTCTTCATAAAATGCTGTTAGCAACAAATAGATTTGCATTCTGTCAAAAACGCGTATTACAATTCATTCTCATTTCGTCTTCGATTCCCAACGCCAGGTCGCGAGTGTCGCGGCCTGAAGCATGGAGAACAGTCATGACACACACAGCAAGGCACCTCGTCGTTACTT
>JBOICY010000320.1:0-3388 GCA_050740335.1 Methylococcales bacterium | reverse complement strand
GAGGTAATAAGTCGAGTGACCGAAGGAGCGGCCGATCACGTCTTTCCAACCCGCTTTGTGGAAAAAAGTAGCTTCCGGACAGCCTTCCACGAAGGCGTCCCAACGTTGCTTTTCGAAAGGATCGTCGCCGAGCGATCTGATTCGGTGCGCCGGGGTCAATTCGGATTCCATTTACTGATTTTCAGGATCAAGAAAAACCTGTTGCATCGTTGTCCATTTGAAATCGTTCAACAGCCATCCGAGTCGCCGCTCCATTCGACCCAGATTCAGATAGTGTCTAAAGCGAGTCTTGAGGCTGATATTGCGTTGCCTGGGCTGATCGGGATCGATTTCCCAGGGGTGAAAATAAAACACGGCCGGTTGCCCGTCGATCCGATTCACACGCCGGATCGCCCATTTCGATAAAGGATAGGGAAAAAGTCTGAAATACCCTCCTCCGCCACACGGGAAATTGCGATTTCCAAGCTTGACCGTGGTCACCGGAACTTCGATCATGTTTCTTTTTTCCGTTGGACGGAATGAAAATCTCGGCGCATCCGGCATCCCGTATAAATCGTGTCTGACCGGATAGATGCTGGAACTGTATTGAAATCCAACCTGTTCCAATATATCCAATGCCCAGAGGTTTTTTTTACCGATCGAGTAGCTTGCCGCGCGGTAACCCTTGACCTCCCGGCCGCCGAGGTCTTCCAGAATCGTCTTCGCAAGCAGCACGTCTTGTTTGAATTCTTCGGGCGTCTGTTCGGTTGCACGGACATGACTGTAGCCGTGGCAGGCCAGTTCATGTCCGCGATCGACAATGTTTCTGATCAAAGCCGGAAACCGCTCGGCCACCCATCCGAGCGTAAAAAAGGTGGCCCGGACCCGATGCTGCTCGAACAGATCGAGAATTCGCGAAGTGTTGGCTTCGACCCTGCACGGCAAGCGGTCCCAATCGTCACGGGAAATATTTTTTTCGAATGCGGAAACCTGGAAATAGTCTTCCACATCCACAGTCATAGCATTGCTAAGTTTCACTCCAGGCACAAAACGGCTGGTAAAGCCGTACTCATTTTCGATCCACATCCAGATCCGCCTCGGCCACATCCTGGTCATAGGCATCATTCAAATCGAGATGAATCAAAACCGCTTTTCTTAGAAGAACCCGCTCTTTCTGAACCACTTGTCGCAGGTTCTCGACCAGTTTTTCGAGCCGAAGAATACGTTCCTCGAGACTTCCCGTTCCATCCACAGGAGTTAAAATGGCCGGGTTGATCAAGGAAAGGTTTCCGTCCACAAAATCGACCCCGGCCTGATTAGGCGCGTCTTCTTTGATTTCATCAATGACCGTTTTCACCGCGTCGCGATCGATGCCATGCAATTCCTCGAGAAATCCATACAACAGCAATCGATCACACAGGCTGTTGATCCGCCTTGGAATACCGCTGGCGAACCGGTGAATCTCGGCATAGGCTTCATCGGTTATTTGCGGATCGTTCTTCCATCCGGCCGTGGTCAGACGATGGTAGATGTAGTCCTTGGTTTCGTTCTCCTCAAAAGGCCTGAGGTGATAGGTTGCGGTCACCCGTTGACGAACCTGCTCCATGGTCTCTATTTGCAATAGTTGCCTGAATTCGTCCTGACCCAGGAGAAAACTCTGAAACAGGGAACGCCCGTTCATTTCGAAATTTGACAGCATTCTGAGTTCTTCCAGGGACTCCTTTGGCAAATTCTGGGCTTCGTCCACAACTAACAGAATACGCTTCCCTTCCCGCGCCTTGGTGCGGAAAAAATTTTCCAGCCCCTGCAACAGCGCGGCCTTGGTACCGTCGTGACTCAATCCATAGGTCGCCGCAATGATCCTGAGCGTATCGTCGGCCCCGACGTGAGTCGTAACCATGAGCCCCGCGACTACGTTTTCATGGCGGATTTCCTGAAACAATGCCTTGACCAACATGGTCTTGCCGGTTCCCGGTTGTCCGGTTACCACAATGAAGCCCTCTCCCTGAGCCAGGCCATAGCGCAGATATGCCAGGGCCCGCTTGTGAACCGGGCTGTTAAAGAAAAATTCCGGGTCCGGATTGAGCTGAAAAGGTTTTTTTCTCAGCTTGTAAAACGTTTCGTACATTGAATAACCACTAAAAATTGATTGTTAAGGTCGCGGCAACCGAATTTTCGGTATAAGAAAATTGAGAATTGGAGGAATCCTGCTTCGCATAACGATAGTCGATCGCGCCGAAGATTCCCCTGGCGATATTGAAATAGTCCGCGATATTTCGGGTCAGGCCCAGGGATAAGACATAGAAACTCGCCTGGTTGTTCTGAACCAGCGCCGATGGAATATTCGTGGTATTCCTGTTCCACGAAACCAGCACCCGGGAACTGGTCCGCGGCTGAAAACGCCAGTTCCAGAAAGCCGAGGCCCCGATTGAGTTATCATCCGCCAGAGTGGACTGATCCTCGCGTCTTGAATTGAATAAAGTGAGCCCCAGTGAACTTTTTGCGCTGCCGCCGGATACCGATATCTGGCCAAGCCGTTGAATGATGATATTATTGGTAAAAGTTGGCAGTCCAAGATTACTTGCAAAGGGCTGTGTGAGCACTGGACTGAATACAGGTTGATTGACCGGGTTAAATGTCGACTGGCCCGTCGTATTCAATGGATTGAGTATACTTTGATTTAACAGTATGTTCTGAAATGTCGTGGTGTTCTCTGAATAGCTGGCGTTCCACGAAATCCGCGCGGATTGATGAACGATATTCGCGTTCCATACACTACCTGTATTCGTGCCAACATTCGAATGTCGAAATCCCAAATTAATATTGGTCCTTGTTGTAGGCTGCCATGTCCAATTTATGGAATAAAGGTTTCGACCGTAGGCGGCCTGCAATCCAAAGCGACGGTTCGGAGTCCAGGAAGCTCCGAATGTATAAAAGCTCCCGTTTTGATTATTTGAAGTAACCACGTTGGGCAGACTGTTATCGAAATAGCCAGCCTGCACAAAAGCTGAATATTTCCGATTGAAATTGTACCGAATTTCACCTAAATAATCCCGGAGCCGTACATTACCCACGGCTCCTCGATTGGAATAGCTGTCATTATAGCCAAGACGCCAGCCGATCCGATTAAACCGGGTTCCGCTGGTCAAGCCTAAAGAGCCCCGGAAGATACTGGAATCGGAAGCCTGGATGCTGGAAGTCCCGACAAAATCGTAGCCGAGTTGAACTACTCCGTTTGCATATCCGCCAAATTGAGGCGTCCAGATCGGGTTCACGCTAAACGTATAAACGCTGGCTCGGTTAGTAAGGCTATTCAGGTTTCCTGTCGATATGATTCCGGTATTAATAATATTCTGCTGTCTAATGGAACTGTTGGCGCTAATGGATAATCGGTTGGGCTCAATAACGG
>JBOICY010000319.1:0-2128 GCA_050740335.1 Methylococcales bacterium | reverse complement strand
CCATGAACCCGTACGAGTGGCGGACTTGCCACACCTAACGTGATGTCGACGGCTGAAAAGCCGCGTTTGATTGGAGCATTTTAATCCTACTGCTGTCATCCCCCAAGCACTGGCAAGTGTAAAGAATTGGGTAGCTCAAAAGTTGTGAGTGGGCTGTGGTTAGTTGCAAGCTAACGTGGAGCTAAGGCGCGCCGCTTGCGGCGTCACTTGGTGCGCCAAGTTAGACGGGTTGCTATCGCTCGTGGAATGGGAGGGTGATCGTTTTTGTCGTGCCACTGTTTCCAGGGAAGTCCTGAAACAAAGATTCGATCAAATACGGCATAACATCATTTAGTTGGCTGCTCGATCCTGAGCTGACGACTCGTCCTTCGTAAACCTTTGACACTTTGTCTTGATCGAGAAGAGGTCGACTTAGCATGTCAAGTTGCACTTTTCGAGTATAAACGGTTCCAGAAGCTGTGCCGGTTCCCACGATCCCATAGGTAGGCGTGTAGGTCGTAGTTCCCGAATACGAGGCCGCGCCTCCGTACGAGCGGTAAACGTTGCCGTAGGTGTAGCTTGAGGCTACGCCAGTCTGCCCAAAGATTGGGTAGGAGCTAATAACCTCTCGGCCATTATCGATCTCGTACGACAAAATACCGCAAGGTCTGCTTGGGCGACAGGAATTTCTCGAAAACCTTTCTTCGACAAATGCTGCCTGACTATGTCTTCGTACGTCCTATGCTCAAGACTTCCATCCTGTTGCTTTGACCGAACAAAGCCGTACGTCACACCTCCAGTATTCGGCGTCATCTCGTGAAAAACGGTCACCTTGGATTCAACGATCGTGCCACAGCCGCTTATGGCAAGCGAAACCACTGCGATGGCCCGAAGCAGTCTGGATACAAGCATAAGATCCACCTTGGGCCTGACCCGACTAACGTCCGGCGTTCACCGGCGCGACGCTTGTCGGCGCGTTCGCGTGGAACGCTTGGTTAGACCCGGAGTTGGCTTATCATCGGGTGCCAGTGAACGAAGCGCTTCGTTCACCGCGGTGGAATTCTTGAACCGTTTGGCAACGTCCGGGTCAAGAACGACCACATTGGTACTCTCCAGATATCGCCGATAGTACTTACCGCGAACAGCGCCGGAGAAATCGTACTCCGGCCGTATCTGGTTTGCTTCGAGCCGTTGGCGCTTAGGATTCATATTGCTTCCGCTCATGGGCAGTCGCCTCTCTGGCGTTAATAATGCGAATAGTATCGTCTTTCTCGGTGTGTGACACAACGATCAGGTGTCCGTTCGCGGTCAACCCGATCGTAAGGAACCGGGCCTCCCCTTCACTGTGATCGGGATCGGGAATGGTACCGGTCAGCGGATCGCCGAAAATCGTCGTCGCCTCCTCGAACGAGATCCCGTGATTGAGAAGATTCTGCTGCGCCTTCCTCGGATCCCATTCGAATTTCATTCGGATTGTCGGGGAGAGATTTCTCAGGGTCTAACGTGATGTCGACGGCCGAAAAGCCGCGTTTGATTGGAGCATTTTAATCCTTCTGCTGTCATCCCCCAAGCACATCAAGGCGTTAATATAACTTGGTTTTATACGCGATACCCGATTCGCGTGCCGTATTAAGTAGTGGTAAGTCTGTTGGACGCAGATTTGGGTTAAAACGGCAATACCGCGTCGGGCTTGGCGGCGAGAATCACTTGCCTGAAATCATCCTGTATGCGTTTTAGTGCAGCTTGGTTATCCGCTTCGAAGCGCAGCACAATCACGGGAGTAGTGTTGGAGGAGCGGGCGAGGCCAAAGCCGTCGGCGTATTCCACTCGCAGGCCGTCAATCGTGATGATTTCCTTGGCATTCGGAAAGCGCGCGGTTTTTTGAAGTTTTTCAATCAGCGCGTAGTTTTCCCCCTCATTCAATTGCAGGTGCAATTCAGGTGTGTTCACCGAATCGGGGAGGCTGTTGAGCGCCGCATTGATATCGGGCTGGCGGCTCAAATATTCCAAAAGCCGGGCGCCGGCATATAGACCATCATCACAGCCGTACCAGCGCTCCTTGAAAAAAATATGCCCGCTCATTTCACCTGCCAGCAACGCGCCGGTTTCCTGCATTTTCTTTTTTATCAGCGAATGGCCGGTTTTCCAC
>JBOICY010000318.1:0-96223 GCA_050740335.1 Methylococcales bacterium | reverse complement strand
AAGACCTGCATGGGAGACAGCCGGCAAGCCGGGCAGGGTTTCGACTTTCTCGGCTACCGATTCGAAGCCGGGAACCGCGGCAGGTACGCAAGAAAAGCCTGAAACGCTTCAAGGACAAACTTCGGGTTAAAACGCGGCGCACACGGGGGATCAGTCTTCCCCAAATGGTTGAGGAACTCAACCCGACGCTACGCGGCTGGTTTGGCTATTTCAAACACACCCACCGATCTACATTCCGACGGCTGGAAGGGTTGCTGAAAGCAACCGTTTGCGATTGGACCGGATTTCTACGCCGCCGCTTGCGGGCCTGGCTGCGCAAACGGCAAAAGCGCCCCGGATTCGGGCGCTGTCACGCTGACAACAAACGCTGGCCGATTACTTTCTTCGCAGCCGCCGGGTTGTTCATCTTATTTCCAGCCTGGCAAGCTGAGAGGCACTCCCGATGAGGTAACCATCTTCTGGAGAGCCGTGTGCGGGAAAACCGCCTGCACGGTTCGGAGGGCGGGGAGGACGATAGTCCTTCCCGACCCCTATCGGGGTTTGTGATCAAAATGAGAATTGCTGCAATCCTTCCTTAAGGCAATCGCGTCCGCAACCCAACACGGCCACTTCTCATACCCCATCCCGATTCCATTTTTTTCTCAGCCAATCGCTCCCGGAAGCAACCAGCAGCCGACCCGCCCCTCGACTTTGCCGCCAGATCCGCTCCCAGTATTTTTCATCATGGAACGACTTGAGACAACGCAGGTATTGATGGCGCCGCGCTTCCGGCATCAGTCTCAGAATGGTTGGGACCAGCGCTTCTTCGACGTTGTATCCGTCCTGAAGATTCAACGGCACAACTTGGCCGATTGCGAGTCCTAGATCCTTCGCCGCGGACTCCATCGCCGCGATGATCATCCGTGATTTCGTGCCTTCGGGTGGGTCGAGACGATAGGGTGGAGACCATTCGCGGAACGGGCGGAGGCGATCGATGTGAGTCAAGGCAAGGATGCATTCCGGAGTTTCCCGATTACTTTTCCGGAACCGTTCGCGCATCGTTTGCAGCAGGATTTTATCCGCAGACCTCGCTGCTTGGCTCGCGATACAAACCAGAATGATCAGATCGGCTCTGTCCAGAGCCTGTTCGATGGCCCCGATGCCGCCACCCTGGCCGGTGCTGTCGTCATATCCACCGGTATCGATGATGATCGCTTCGGGAAGTCCCTCCCTTTCAAGAATAAAGGGCTGCACCCCGCTGGTCGTCGGGACCACGTCCACCGCAGTCTTGAGATCGCCGAACAGGTGATTGATGAGGCTCGATTTGCCGCTGTTGGTTTGTCCGACCACCACGATCCGCAGGGGCTCCCGGACCATTTCATCATTCCTTCTTTGGGTCAGGAGTCGGTCTTTTTCGGATACCGCGCTGAGATAGGACTCGATCTCTTCCGAATCGAAATCAAGCTCCCCGCTATACAAGCGAATCGCGTAAAATCCCGCTTTCCTGACGCAGGCACAGGTCAGATAGCGTTTCATCTCTTGATAGACCAGGGAAGCGGTATCGCCCGTGATCCGGTTCCGGATCTCGTTCACGATTGCGTTGACCGGCGCCACCGCGAAGATCGCCACGCGATACCAGTTGTAGATTTTCTTCAAGCGCTTAACCATCCTGTGACCTTTCATCACATCGTTGACGGTAACGAGTTGACTGCCCGGAATATTTTCGGTGGTCAGCACCCGTAAATCGCGCGAAAGCAATTCCACGATACGCAACAAATCCGGAACCCGCATTTCGAGAAAGGGATGCTCCCGATCCGGATGAAATTGCGCGGCAACCGTTTCAACCGTCTCCCGGAACAGAGCCAGGTATGCAGGCCAGTCATCGAGCGCCGGTTTTTCGCGCTCGATCCGCTCGCAAATCGATTCGACGCTGTCCCAGGCTTCCCTTTGAGTCCGAGACCAATTTTGTGCGGGTTCGGCCTGCAGGGGTTCCGGAACCGGCGGTCGCATGGCTCTGGCACGGAAACGCCGGGCCGCCAACCAGCCGATCAGTGAGGCCGCAATCATGATCGCGAACCAGACCGCGATCCATTGCTCCTGCCACAACCACCTGAAACCGGCCAGAGCCAGCAAGACCCAGGGTAATGCGCTGAGAATTACAATGATCAGGACAACGAAGCGCTGGAATACGTTTTCCATACCGGAAATTTGCTTAGGTTTTTCGCGCATTCCGATAGGACTTCAGCAATTCTTTGCCTTTTTCCAGATCTTCCCGATAGATTTCCTGGTAAATCGCGCGTTCCTTGACCACTCCGTGCATCGCATGGCTGAAATAGAGATCCAGGGTCTTTCCGAGCGCATAGGTGGATGCCGCGGTCATAATGGAAGCCGCCGCGACCCCGTAGGCCGGAATGATTTTCAGCAGCTGGCGTTTACCGAGATTGGTGAGAAAGCCGATGCCGATCGCGCTGCCGATATCCTGAAGCCGCTGCCGGGTCAAGGACTGCTGGTACACGGAGGCGATGGTTTGAAACAGCTTGAGCTGGATCGCGGCCACCAGCGGGATATCGACCAGGGGCAACGGAACCGCGCCCGCCATGCCCGCGACGACCGAGTACGCGAGGATATGCGGATGGACCGTCGAGCGGTACAAATCCCGGAGCTGTTCCCGTGCTTCCCGCGCATCGCGAAGCAGAACCAGGACTCCCTGCGGCAGAGATTGTTCCAAGGCGTTCCAAAAAGCGTCCAAACCGTAAAATACCGGTTCATAACCGTCTTCGGGCAGGGTGAAGTCCAGCGGAACAAAAATCGCGTGGACTCCGGCATTCTCGACCATGATCTGCTGTTGGCGCAAGGAACGGGCGAGTTTCTCGGGAATCCGATCACTTTGTTTCGGATTCAGAAATGGATAGGGCTCGATAGGCTGCTCGGCGGGTCCCGCATAGCCCTCGTGCAGGCAGGTCTGGGTCACAATGACCGGCCAGTGAGGTCTTTCGGTAAGGATCTTTCGCAGAACATCGATCACCGATTTCTGTGCATGATCCATGGCCTTCATCACGACGATCAACACGTGGGTCTGGCGCGAAAAAACCTCGATGTCCTCACTCGCGTCATAGTCGACTTCGCCGATCCCGCGGGTATCCAGAAAACGCATCAGACAATCTTCTTGATCCGGGAAATGATAGATCCGGGAGTGGCGGGTACAGGGCTGAAAGCCGTTACCGATTTGAGCCTGCTCATGCCCCGTCAATGCTCGAATGATGGCTGTTTTTCCGGATTGCGTCTTGCCGAGCAACCAGAATACCGGTGCCGGCAGGTCCTTTCGAATTTGATCGAGACGCAGACTCAGCTCGGTTTCGTTTACCGAGGGATTGAGCAGGAGGTTTTTAAACGATTTCCACATGGCTCCGGCATTGGCTCCGCGTTGCAAAGACCGAATCACCAGGCAGCCGGAAAGCCTCAACCGCCCGCAACAGGCGACCGAATCAGCGCTCTAATTCCTTCTGTTGCCGCTCCACCGACTGCATGAACTGCAAAATCCGGGATTGTAAAGTTTCAGAGGGTTTGACAAGAGCGCAACCGATCCAGGACTCTCCGCCGTCTTCATTGGCCTGGACGGGAGTCCGGTGCCGGATTTCCAGATCGACTTTTTCGCTGTGGCCGGGCAGGACCAGAATACAATTGCAGAGCCGTGTTCCGACTTCACCCGGAAAAGCATGCTCGCCCGGGAAATCCAGCGCGATACCCCTCGCCCCGATATTCGCCACGCGCAGATCCAAGTTCCCGAGGGCTTCGCCGGAATTCTCACCGGCCACCGGAATCCTGCAAACAGCGGAATTCATGACCGGTACTTTAACCCGATAATATTCGCGGTGTTCCATCCAGTAAAGCGATTCCGGGATCGGTACAACAAAAACCGCCTGGCCCTGATACTCGGTTTTTTTGATCCGTTTCGATGAAAAGCTGACTTTGATGCCCTTATATCGAGTCATGAAATCCACGTGGGAGGTACTCAACAGCTTGCGGTTCACGGCTTCGTCTTGACCGTAATCGAAGATCACGACATTTTTATCCGGAATCACATCGATCACGACGCTCAGAAAAGAATCCTTCCCGGTATTGAAGCGGCCCGTAACCAGGCATTTTGCCTTGGCCAGCGATCGGAGAGACTGTACGATCTGCGTTTTCCGGCGCTGCAGATACTTTTCCAGGTTCTGTTCTAAATTCATGATTCGATCAATCCAGTAGATTGACCTCTTATTCTAGCAATTCCTGAATCCCCTCAAAGTTTTTCAGCGCATCGGGATTCGCGAGAGCGTCTCGATTTTTAACCCGCCGGCCGTGTACAACCTCCCGGACCGCCGACTCGACCAGCTTGCCGCTCTTCGTATACGGAATATCCGCGACCTGAATGATTTTGGCCGGGACATGACGCGGAGACGCGAAATCGCGAATCCGGGATTTGATCCGGGCCCTGAGATCCTCGGTCAGATTCAATCCATCGGCCAGTCGCACGAACAATACGATCCGGACATCGCCCCGCCAGGATTGGGCGATCACCACACTGTCCCGAACCTCGGGAATCTGACCGACCTGACGGTAAATCTCGGCGGTCCCGATGCGCACCCCGCCCGGATTCAACACGTTGTCCGAGCGGCCGTGAATGATCACGCCGCCGGAATCCGTGATCTCCGCGAAATCGCCATGACACCAGATATTCGGAAAGCGATTGAAATAAGCATCGTGAACCTTCTTGCGGTCCGGATCGTTCCAGAAACCGACCGGCATCGAGGGAAAAGGCCGCGTGCACACCAATTCGCCCTTCCGGCCGGTAACCGAGCGGCCGTTCTCGTCGAAAACCTCCACGCTCATGCCGAGCGCGCGGCATTGGATTTCACCGAGCCGCACCGGAACGCTCGGAGGTCCCGCGACAAAGCAGGAAACGATATCGGTCCCGCCCGAAATCGAAGACAGGCAAAGGTCCTGTTTGATGTGCTGGTAGACAAACTCGAAATTTTCCGGAGCGAGCGGCGAACCGGTGGACAGGATGGTTTTGAGGCTCGTCAGGCGATGGCTCTGCCGGGCTTTCAGTCCGGATTTTCGGATCGAGTCGAGGAATCCCGCCGAGACGCCCAGAATATCGATCCCTGCCTGATCGACTAAATCGAACAATCGGCTTGCGCCGGGATAAACCGGGGATCCGTCGTATAATATCAGCGTGGCTCCGGAACCCAAACCGGATACCAGCCAGTTCCACATCATCCATCCGCAGGTCGTAAAATAGCAAAGCCGGTCGGCCGGATGCACGTCGGTCAGCATCTGGTGCTCCTTGAAATGCTGAAGCAGCGTGCCCCCGGCGCCGTGCACGATGCATTTGGGAGGCCCGGTGGTACCCGATGAAAAGAGAATATAGACCGGATGATCGAAGGGAAAGGCTTCGAATTCGATCGCCGCGGGCGAATGGTCTCGAACAAAGTCCTCCATCCAGACACCGGTTTCAAGCGCCGGGCTTTCCGAATCGCCTTCGTAGGGAACCCACACCACCAGTTCGATCGAATCGACAGCCTTCAGGATCGATTCCACCCTTTCGGACAGATCGAATTCCCGGCCGTTGTAGAAATAGCGGTCCGCCGCGAACAGGATTCTGGGTCTGATCTGTCCGAAACGGTCGGTGAGCGCATCGACGCCGAAATCCGGAGAACAACTGGACCAGATCGCGCCGATACGGGTCGCCGCGAGCATCGCGACGATGGTCTCGGGCAGATTCGGCAGATAGGCCGCGACCCGGTCGCCCGGAACGATCCCGAAATCCTGCAGGGCACGGGACAGACGGAAAGCCTTAGCGCGCAACTCGTCAAAACTCAGAACGCGATGGATTCCGTTTTCACCATAAAACTCCAATGCGGCGCGCTCACCGCCGGTCTTCAGCAGGTTCTCGGCAAAGTTCAGGCGGGTTCCGGGAAACCATCGAACCGCCTCGAACGAGTCCGGGTTCTCGACGACACAATCTCCGCGGGTCTCAGCGATGATTCCGCAAAAATCGAAGACGCAGGCCCAAAACCGCTCGGGATGGTCAACCGACCAGCGATACAGACCCTGGTAATCATCGACCTCGACCGTCCCGGTTTCCCGCAGCGTCCTCATGAACCGAATGATATTCGCCTGCTCGATGCGCTGTTTCGAGGGGTGCCACAACACGGGATTGCTCATCTGTACGATCCCCATCTCAGCGAAAATCAGTTACGAAGTTCCATTGCTTTCCGAGGATAGTCTGAAATCAGAATGTCGACTCCGAGATCGAAGGCCTTATGAATCTGGTCGACCGTGTTGCAAGTGTACACGATGAGGCTTTTGCCATGATCGGCCAGCAATTGGCAGTGCCTCCGATCGAGGTCATCGATCGGAAGGCAATAACCCTGAAAAAACTCATATTCATCCAGCGAGTGCTTCAGTATATCGATTTTAAAACCGTCGTCCAGATTCAGAACCAGGGATTGCAAGGGCTCCTGCGAATGCGCATACAAAAGACTCTCGAGATCGAATGAGGAGACCACCACTCCGCTGTCAGGCCCCTGTCCCGCGAATCGTTTCGCGGTCTCGAGACATTGCTGGATATTGACCCGATGCCGTCCGGTGTTTCTGTCCCATTCCAGGTTTTTGACTTCGAGTATCAGGGCGCAGTCAGGGGCGTATTTCGGAACGAATTCATGGAGCGGGACCAGCCCGGCCTCACGGCCATCCGTTCGCCCGTATTCCGAAAGATTCAGTTTGCTCAGTTCCGCGTAGTCGAGTTCGCCGATTCGAGTGCCGGGGCGCCCGATCTTGCTTAGATGCTGGTCATGCCAGAGGACCGCGACCGCATCGCGGCTGATCTGGACATCGGTTTCAATCCCGTCGACCCCGATTTCGACTGCCCGGTCAAACGCGCCGCGCGTATTTTCCAGAAACTCCGAGCTGACTCCGCGGTGTGCATAGATCAAACTGGGTTTCATCGCGATCAGACCCCCATCTTTTCTTCGACAGGCGACAACATTTTCAATAGCGTCCGGTAACCAGGGGTACGAATCGGACCGCTTCGATCCTTTCCATTTCATGACCCGCCTGAGTCTTGGTCACACGCTGCAGGGACTGTTCGTCACCGTAGCCGACCGGAATCACCATCACCCCACCGATCTTGAGTTGCTCCAAAAGCATGGCCGGAATCTCGGGAGGCGCGGCGGTTACCAGGATCCCGTCATAGGGCGCGAATTCCTTGCGACCCCATCCCCCATCGCTGTGGCAAAAACTGACATTGTGAAACCGCAGATCATGCATACACCGGCGAGCCCGATACATTAATGGAGCAATGCGCTCAACCGTGTACAGCTTTTCGACGAGTTGTGCAAGGATCGCGGTCTGGTATCCGGAGCCGGTACCGATCTCGAGAATCTTCGCCGGTACCGCTTTTTCGAGCAACAGCTCGGTCATTTTTGCCACGATATAGGGTTGGGAAATGGTCTGATTGTGGCCGATCGGAAGGGCCGTATCTTCATAGGCCCGACCGGCAAACGCTTCTTCGACGAAGATATGCCGCGGTGTATTACGAATCACTTCGAGCAGCGCGACATTCTGGATTCCCTGATCTTTCAAGCGCTGCACCAGACGGTCGCGGGTGCGGCGCGAGGTGAGCCCGATACCTTGATGGTGCAGGTTCAACACATCTCTCCAACCGGCAGCCACTGTGCGATACTGCTAATCTTGTTGTAATGGGTCAGATCGACCTGCAAGGGTGTGACCGATACAAAATTTTCCCGGATCGCGCAAAAATCGGTCCCCGGCCCGGCATCCTGCTCGGGTCCCGCGGAGCCCACCCAATAGATTTCACGGCCTCTCGGATCCAGTGTCTTGACGACCCGCTCCGATTTATGGCGCTGTCCGAGACGGGTCGAACGGAAGCCGCGCAGTTGGTTGAACGGAACATCGGGTACATTCACATTCAATATGGTGTCGGCCGGCAGGGGCTGGTCCAGAACGCGGGAGAACAGCTCGACCGCGACGCGGGCCGCCGTTTCCATATATTTCGGGGAGGTCGAAGCCAATGAAACCGCGATCGCCGGCAAACCAAGAAAGCGTCCTTCGGTTGCCGCGGCAACCGTCCCGGAATACAACACATCGTCGCCGAGATTCGCGCCGTGGTTGATCCCCGCGAATACCATGTCCGGTTCTTCGTCCAGGAGCCCCGTGATCGCGATGTGGACACAATCGGTCGGAGTTCCGTCGATCTTGATGAATCCGCTGTCCATCACGGTCGCGCGCAGCGGGCGATCCAGCGTCAGCGAGTTGCTCGCACCGCTTTGGTTCCTTTCCGGAGCGACCACCGACACCCTGGCCAGTTTTTCAAGCGCCGATTTCAAGGCGATCAATCCTTGCGCGGAGTAACCGTCGTCATTACTGACCAGAATATGCATACTTTTGCGAAAACCCAATGAATCAGTTCATTATACAGATACGCTCGGATCCCGGCATAAACTAACCCGGAAAAATCCGGCGCGAACGAGCAAAGCGAAAACGCAACCGGGTATCGGCGGCGCCCACCCCGGGATCAGACATTCTCCAGCAAAACCACCGCGTGCGCGGAGATTCCTTCGCCACGCCCTTCGAAGCCCATTTTTTCGGTCGTGGTTGCCTTGACGTTCACGTGGTCCTTAGAAATGTCCAGAAACCGCGCGATATTCGCTTTCATGGCCGGAATGTAGGGCGCGAGGCGGGGCTCCTGGGCGATGATCGTGAGATCGGCATTGCCGACCCGATAACCCAGACCCGACAATTCGGCCATCACCCCTTCGACCAGGACACGGCTCGCGATGCCTTTATACTGCGGGTCGGAATCCGGGAAATGCTTTCCGAGATCGCCGAGCGCGGCCGCGCCGAGCAATGCATCGCACAGCGCGTGCAGAACGACATCGCCGTCGGAATGCGCGAGCATTCCTTTTGCGTAATCGATCTTTTCGCCGCCCAGAATCAGATCGCCTCCATTCTGAAAACGGTGAGCGTCATATCCGTGTCCTATTCGCAACCTTGCTGCTCCAGATAGTAGGCGGCCAGAGGCAGATCCTCGGGCCGGGTAATTTTGATGTTATCGGGCCGTCCTTCCACGATCAGTGGCCGAAGACCCTTTAATTCGACCGCGCTGGCTTCATCGGTCACGACTTGACCAGCTTGCGATGCCGCGATCAGCGCGTCCCGGAGCAAAGCCAAACGAAACATCTGTGGAGTCAGCGCGCGCCAGATCCGGCTCCGGTCGACGGTGGACGCAATCCTGCCGGTCTCGACGCATTTCAGCGTGTCATGAACCGGCAAGGCCAGAATGCCACCGACCGCATCGTTTGCCACCGAATCCCGAAGGCGCCGGATGTCATTCGCCGTCAGACAGGGCCGCGCGGCATCGTGGACCATGACCCACTCGTCGCGGGCCGCGATCGAAGCGATAAAATTCAGTCCCGACAACACCGAATCGGCCCGCTCGCTGCCGCCCGCGACCCGGTGGATCCGATCGGAGCGACTGATCGGAAGCGAGTCCCAATAACCGTCATCCTCGGAGATCGCCACGACAATCCCGGAATAGACTCGTGATCCAAGCAGGCGCTCGAGGGTATGTTCTAGGACCTTACGCTCGCCGAGCTTCAAGTATTGTTTCGGACGGTCGGCGGCCATTCGTTTGCCGGTACCCGCGGCCGGAACCAGAGCCCAAATCCGGGCCGCGTTCGACGCCATGGCTCTATCTGCGTTCAGACCGGTCTATTTCGCCGAGGGTTCGATTATCTGGAAAAAAGTCTCGTTCTTCCGGATCATGCCGAGATCGCGACGAGCACGTTCCTCGACAGCCGCCATGCCATTTTTGAGGTCGTCGACCTCGGCCTGGAGCGCCGCGTTCCGGCTCCGGATTTCTTTAAGCTCCTCGCCTAAACTCTCGATACGCTGCTCATATTGGCGCACCTTCCGGACTCCGGTGTCACCGAACCAGAATTTGTATTGCAGCAATGCCAGTAAGACGACCAGAACCCCACCCAGAATCTTCATGATCTATTCTTTCCTGCAAATTACGGGAACCGACGATCGGATAGAGGCGACCGGAAGGGAGAACCAAAGAGGTTCCCTCAGCCGGCCAGGTATTTAAATGCCGAGCGCCCCGCATAGCTCGCCTTGCTTTTGAGTTCCTCTTCGATTTTCATCAATCGATTGTACTTCGCGATCCGGTCCGAGCGGCTCAGGGAGCCGGTCTTGATCTGTCCGGCGCAGGTTGCGACGCAAAGATCCGCGATCGTGACATCCTCGGTTTCACCCGAGCGATGCGAGACGACCGCGGTATAGGAAGCTCTTTGCGCCATCCGGATCGCTTCCAGGGTCTCGGTCAAGGTTCCGATCTGATTCACTTTGATCAGAATCGAGTTGGCGATGTTCTGGTCGATTCCCTTGCGCAGAATTTCCGGATTGGTCACAAAAAGATCGTCTCCGACCAACTGCACCCTGTCCCCGATCTTGCTGGTCAGAATCCGCCAGCCGGCCCAGTCTGCTTCATCCATGCCATCCTCGATGGTGATAATCGGGTATTTGGCCACCCACCCCGCAAGATAATCGGAGAATTGATCCGCATCGAAAGTCTTGTTCTCCGAGGCGAGATTGTAGATGCCTTCTTCACAAAATTCCGAACTGGCCACATCGAGTCCGAGATAAATGTCCTCACCGGCCCGGTAACCGGCTTTTTCGATCGCCTGAAGAATCACACCGATCGCGGCTTCGTTGGACGGCAGATTCGGCGGGAAGCCCCCTTCGTCTCCGACCGTGGTCGCGAGGCCCCGGGCCGAAAGCACGCCCTTCAAGGCATGAAAAACCTCCGCGCCATAGCGGATCGCTTCGCGGAAATTCGCGGCGCCGACCGGCAGAATCATGAACTCCTGCAGATCGACACTGTTATCGGCGTGCGCGCCGCCGTTGATGATGTTCATCATCGGTACCGGCATCAGAAACTTGCCTGTTTCATTCAGATAGCTATAAAGCGGGGTGCCGCTGGCCTTGGCCGCGGCATGTGCGGCGGCCATCGAGACTCCGAGGATCGCATTGGCTCCGAGCCGGCTTTTGTTGGGAGTCCCGTCCAAGGCGATCATGCTTCGGTCCAAGGCCTCCTGATTCATTGCATCCATGCCGACAATGGCCGATCGGATTTCGGTGCCAACATTCTGAACGGCTTTCAAAACCCCCTTTCCGAGGTAACGGGACTTGTCGCCGTCCCGCAGTTCAATGGCTTCGCGGGCCCCGGTGGAGGCGCCGGATGGGACCATCGCGCTGCCGATTTCTCCGGAAGCCAGAATCACGTCCGCCTCGATGGTTGGATTCCCCCTGGAATCGAGAATTTCCCGGGCTTTTACATCGATTATCTCTGCCATGCTGTCCTTTTGTTCTGATTAATCATTAAGAAATTTCAGTTAAATTCTCTTTGATAATTCGATCGATATCGAGCAGCGACCGCAACAGTTCGCCGATCCGGGCCAATGGCCACGAGTTCGGCCCGTCGCTTTTCGCCCGCTCGGGATCCGGGTGGGTTTCTATGAACAGGCCGGATATTCCGACCGCAACGGCCGCCCGGGCCAGCGCGGGAATGAACTCCCGCTGCCCGCCGGAACAACTCCCCTGGCCTCCCGGAAGCTGCACGGAATGCGTGGCATCATAGACCACCGGACAGTCGGTTTCGCGCATGACCACGAGGGAACGCATATCCGAAACCAGATTATTATAACCGAACGAAACCCCGCGCTCGCAAACCATGATTGCCTCGTTTCCCGTGGACTTCGCCTTGTTCACGACGTACTGCATTTCCCACGGGGACATGAACTGGCCCTTCTTGATATTGACCGGGATTCCGGCCGCGGCCACGCGCACGATGAAATCGGTCTGGCGGCACAGCATCGCCGGGGTCTGCATGACATCGACGACATCCGCGACTTCACCGAAGGGAGTGTTCTCATGCACATCGGTCAATACCGGAACTCCGATCTTGCGCTTGACCGTCTCCAGAATCAGCAAGCCTTTTTCGAGCCCCGGCCCGCGGAACGACTCGTGAGACGAGCGGTTGGCCTTGTCGAATGAGGATTTGTAAATGAAAGGAATGCCGAGCCCGGCGGTAATTTCCTTCAAGGCACCGGCGGTTTCGAGCGCCAATTGCTCCCCTTCGATCACGCAGGGACCCGCGATCAGGAACAAGGGCTGATCCGGACCGGCCTCGAAACCACACAACTTCATGCCGCCAGGGCCTTGTCCCTGCGGTATTGATAGGCTGCCTGGACAAAACCCAGAAACAGGGGGTGTCCCTTGCGCGGGGTCGAGGTAAACTCGGGATGGAACTGGCAGGCCAGAAACCAGGGGTGACCCGCGATTTCGACGACCTCGACCAGACGCCCATCGATCGATTTCCCGGTGATCCGCAGACCCGCCGCGACCAGGGTGTCGATATAGCGGTTATTAAATTCGTAACGATGCCGGTGGCGTTCGGTGATCACGTCCTTGCCATAGAGCGAATGGGCAAGACTGTTTGACGCGAGCCGGCATTGTTGTCCTCCGAGGCGCATCGTGCCACCCAGATTCGAACCCGCGCTCCGGTGTTCGATCAATCCGCTTTTGTCCTGCCACTCGGTGATCAGCGCCAGCACCGGATGCGGTGTATTCGCGAGAAATTCGGTACTGTGCGCGCCTTCCAGGCCCGCGGCGTCGCGCGCGAATTCGATCACGGCGACCTGCATGCCGAGACAGATCCCGAAGTAGGGAACCCGGTTCTCGCGCGCGAACCGCGCCGCGGAAATTTTCCCCTCGATGCCGCGCTGGCCGAATCCGCCCGGCACGAGTACCGCGTCGACCTTTTCCAGAATCTGGTTGCCGTGCTCCTCCAGATATTCCGAATCGATGTACTGGATGTTGACCCTGGTGCGGGAATGAATGCCCGCGTGCACCAGGGCCTCGCTCAACGATTTATAGGCATCGGAACGATCCACATATTTACCGACGATTCCGATCGTGACTTCGCGCTCGGGATTTTCGAGCGCCCAGATCACGCGCTCCCATTCCGACAGATCGGCGGCCGGTACATCGAAGCGCAACTGATCCACGACCAGTTCATCGAGGCCCTGTTCGTGCATAAGAAGAGGAATCCGATAAATCGTATCCGCGTCGATCGCGGAGATGACCGCGGCCTCCTTCACGTTCGTAAAAAGCGCGATCTTCCGGCGTTCGGCCTGCGGAATCGGGCGCTCCGAACGGCAGATCAGAATATCCGGTTGAATCCCGATGGAACGCAGTTCCTTGACCGAATGCTGGGTCGGTTTGGTTTTCACCTCGCCGGCGCTCGGAATGTAGGGGACCAGGGTCAGATGGATGAACAGCGTTTTATCCTCGCCGAGTGCGATGCGCATCTGCCGGATCGCTTCGAGAAAAGGCAGGGACTCGATATCCCCGACCGTTCCGCCGATTTCGATCAGGGCCAAGTCCGCGCCTTGCGCGCTTTCCCGGATTAGCTTCTGGATTTCGTCCGTGATATGCGGGATCACCTGAATCGTCTGACCGAGATATTCACCTCGGCGCTCCTTGCGCAGCACGTTCTCGTAAATCTGACCCGTGGTGTAGTTGTTGCGCTTGAACATCGTGGTCCGGACGAATCGCTCATAATGCCCCAGGTCCAGATCGGTTTCGGCACCATCCTCGGTCACGAATACCTCGCCGTGCTGGAACGGGCTCATGGTTCCGGGATCGACATTGATGTAGGGGTCCAGCTTGGTAAGCGTCACCCTGAGACCCCGCGCTTCCAGAATCGCGGCCAGAGACGAAGCGGCAATCCCTTTCCCCAGGGATGAAACCACGCCACCGGTAATGAAAACAAACTTCGTCATGCGAAGAGAAAACCCGCGTTGAACAGATTAGAGGCAATCGGGTCCATCTGGAGTCTTTTCATGGATCGGGAAATTGCAGTGACGGGTATTCTACCGCGTTCGCGGGTCGAATTCATGATCTATCCGTACAACGGTCATAAATTATCATTACTCCGACGTCATGCCGGCGAAAGCCGGCATCCAGGAGGGACTTCACAGGCTGCGCCGGACCCCGGCTTTCGCCGGAGTGACGGCTAGCCCGAGTTTCCTAGTAGGCAGTCAATATGAATGGCATGGGTCCGTCATTCCGGCAGGGATTGCCGATGGCTTTCTTGAAAGAATGTACACGCGCTCATTTCATCCATGCGGGGCAGATAAACTATACCCTAAGAGAAGGCAGAACCTATCCATCGGTCAGTATCTGGCGAGCGCAGCGATCAATTGTGGCGTTTCCCCGTGTTCAAAGCGATCGATATGGGAGTGGTTTTCGCAAACCGCATTGTTGCGCGAAATGCCGGGAGGCAGTGCTACCGCGCTCAGTTCGCAACGATTTTGGGAGCATAGGCAGACAAAATCGATGAGTCTGCCCGGCCAGTTCGATTTGGCGAATACTCCTTCAGGGTGTTATTCAGCGGGAGAAGATCGACCTCTCCCCGGTGTCCTATGACGGGACCAATTTCTATACCTTATCAGATTGAAAACATCTTCAAAGAAATGAAGGATACCGGCGTTGGCAATTGGTGGCCGTTGCAACATTGGACCGATTCCAAGATTCAAGAGAAGCTAATGTAGATTCCGTAAATTGTGCCGGTTCGCAGTATAGCTACCGTTGGCTGAAGAGCCGATTGCAGGAATCCGGTTTGGTGCCAAAGGCAACCAAACGCGGTGGGCACCGCAAACGGCGGGAGTGCAGCCCGTGGGCCGGGCATGCTGTTGCATCAGAGCCTGCCGCGGACTTGGTCCGGGGACGGTTCCACGCATGAGCGGGTGGAGGGACAACATTGGGATCCGATCATAACGAGGCAGATGATGCCACGAATGAGCACTACTCGATGTTCGTCGTCGAGGAAGAAGGCACCTTGAGCAGTTTTCTGGACGTGCAGGAGCTGATTGAAGCGCAAGGCTTGTTCAGCGCGCTGTATACTGGACCGGGCCAGCCATTAAGGAGGTCGCCATTTTGGGAAAGTTTGTTTTGGGCATCCCAGCCCAAGCAAGCGGCAAAATCTTAACGCGACCGCTATTGCCTTCGGCTAATAGTTGCAGCGCGATAATGCGGACGAAAGGCTGCTGATGACCGTGCGGTTACCCGCCATCGCGTCCCGCTCCGGGTAGAACCGTAAATTTCCGCTTTTTGTCTTCCATATAAGCCTTTGATTGGTATGGCTGGGGGACCAGGATTCGAACCTGGGTTGACGGAGTCAGAGTCCGTAGTCCTGCCGCTGGACGATCCCCCAACAAAACTTGTGGAGTAAAAAAGCCCGCCGAGGTACTAAGCCATTTGAATCAACGTTTGGAGTACTGCGGCCGCTTTCTCGCTTTGTGCAGCCCGATTTTCTTGCGTTCCACAACGCGCGAATCGCGCGTCACATAGCCGGCTTTGCGCAGGGACTGGCGATTGCTTTCATCATAATCGATCAATGCCCTGGTGATCCCGTGACGGATCGCACCCGCCTGGCCCGATGGACCGCCTCCTTTGACTTTAATGTCAAAATCGAATTGGTTGGTCGCTGCGATCCGTTCGAGAGGCTGCCGGGCGATCATCTGGTCAGTCTTTCTGCCAAAATAAATTTCCAGCGGCTTTTTGTTGACGGTAATCCGGCCGTTACCCGTTTTCGCATAAACACAGGCGATCGCTCTCTTGCGACGCCCGGTCCCGTAATACTGCGCTTCGGCCATAAATCTAGCTCGCTTGACAATGAAAAGTTAAAGTTTGAGTTCTTTCGGCTGTTGCGCCTGGTGGTTATGCCCGGCTCCGGAATACACTTTGAGTTTCCGGAACATCGCGCGTCCGAGTGAGTTCTTCGGCAGCATGCCGCGCACCGCGATTTTTAAAATTCTATCCGGATACGACACACGCAATTTACCGAGACTCACGGATTTCATATTGCCGATATATCCGGTATGGTGGTAATAGATTTTGTCCTGTTCCTTGTTACCGGTAACCCGCACTTTTTCGGCGTTCACGACCACGATGTAGTCGCCGGTATCGACATGAGGCGTGTATTCGGGCTTATGCTTTCCGCGCAGACGCCGCGCGATCTCAGACGCGAGACGGCCCAAGGTTTTCCCTTCCGCGTCAACGACGTACCAATCCCGCATGACTTCAGCGGGCTTCGCGCTAAATGTTTTCATTCTTACACAGGCTCCATAAACCGCGTTCAAAGGGTGTGAATTGTACTGGTAGTTTCCTATTCAAGCAAGTGAAGATGCTTTCTGGAACGGGAATGTTTAAAACCCGGTTCCGCACCGCAAGTACACCCAGATATTTCAAACCGGTAATTCGCTTGTACACGGAATCCTTCCCGTCAATGTAAGCCCGACCTTTTTCTGGTCTCATTCAGATAAACCAGATTATCGACGGGTTTTTCAATCTTCGAATATTCGGGCACGAGTTCTTTCAGCATTCGAAGTACCGAAACGTCATCAAACCGCACACAGGCCTCCTGCAATTCGGCAATCTGACGGTGGATCTGATTTCGATCGTACTCGCGCGAGTTGGCCAGAAACAGTTTTTTGTGTCCGGTTTTTACGAGTTTTTCCTTTTTATGAAACAACTCCTCATGCATCTTTTCACCGGGCCTCAAGCCGATGAATTCGATCTTGATATCCTGGTCGGGCCGCCTTCCGCTCAAGCGAATCATCTGTTCCGCGAGATAACTGATTTTAACCGGTTCGCCCATATCGAGCACGAAAATTTCTCCGCCCTTACCCACCGCGGCGGCCTCCAGGATCAATTGACAGGCCTCGGGAATCGTCATGAAAAACCGGGTAATATCAGGATCCGTGACGGTGACCGGCCCGCCGTTTCGAATTTGCTGCCGGAACAATGGAACGACGCTGCCGGCGGAATCCAGCACGTTGCCGAAACGAACCGTGATAAACCGGGTCTTGCCGGTCTCGTTGAAATTCTGGCACAAAATCTCGGCGGCGCGTTTGCAGGATCCCATTACATTGGTTGGGTTCACCGCCTTATCGGTTGAAATCAGAACAAATTCACTGACTTGATGGCGTATCGCGGCTTCGGCTACGATATTCGTTCCAATGATATTGTTCTTGACCGCCTCGCGGACCTGGGTCTCGAGCAACGGAACATGTTTGTAGGCCGCGGCATGGAAGATGATGTCAGGCCGGACTTTCGCCACAACGTTGTCGACGGTCGATTCATCGGTCACGTCACCGAGCAATGCCACCAGGGCCAAATCGGGATTGCGGCGGAGCAAGTCGGCCTCGATTTTGTACAGGTTGAACTCACTTTTCTCGAGAATCACGAGTTTTGCAATCGATAGCCGCGAAATCTGACTGCACAATTCCGAACCGATCGATCCCCCGCCGCCGGTCACCAGCACGGTTTTTTTCTCCAAACGGGATCGAATCGGCTGCCAGTCGAGCCGGATCGGAGCTCTGCCGAGCAGGTCCTCGATCGAAACATCCCGAAGTTCATCACGGGTCACACGCCCGGATAATACTTCGCTGACCGAGGGAAGGGTCAGGAAGGGTACATTGCAGGATTCACAAATTTCGACGATTCTGCGCATCTGGGCATCATTCGCGGAAGGGATCGCGATCAGTATGAACTCGACCTGTTCGCGTTCGATCAGACCGGGCAGGGCATTACACGAACCCAATACCCGAATTCCGTGGATTTCTCTATTGAGCTTGGATCGGTCGTCATCGACGAAACCGATCGGTACATAATCCGATTTGGCTTCCCGCAACAGATCCCTGACGAGCATTTCTCCGGCCATGCCGGCACCGATAACGATCGAGCGCGGGCCGATGCGCGCGCATCTGCGGTTATCTTTCCAGCAACGGTAGATGAAACGCGGCCCGCACAGCAACAGGATCAGTATCGCGCTGTAAAGCGGCAAAACCGACCGTGGCACGCCGTCCAGACGGCTGAGCAGAAACAAGGCCGCGGCGATCGCGAAGACACCGCCGGCCACCGCCTTGACGATGCGCATCAGATCGGGAACCGAGGCAAACCGCCACACGCCGCGGTAGAGGCCCAAACCGTGGAAGAAAAGAGTTTGAATCACAACCACGTATGGAAAATATTCGAGCGCGCGGCTGATTTCGAAATCGGGTATGACGTCCAGATTGAAGCGCAGCCAATAAGCCCCGAACCAAGCCACCGGGATCATCAGCATGTCGTGTACGAATACAGCGCCGGTCGATCTGAGCCTGTAATTCAATGCCATAACCAGCCCTCATCTATCCGGGTCCGAAACCTGCCATCCTCAACCAGCAGCACAAGAATGACCGCAGCTCTATCGGCCCGCATAACCTTTCAGGACCTCACAGGAAAGGCTCGATCATACCACACCGGCATGGTATCGGTATGCCAAAATGAATAACGGAATCAGGGCCAGACAGGACAGAAAAAACCCGGCGGCAGGCCAGATCCAGCCCGCCAGGGCCAAGGGCAGCAACCAGATTGTGTTAATAGCGACCACCGCAAGGGTCACGCTTCGATGGCTTTGAAACTGCCGGGATGCGTGCTGATAAGCATGGGAGCGATGCGCCTCGTACCAGCGTTCTCCTCGCAAGGCCCGGCGCGCCAGGGTGACGGTCGCATCGGCGATGAAGACCCCGAACAGAATCATCCACGACCAGATGGTCACAATCTCTTTATGGGCCGTAATCAAGGCCATCAAGCCCAGGATAAAGCCCAGAAATCCGCTCCCGGTATCGCCCATGAATATGGCCGCGGGCGGCCAGTTCCACAGCAGAAATCCCGAGCAGCCGGCCGCCAGAATGATCAGGATCTGAACATCGCCATCAGAACCGGATAGGGAGCGGCCAACCGAACACAACAGCGCGGCGCTCAGGCTGATAAACAAGGCCTCGGATGCCGCGATTCCGTCGATCCCGTCCATAAAATTAAACAGATTCAGTAACCAGACCAGAAACAAGACACCGATCGGGTAACCGAAGCATCCCGGGTCGATCACGATACCGGCGACCGAAAATACCGGAAATCCACCGATCCAGGCCAGACTCCAGATTGCCGCGATCGAATGAACCAATAGTCTCCAGCGCGCCGCGACCGGACTGTGATCATCCCGGAAGCCGATTCCGGCTACCAGCGCAGCGCCCCCGAACAGGGCCATGAATTGATTGATCCCGAGCCGATCGAAGGCGTAAAGGATCCCGATTACGGCAAGAAAAACAATCACCATCGACAATCCGCCGCCACGCGGTGTCGGACTCGCGTGCGAACTGCGGTCATTGGGAATATCGATCAAGGAACGGGATTCGGCATAGCCCAGGACCACACGGGTTAAGGCCCATACGATGCCGGTGCCGGCCAGATAGATTCCGAGCAGACCCAAAACTGTCGGGATCATGATTCTCTTCGTGTCCTTCGCTGGCTGGCCATCATCCAGCCCCTTGATTGTGCGAGGCTATCCAGGTCTGATCGAGCCTCATTTGAACCACGAATGAACCGGACCGTGTTCCGCGGCAAGTCTGACGAAACCGGAATAATCCACGACCTGGACGCCTGACACCAGTGCGTCGTCAGGGATTCCGCGTGCCGAGAGATCGGGGCTCAATGCAAAAACCCTGATCCGATGCAGACTCGATTCGATCTGACCGCACGCATCCGATGCCTTGATCGCGGAAAATACTCCGTTGCCGATGAGCAGCAATCGGTCCGCCTCGCCCATCCTTGCCAAACACCGCTTGGCGTCATCGGGACCGGAAAACGAATAATTGACCAGATGCAGCATCAATAAAGTAACAGAGCATGCCGGTAAAAAACCACGGAAGTATCCGTACCCGTTGCGAAGTCGAAGTATTCAAACCTGTCAGACATTTACAATCACACTTTGCTGCGCCATGAGCGCCCCGATTTCGGACCTTGGCAGAAGTTGAGTCGGCAGGCACAGATCCTTGACGAACAGACCGCGCTCCAGCAACGATTCGGCTTCCACATAAATATGCTCGACATCATATAGAGCGAGGGATTCAAACACCGGTACAATGTCCTTGCAGTCCAGTCCGCGCGGCTGTTGTCCGGATTTTAACGAATACACGCCATCATCGATCAGCAACAGACTGACCGGTTGATCGAATGCCGCCGCGGTCAGCGTCATATCGAGCATCTCCTGGACCTGCAAACTGGCGTGAGGGGACCGCGCGAAAACAAACAAAAACCGGGTTGCCATCCCTCAATTCCCGAAGACCAGCAAACGGTCCGCCTGGATTCCGGCCTCCACCCACTGACCTAGACCGGAAATCCGGAAGCCCTTGGCGATCAGTGGTCGCAACCGCGGGTCACCGCCATTCTCGGACTGTGCCAGGCCACGCCGCATGGCCGCCGAAACGCAAACGACCAGATCGATATTCTGCTCGATCGCGAGACGACTCCAACGGTTAACGATGTCTTTCTCGTCGTCCGGCGGGCCCGAACAGGCCAGGGAATTATAAATACCTTCAAAATAAAAAAATACACGAAAGATTTCATGCCCATCCTGTAGTACCGCCCGGGCAAAACGATAGGCCGTTTCCGAACCCTGACCGGAATAGGGGGCCGAATTTACTTGCAACGCAAATTTCAAGGCGTCAATCCTCGGATCGAAAACCCACCCGGCCGCGAACCGCGCTCCTGGTTTCGATCAATCGGGAATTCCGCTCCGAATGGGCATTTTTGATCGATAGGAGTTGTGGATCTGTCATGATCGAATTCAAGGATCACCGGCAATCGAGGATAATACATCAGATCGGACGCAAGGGGATCCGCAAACGATCCCAATCAGATTCCGATCGCCCGGATTCACGGGGCGCCGGTGAACCCTCAGCCGCAACGTATGTCTCAAAGCCAATGTTGGCAACTTCCAAAAATATCCCGATGCTGGTCTTTGCGTTCACGCTGAGCATTGGTGGGCTTGTCCCGCAAAGCGGTTTTGCCGAAAACACGATCATCCTGCCTGAAATCGGGGATTCTTCGGACTCCTTGCTTTCCCCGACCCAGGAGCAGGAACTTGGCGCGGCGTTTTTTCGAAGCCTCTACGGCAACATCAGGATTAATCAGGACCTCGAAATCGATGATTTTATCGAATCACTGGGGGAGCGACTCGCGGTCAATAGCGACAATCCGTTTCAGTCCTTCCATTTTTTCGTGGTCATCGACCCAGCGATCAATGCGTTTGCAGGCCCCGGAGGATATATCGGCGTCAATTCTGGATTGATTTTGATTACCGAATCCGAGAGCGAACTGGCCTCGGTGGTTGCACACGAAATTGGACACGTGACCCAGCGCCACCTTTACCGTGCCTTTGAAGCCGCGCGTCGATTGACGATTCCTTCGGCCGCCGCGTTGCTCGCCGCGATCCTGATCGGTACTCAATCTCCGCAATTGGGACAGGCGGCGATCATCGCGGCTCAAGCCGGAAGCGCTCAGTACCAGATCGATTTCACCCGCAATAATGAGCAGGAAGCCGATCGGGTCGGCATGCAGAATCTGGCGCGATCGAATTTCGATCCGCGCGCGATGCCAGCTTTCTTCGAGCGACTCGACCGCTCCAGCCGCTACTACGGGGAGGGGCCTCCGGAATTTTTGCGGACTCACCCGGTCACCGCGTCGCGCGTGTCGGATACCCGGGGACGGGCCGAGAAATTCCCGTACCGGCAGTTTCTGGATTCAACCACTTACCTGTTGATGAAAGCCAAGCTCCACGTGTTGACCGGTATCAAACCGAGCCAGGTCATCCAATATTTTGAAAGCAGGCTTGAGCGTGGAACGGATACCCAGAAAGCGGTCGCCGACTACGGCTACGGATTGGCTCTCGCGGCGGGCGGTGAAACCTCGCGAGCCCGTTCCATTCTGCAGGCACTGGCGCAACAAAATCCCGAACAACCCGCATTCATCAATGCGCTGGCCCGCGTGGAATCCGAGTCTGGAAATAACGAAACTGCCCTGAATCTGTATACCCGGGCGATCGACAAATTTCCGAACAACCGGGCCATCGCTCTGGATTATAGCGCCACGCTGCTGCGAGCCGAAAAATATGAGGCAGCGCGCCAACTGTTAAACGATTATCTGCGCAATCACAAGCCGACACCGGAACTCTACGAACTCTTATCGAATGCCTATGGAAACCTTGGCCAGCGCGCGCAGTCGCACCGTTTTCTGGCCGAATCCTATTATCTGTCCGGTCAAACCGAACCGGCGATCCAACACGCCCGCCTCGCCTTGGAGAATACCGAGGGGAACCATTATCTGACCGCATTGCTGGAAGACCGGCTGAAAGTTTTTGTTACCGAAGAAGAGGAACGGAAACAGCAAGAGAACTAGGCCGGCCATACCACCCGGGTCTGCGTGTACATATATCAGATAGAGCGAATGCCGTCAGGCGATCCGCCATCAACCGGCGGAACCCGTCCATGGTTCCGCCTTACGCGGGTTGGAGTCGATCACCCGAATCTCGCCCGGACAATCAATCCCGATATGTGGTTTTAAGCGGAACAAGATAGACAGCCAGGATCAGCAGCAGGGACAGCATCGCGAACAGCCAGCCAATGTCCGTTTCCACGGTCCGCGGTTCGGCCAGTTCCTCGGCCTGTAGAATCTTGCTGAATTGCTCCGGCGATTCGAGGCGGTGGTAGCCAAGACCGGTCATCGCGGCCAGCATTTGCAGATTCGATTCGTGCAGAGTCGACTGGTAATTCGCTTCCGGACCGGAAGACTTTTGCGCGGAGGCTTCGAGCCCCTCCGGGCCGATCGAAACTTCACCGACCTCGCGATTGCTCCAGAAGCCCGTCAATCGGTTGTCCTGATCCAGTTTTGGAATCGGTGAGGGGCCTGAACCACCGACACCGATGATATAGCCTTTGATCGTACCGGTGTGTTTGGCCAACGGAGGCCGATGCAACTCGCGGACATTTTGTTCGCCGTCGCTCAGGAATACCAGGTGCGTGCCAGGCGCCAGGTTTTTAGCCGCGAGAATGCTTCCGTACAAGCCCCGTTCGATATTGCTGTCCGCGGACCAGGCCATCCGCCAGTCGATGTGCGAGACTGTGTCATCGATCGCGGCGAAATGCGCGCAGATTTCAAGCGGTTCGATCAGCAGTAGAATATCCTTGGTGCTGAACAGGCCGATTCCGGCCTCCGAGCCACAGCGAAGATCGCGGATCGCCTGGCGCAGTGCCTGTTTGCCGAAGGAAAGCCGATCCGCAGGCAGATCGTTTCCATGATAATCGCGGGTGTTCATGCTTTGCGTGATATCCAGAACGAACAGGTAGCGAAACGTATTTTGGGTCCAGGGAATCGTCGGGCGGATCAAACAAAGCAGCATCAATACGATTGCGAGTAGCAAGAGCGTAAAATCCCGATTGGCGGCCGTCATGGACCTCCTCCCGGAATGCCCGGATAAATGGAATGAACGCTGCTTTTTTGACCGGTCCAGTCCGCTTTTTCCGCTTCCCGAGGGGGCGGAGCAATGCGCAGTGCGAATTCCAGATTGAAGCGCGCGTCCCAGTTCGAAGGGTTAAGAACCAGCACATCATGGAAAGCCTTTCGCGCTAAAGCGGACCAGGTCAACACCTCCGAATAGGCCCAGACTCCCTGTTCGTTCCAGTATCGGGCGGCCTCGGTGAGATAAATCTGGCCCATGTTATATTTGACTTTTTCCAATTCTTCTCGCCTGACGCGATGCTCGATACGGTTATACAGGCGCAGGGCTTCCTGGAATTCTCCCTTCTGGCCAAGCTGCCAGGCTTTCGCGAAAACGATTTCCGGCGGTGAATCGTCTTCGACGACAATGGCTTCGGGCCTGGCGATCGCGAGATTGATCTGCCGGATTCGGTAAAGCTGCCAGCCTTCGGCGATTATCGCGACGATCAAGCCAAACAGAATGGCCAGGACCACGGAATCGATGTGCTTCCAGGACTTCATCACGACCGGCTCGTCCGAATCTCGATCCACTTGACGGCGAGCAGAATGCCGAGCAAAGTCGCAGCGATCGCATAACAATAAACGGATAAATCCTTGCGTAATATTTTTTCGAAATAAAGGATCGGTTTGTTCTCGAGTTGCTCGATCTCCCGGATGGCCTGTTTCAGGGATTCCGGGTTATCCGCTTCGCTAGCTTGATAAGGAATTTCCATGCTGGAAAAGAATTGATGCAGAAAATACTCGGGGGTGGTTTGTTCGTTCGGATTCTTGGGCCGTTCGTTGAGCCTCGTGCCGTTCGGATTACGAAGATAGATCCAGTAAAGCGAAACCTTGGCTTCGAAAAACCATTGTCGCAGCTTTTCCCGGCTATCCGGGTCGATGCGGGTCGCCCCGTCGGAGACGAGCAGAATGACTCTCGACCCGGTCAGGGCTTGATTGCTGAAAAAGTCGAGCGCCATCGACAAACCCGCGGACAGATTGGTGATCCCGCGCCCTTTCAGGGACGCGGCGCGAAGCGCCGACAAAATCGCTTCGCGGTCCCGGGTCAATGCCAGGGTGTAGATCGGCGAGGTGCTGAACGAGGCCATCGCGAACAGGTCATTCCCCCGCCGTTTGATAAATTCGGCCAACAGGTGCTGAGCATAGCGACCCTTGCTTTCCGAGGCGCGCCCGCCCAGACGGCGGCCCAAAAAATTCTGGTTCATGCTCGCGCTGCGATCCAAAAGCAGCACGATATGGGCGCCGGTTCCGATCTTCTCGATCGGCTGCTCCTTTTTATGAGGCCCGGACAGGCCCAGCACGATGATCGCGAGCGTCGTTCCCGCAATTAATCGAATCAACCAGTCGCCCGCGCTGGACAGTAGATCGTCCGGAATCAGCTCGGTACAGGAATAGGGGACCATCGTTTGCGATGGGCGAACCAGCGGCAGTATTGCGAGGATCAAGCCTGCCAGCCATGCCGGGTGGTCAAATTCGATGCTCATCCGGTGCCGCGTTCAATTTTGTGGTATTCCAGGCAGAATTGTTCGAGCCAAGGTACGGGGTAGTCAGTACTTTCCAAGCTTTCCGATTGAGTAAAAAAGATTTGTTCGGATAGCCTGAAGAAAACAGCGGTTTTCTCGCGCATTGGCGCGAAGGTGGGATGGGCATGAAAAAAGCGTTCCAGCCCGTTTGCAAAGATCGTTTCACCGGCTGTTGCATTCAAGGCGCGATGAATCGCGAGCAAGGCATTCCGATATTCCGGAGCCGCCGGTTCCGCCTTCCGCCAGCGCCGGAGTTCTCGTCGGGCCGATGCGAAAGGCAATTTTCGAGACCGCAAAACCGGCAGAAGGCCTCTTCGCCAGGCTAAATAACCAAGCACCGGGATCAACGCCGCGCACAGGGTGGCAAGAATCCGCGAGTGCGCGCCGAGAGGAATCGAAACGGGTTTGATTGCGGGCCGTGTGGCCACCCCGGAGTCGGGGATGTGGCCTGGAATCAAAGGCGATAGCGTGACCGGCGCCGGTGGCGCAGCGAATGTCAGGCTTTGGTTTCCGTCGAAAATCCGGAACGGGAGTCCCGGAATCTGGCGGGTTTCGGATTCGCGGATGGACGGGAAAATCTGGTACAGGACATCGATCCTGTATTGGGTCCGGTTTTCATGTTCGAGGGTTTCAACTTCGATTTCACGCAGTTCCAGCCATTGGTCCAGAGGCCCGGGGCGGGGCAGGCTGCCTTGCTCGAGCCGATAGGGTTTGTTCAGGCTGAAGCTGATTTCATGCCGGATCAGGTCGCCGAGCATATGGCCGAACGAGCGTCCGCTCTCAAGGCTCAGATCACTGACCGGGCCGGCTGGTGCGTGCTCGGGGCCTGCGAACACCAAAAAGATCAGGAAAGGGCCGCTCATCACAAAGCGCTTCGAGACCTTCATCGCATGGACCATCCAAAACAATCGGGTTATTGAAGAAAGTAATGCGTCAATTCCTCGGGATTGAAAGTATCCCGCACAAAAAACGGTTCCCGTCCGAATTGAGCGCAGAGCCGGGTGATCGAATCGCGGCGCTGTCTGAAGGCCGCGCGGATTCTTTCGCCTAATGCGGGCCGCAGGATCAGGCAGCGGCTCCTTCCGGTCTCGGGATCGTTGTATCGGATGATGCCCCAATCGGGATGATATTGTTCCCGGCTGTCCCAGAGGACCACCGGCACGACATCGTGCGTCTCGAGAGTCTCCAATAATTGGACCAGGGTCGCGAGCCGGAAATGGAAATCCGAAACCAGGAAAACCAGTGATTTTTTCCGACCGATCAGCGGTGCGGTTTCCAAAAGCCCATGAGCGGATCGATCGTTTGGAATATGCTTGGTCAAGCGCTCCCACAACTCCTCCGCGATCGATCGATACCATCGCAGGGGTATCCAAAAATTCGGGTCGATCCCTTCGCCGCAGCCGATAAAACCAAAAGGGTCTCCGCTTCGAAACGCGGAATAGGCCGCGCAGGCGCTGAACCAGGCCAGGGTTGCGTGCTTGTCGCGTGTGCCTCGGAAAGCCATGGACGCGGACAAATCGGCGAGTACATAAACCGGAATTGCGCTTCGTTGTCTGAAAGTCCTTACGACGAATTGCCCGAAGGGGTCGTTAAGGCTCGCGTGTAGATCCAGATTTCGAGGGTCCGGATGAGAGATCAGCGGGGCATGCCCGTGAAATTCGAAACCGCCTCCCGATTGTGTGCTGTAATGGTGCCCCGGAATCGCGTTGTGTGAACGCCAGGATACCTGATAGTGGAAATCCACGAGTGTTATTCGAGGCGGCCGGTGCTCGACAGCACGATCTTCAGGTCGCAGAACGCGTGCGCGAGCCGTCAAATCACAGCTCCTGTCCGAGGCCCGATCGGGGGGCATCGCATCGGCTTCATGCCTCGTTTTTCTGGTAACGGATCCCGCTAATCCAGAAAAGGGCCAGACCGCCGGGTGTATCGACGCGGATTTCATCGCCGACCTTTTTTTTCAGCAGAGCCCGAGCGATCGGTGAATCGACGCTGATCCATCCCCTGGCCGCCTCGAATTCATCGGAACCGACGATCCGATAGACCGATTCGATTCCCTGTTCGTTTTCCAGGGATACCCAGGCCCCGAAGAACACGGCAGAAGAGTCCGCGGGCGGCTTCGAGACCACGGTCAGCTTCGGCAGCCTGTGCTGCAGGTAACGAATGCGCCGGTCGATTTCCCGGAGTTCTTTTTTACGATAGATATACTCGGCGTTTTCGGAACGGTCCCCTTCGCCCGCGGCAGCCGTGAGCGCCTGGGTTACCGAGGATCGTTTCAGCCAGAGGCCCTGCACTTCCCTCTCGAGCATCGCATAACCGGCGGCGCTGATGTAGGGTGACGAAGCAGCGGAAGGGGCTCGATAACGCGCCATGGAGAATCTGTAGAAAGCTGTGGAAGTGGATTCGGAAGACCGTGTTGCCGCACTTTATTATATCCGGAATTATATCCGGACGCGTCGCTTAAGGCCAATATCCAGGTATTGATCAGTCTGCTGGGCTCCACTTGAATGTCCAGAACCAATCCCGCATAATAGCCGCCCCCGACCCTGTCCGATGGGTTAACTTGAAGTCGAAATTCAGAGTCCTAATGGTAAGCCGTGTCGGTCCTCCCGCAACGATACGCTGTGAACCCCGTCAGGCCCGGAAGGGAGCAGCGGTAGCAGCGGATTCGTGTGCCGGGGTGAGGCTGGCACGGCCTGCCTCCCTCGCGCCGAGAACGGCGATCGCCTGCACGGTCCTAATTTGATCCGTGGATTGTCATGACTTATCAGGTGCTTGCTCGAAAATGGCGGCCACGGTGCTTCAGTGAGGTCGTCGGCCAAGAGCATGTGCTCAGGGCCTTAACCAATGCGATTGAACACAATCGCCTGCACCATGCCTATCTCTTCACCGGGACTCGCGGAGTCGGTAAAACCACGATCGCTCGAATCCTGGCCAAGGCCTTGAATTGTGAATCGCTAAAAGGCTCCGATCCGTGCGGGCAATGCGCGGTCTGCCGCGACGTGGATTCCGGCCGATTTGTCGACCTGATCGAGGTGGACGCGGCTTCGCGAACCCGGGTGGAAGATACCCGCGATCTGCTCGAGAATATCCAGTATGCCCCGTCGCGGGGCGGCTTCAAAGTCTATCTGATCGATGAAGTCCATATGTTGTCCGGACACAGTTTCAATGCGCTTCTCAAGACGCTCGAAGAGCCACCGCCGCATGTGAAATTTCTGCTCGCGACGACCGATCCGAAAAAGATTCCCGTGACCGTTTTATCCAGATGTTTACAGTTGAACCTGAAGCGTTTGCCGCCGGAACAGATCAGGGCTCAAATGGCAAGAATTCTTTCGACGGAAAAAATCGAATACGAGAACCAAGCGCTTCATGCGCTGGCGCGTTCGGCGGACGGCAGCCTGCGTGACGCATTGAGTCTCCTGGATCAGGCCATTGCGCAGGGGGCGGGTCGCGTGGAATCGCAATTGGTCGATGCGATGCTCGGAACCTCCTCCGAATCGCCGGTTGCTGAAATTCTGCTGCGGCTTGCCGGTGGCGATGCCGCGGGTCTGCTCGATTGTGTTGACGATCTGGCCGATCTGACTCGGGATTTTTCGGAAGTCTTGCGGCAATTGCTCGGGCAGTTGCATCGATTGGCACTGGTTCAGGTGATTCCGAACCGGCTGCTTTCGGATGAATTCAGCGAGAGCCTTCGGGATCTTGCTCAAAGAATCCCACCGGCCGATGTTCATCTGTACTATCAAATCGGGCTCATCGGGCAGCGGGATCTCGACCTGGCCCCGGATTCACGCAGCGGTTTTGAAATGGTGTTGTTGCGCATGCTCGCATTCAAGCCAGCGGGTTTTTATACAGGGCATGAATCGGCCGATCAAGACGCCGGAGCATTTAAAGCGCGCGGCGCCGCGGACAATCCGGGACAGGATTACAGTTCTGGTGCGGAGAGTCCGATAGCGCCGGATTCCATTTGCGCGGATCACGATAACTCGAAGTGGCGGCAGATTATACAGGCCATGAGCGTGAACGGCCTGGCGAAAGAACTGGCTTGTAACTGTGTACTGGACAGCGCTGGCGATACCCGGATCACCCTGTTGCTGGACCCGGGCCATCAGGGATTGAACAGCGAACGGATTCTGCAAAGGCTCGAGAACGCGCTTCAGAATTATTATAAACGGCCTTTGCAACTGAACATCAAAATCGGTGAGTCGGGTATGGTGACTCCCGCGGTCGAGATCGCGGCGGAACGCAAGGCAAGGCAGATTGCCGCGGAAACCTCGATCGCGAACGATGTGAACGTACGGGCCTTGCAGGAAACCTTCGACGCCAGGATATTACCGGGTACCACGGAACCGCGCGGGGTTTCCTGAAATATTTTAATTTGGAGAAACATGATGAAAAACCCTCTTGGAGCCATGATGCAGCAGGCTCAGAAAATGCAGGAAGACTTTCAGAAAGCGCAGCAGGAGCTTGCCGAAATGGAAGTGCATGGAGAATCGGGCGGCGGTCTGGTCAAGATTGTGATGACCGGGAAGCGCGAAGTGCGTAAGGTCGAGATCGATGAGAGTCTCGTGAAAGAGGACCGGGATATGCTCGAGGACCTGGTCGCCGCCGCGTTCAATGACGGGGTTCGAAGGGTCGACAAGTTGAAGCAGGAAAAGATGGCCAGTCTGACCGCCGGGTTGCAGCTTCCGGGCGGCTTCAAAATGCCTTTCTGACGCCGGTGGCGGGGTCCGGTCTGTTAACTTTGCTCATGCAGAGGCTTCGCTGTCTTCCCGGAGTCGGGCCGAAATCGGCCCAGCGCATGGCCCTGCATCTGTTGCAACGGGACCGCCAGGGAGCAAGAATACTCGCCGAAACCCTGTTGGATGCAATCCAGCGGGTCGGCCATTGCGAGCGCTGCCGGACATTGACCGAAGAGAAACTGTGTGCGATTTGCGGGGATCCTTCCCGGGATTTTTCGGTGCTCTGCGTCGTGGAGAATCCGGCGGATGTGATGGCTGTCGATCAGGCGACCGTGTTCCGCGGTGTCTTTTTTGTATTACACGGGCATCTCTCGCCGCTGGATGGCATCGGTCCCGAAGAATTGGGCATGCCGCAATTGGAGAAGCGGCTCGAATCGGAAAGGCTGAATGAACTGATTCTGGCGACCAATACGACTGTCGAAGGCGAAGCGACGGCTTTGTACATCAGTGAAATGGCCCGGTCTTACGGGCTACGGGTAACCCGGATCGCACACGGAGTGCCCCTGGGTGGTGAACTGGAATATGTGGACAGCGGTACCTTACTGCATGCATTCAGCGGCCGGAAGGAGATTTAGCCGAGAGGGTCGCGATCGCCGGCAGGCACGCCGGCCGGGATTGTGACGAGGATTCCATTCGGGAGGTTTTAGGGTGACCGATTCTATATTTTGCAAAATAGTGAACCGGGAGATCAGTCCGTAGCTCGTTTTGGAAAACGACGAGGTCCTGGCCTTCAAGGATATTCACCCGAAAGCGCCCGTACACATTCTGATTATCCCCAAAAGGCATATTGAAACGCTCGACGAGCTGGACGATCAAAATCTCGCGGGTGAATTGCTTTTGAGCGCCCGGCGGGTTGCCGGACAACTCGGATTATCCAAGGGATACCGTGTCGCGATCAATTGCAAGTCCGAAGGCGGGCAGGAAGTCTATCATCTGCATCTGCATATTCTGGGCGGGAGGCGGTTGACCTGGCCGCCGGGTTAGTCTTGAGTGGAACGGGTAAGTTCGGCCATTTTGAGCCTATCTGATATTAGATTTCGCTACCGCGATGGCTGTCAGAGCGTGCCGTTCGGGTAAAATCCATGCGCGGTTTTCCGAGAGAGAAGCCGTGAATACCGTGAGAAATCCGCAGCACTTCGCTTAGGGGTGAAGCTTTTCCCGCAATTTTTGAAAACGTTCATAACGTTCCACGCGGATCGTGCCTTTCTCGACCGCAAGCCTGATTGCGCAGCCCGGGTCGCTGCCGTGACTGCAGTCATTGAAGCGGCATTGACCCAGAAACTGCCGGAATTCCCGGTAACCGAACGCGAGATCGTTTGCAGTGGTTTCCGCCAGGCCGAAAACAGCGACTCCGGGGCTGTCGATCAAATCGCCGCCGTCCGGGAGATGGAACAGGGTGGTCGTGGTTGTGGTGTGTTTTCCGTGCAGCGTGCCTTGCGACAGTTCACTGGTACGCAAGTTCTTGTCCGGTATCAAGGCATTGGTCAGAGACGATTTCCCGACTCCGGATTGTCCCGCGAGCATACTGGAATGGCCTCTTAATTGATGATTCAGTTGCTCGAGGCCGAATCCGGTTTTCGCACTGACTCGTATCGTGGCGTAGCCAATCCCTTCGTACAGGGTCAGCGCCTGATCCAGATGTTTTGACGTTTGCGCCAAGTCGTATTTGTTGCAGATCAACAGCGGTCGTATATTACGGTTTTCCGAGACCACCAGATATTGATCGATCAACAGAAGGTCGCAACCGGGTACCGTTGCAAACACAATCAGAATCTGGTCCAGGTTGGCGGCGACCGGGCGGGTTTTCTGCTCGCGGGCGGGTCTGGTCAATAACGATCTGCGTTCGAGTATTTCGACCACGCAACCGAGCCGGCCGTGTGTCGGTTCCCACAATACCCGGTCGCCTACGGTCGCGGTTCCGAGGTTGCGGCGGGTATGGCAGAGAATGGTTTCGCCGGACCCGCTTTCCACCGCGAGACTCCTGCCGAGATGGGTGATTACCAGGCCTTCCCGGACGGCCGTACGCTTCGCTTCAGTACGAGTCAAATGCGTCGTGTCCAATCCGGGCCATGACCATAAATCCCGATCACTTCAGGGCTTGGCCGCGGCGCCGAGTAATCGTGTTTCAGGTCGATTCGGGCGCGATGTCTTTCCCGGCAAGATTCGCAATCCGGATTGCCGCGGGCGGATGGCTGTAATGGAATGCCATGTACAGCGGGTCCGGCGTCAATGTCGCTGCATTATCCCGGTATAACTTGATCAAGGCACTGATTAATGAAGCGGGCTGCGCAAACATCGACGCAAAATCGTCCGCTTCGAACTCGTGTCTGCGTTGAAAATAGGCGAACACGGGGCGAAGAAATACTGTAAATACCGGAGATACCAGCACGAACAGAATCAGAGCGGCCGCGTTGGACTGCATATTGACCCCGAGACCGCTATAAAACCAGTCTTGCCGGGAGATCCAACCGAGTATGGCCAAACCGATCAAACTCAGCGCGGTACCCGAAATCAGCATTTTGATGACATGCTTGCGCTTGAAGTGGCCCAATTCATGAGCCAGGACCGCTTCGACTTCGTCCAGATTCAGGGTATTGATCAGGGTATCGAAGAAAACGATTCGTTTGTTGCTTCCGAAGCCCGTAAAATAAGCGTTTCCGTGGCCGGACCGACGCGAGCCGTCCATGATGAATATACCCTTGCTGCTGAAACCGCAGCGTTCGAGCAAGGCTTCGATCCGGGCTTTGAGTTCCTCGTTATCGAGCACGGTGAATCGGTTGAACAGCGGCGCAATCAAGGTGGGGTAGGCCCAGGTCAGGAACACGTAGAATGCGATCAGGATCAGCCAGGCCAATAACCACCAGAGAGTTCCGACATCCTTCATAACCCATAGTATCAAAACGACCAGCGGTCCGCCGAGTGCCAGAGTCAGTGCCAAGTGCAGCAATTGATCGACGATAAACTGTCCGGGTGTCGAGCGATTGAAGCCGAATTTTTCTTCGACCCCGAAAGTATGAGAGATTGCCAAGGGTAATTCGACGAACTGCGATATCAGCAATATACTCAAGATCAGGCCGGCGCCACCAATAATCGGGGAAAACTCCGTCGTTGACCAGGCGTGGGCAATCATGCTGATGCCTCCACCGAGCGTGAAGAACAGCAACAAAATCATATCGAGGCCACCGCTGAATCTGCTCAGGCGATTCTTCGCGAGGGTATAATCGGCCGCTTTCTGATGGACAGCCAGTGCGATGGATTCTTTGAACGCCTCGGGTACCGCATTTCTGTGGTTCAGTACGTGCCGGTCCTGGCGCCGGATAAGCCAGAATTGCACCGTGTAAGAACCGATCAGCGCGATAAGAAAAATATAAGTAAAAATGTTCATGATTCGAAACGCCTTCGAGTTGGGTTCTGCTTGACAGGGTAGCGTCTGCTACAATGGCTGGCAAGTACAATTATAATGGAATCACGATGGGAAAGGATCCGCTTAATTTGATTTGGATCGATTTGGAAATGACCGGTTTGGATCCGCAGCAGGATTTTATTATCGAGATCGCAACCGTAATAACCAGTCCGCAGCTCGAGATCCTGGCCGAGGGGCCGGTTTTGGCTGTTTATCAGTCAGAGGATGTGTTGGCGCGAATGGACGATTGGAATCGCAAGCACCATTCCATCTCGGGGCTCATCGAGCGTGTCCGGAAAAGCCGGATTACGGAGGCCGAGGCCGAGCGGCAGACCCTGGAATTTTTGCGGGATCGGGTTCCGGTGAACCGTTCCCCCATGTGTGGAAACAGTATCTGTCAGGATCGGCGTTTTCTTTATCGCTGCATGCCGGAACTGGAAAGATATTTCCACTACCGGAACCTCGATGTCTCGACCATTAAAGAACTGGCCACACGCTGGGCGCCTGAACTGAACGGTGGTTTTACCAAGAAAACGACGCACCGGGCGCTAGACGATATCAAGGAGTCGATCGAGGAACTCGCTTGGTTCAGAAAGCATTTTTTTGCAAATTGATCCGTGACGGCATATATTGTCGGGGCATTTAAGCAATTCGGGGAGGGGAAATGCACATATCGATTGTCAATTGGTTTCTAATCGTATTCGTCGGGGTTATCGCCGGTTGCGCGCAGACGCCGGGAACCTCCGGAGATCCTGGCAACTCTACGGCTTTAAGTCGAATTGTCAGCAAAGGTGCCCTGATCTTGGGGACAGCGGGCGATATGCCTCCGATGAGCATGACGACCAGGGACAAACAGGTAATCGGTTACGATATCGATCTTGGCGTGCGGATCGCGGACTCGATGGGGGTTAAACTCGAGATCAAAGTGATGCCGTTTCCCGAGTTGCTTCCCGCGTTGCAATCCGGCCAGGTCGACCTGATCCTGTCGGGTATGACCATTACCTCGGAACGCAATCTGAATGTCGCGTTTTCCGGGCCGTACATGGTTTCCGGCAAATGTATCCTGACCAAGGAAGAAAAGCTCGCGGATGCGGACGATCCTTCGGATATTAACCGCGCCGATATCAAATTGGCGGTTCTCAAGGGTTCGACCAGTGAATCCTTTGTCAAGACATTGATTCCCAATGCTCAAACGATTGCGAGCGATAATGTCAACGAAGTGGTCGATGCGGTTCTAAAAAACCGAGCCAATGCCTTGATCGCGGATTATCCGACTTGCGTAGTGTCCATGCTGCGCTATCCGGATCAGGGGCTGATTTCCGTATTATCGTTGCTGACTCAGGAACCGTTGGGCATCGCGCTGCCCGGTGACGCTCTGTTTATCAACTGGATGGATAATTTTCTTCACAACATGAGCGCAACCGGTCACCTCGAAGAGCTTAAATCCAAGTGGTTCGAGGATGATTCCTGGCTCACAAAACTACCTTGAACGCGGTGGCCGGATCGATTCGGGATTCCGGACCATCGGTCATCGGAGTTGGAATGGATTCCACTCAGCGTATTTTCACGGTATACTAAAAAATACGGTGACTAATCGCGCGCGGGATCGTTCAATAAATCACAACCTGTATTCCGGGATTGTCATTTGGCTGGGTGGCCCGGGGCGGCTTTTTACGGGAGCGCCGGCGTCGAGCAACAGCGGACAGTACAGATCGAAGCAATTCTCGAGCGTCGTACAGAGAGTGTTTCTGGTGGCTAAGCGGTTATCTGGTATATTTCCAATCCGCGGGCGAATCCGCCACTTTGGCGTTGCGCTTGCCATTTCTTGGTGCTAGCCTGTTACTTGGGTTTTTGAACTTGACTATAATCAAGAACATTTATATTCGGGCGGGTATCCTGCTCCTGTTGTCAGGGGTCAATTCGATTGTTGCGGTATCTGCGCAAAACGCAGGGGATGCCGATAAACTGGTCGCTTCCGCGGAGGTGGCGCTCCAGCACTTCATGGATGACCCTGAATTGGCTAGATTCAGATCATTCGCGAAGCGCGCGAAGGGGGTCTTCATCGCACCCAGGGTGTGGGAAGCCGGTGCCGGAATCGGTGGTTCCGGGGGCGAGGGGGTTCTGTTCGTATTGGATAAAACCAGCGGGCGATGGGTCGGGCCTGCTTTTTATTCGTTGGGGTCGGCCAGTCTGGGGCTCCAACTGGGTGTACAGATGTCGGAAATCGTGTTGTTGGTGATGAACCAGAGCGGTATCAACGCGATGTTGGCATCGGGTCTTAAGCTAGGGGCGGGTGCGAGCGTTGCGGCGGGTCCCGTGGGTAAAGGGGCAGCCGTTGCAACCGCCGACATATTGTCCTATTCCAGATCCAAGGGAGTTTACGGAGGTGTTGCATTGAATGGCGAAATCCTGGCTGTAAATAAGGAGCTTAACTTGGCTTATTATGGCAAGCCCATGGATTCAGTTGATATTCTGGTCCGAAACAGCGCGCCGCCTGCGGAAAAGTCGCTTTCGATATTGGCTTTAGTCGGCAGGGTTTCTGAAGGTCAATAAATGGCTTAGACTGATATCCGGCGTTTTCTTTAATAATTCAATCTGCTAATATTTGAACGGTTTTTAAAGAAATCGCGTTAATTAACATCGCTATGGGGTTTATTTACAAGCGAATAGAGGATACAATTGTGATCAGAGCAATAGCATGCTTGTTTCTCTAATCATTTTATCGATCGGTTAATTTAGAATTAAGAGAAGGAGTGCCAAAGTGAAAAAAATTATTTCTGTAGTTGGGGTGGGAATTGCTTTAGCCGTGGGAGGTTGTGCACAAGTTCCTTCTAGTAAGATGCAGGAACTTGATAGTTCAATTGCTCAAACCTTAGGGACGAACTTTGGAACGTTCGCCTACAACAGTAAGGTGTGCGCGGATGAACTTTACCACGCGAATCTCCATCTGACCGAAGGTAAGAGAGTCAGTGGTAAATTTTTGAACAGCGGGGAAGCGGAAATTGACGGCGGGATCATTCATGCCAATGAAGCATCAGGACTCTGCGCGAAGGCCGAGCAGGCTCTGAGCGCCTATATCGACGAAAAGTTGGCTCCCTATATGAAATGCCTGAAAGATTGTGGCCGTGAAATTGCCGCGAGCGTGCAGTTGGACGGTGTATTCTTTGCTTTCGATCAATACGATTTGAATGCTGAATCCAGGGCCTTCCTCGATTCGATGTATCCGAATCTCGAGTCCCGTGGCTTCCCGATGGTTGAAATAGCGGGGTACACCGACAGTGTCGGGTCCTATGATTACAATCTGAGATTGTCCGAGAACCGTGCCAAATCCGTACTTGACTACCTGGTATCCTTGGGTGTTCCAGCCGATAAGTTGAGTTCGAAAGGATTCGGGCCGGACGACCCGATCGCATCGAATGAGACCGACGCGGGTCGTGCGCAGAATCGGCGCGTCGAACTGCATATTTTCAAATAATGTAGTGGCTTAATTCGCCAAGAAGTATAAAAAAGCGAAGCGCTCCGCGCTTCGCTTTTTTTTCCGATGTGCGATTTCTTTATGGCCGCGGATGATTGTAGACTTGAATTGGATCTGGCTCCGTCGGGCGACTTGGTCGTTCATCTGAGCGGGGCCTGGGTAAAGGCCAACGACATTCCGGATTCCGGGGCCATTTCGAATGCTTTCGAGAAAAATCCCGGCATTAAACGTTTGTGTTTCGTTGCCACGCAAATCGTCCGCTGGGATAGCGTCTTTCTGACCTTTCTGATCAAGCTTTACAAGGTCTGTCACGAAAAGGGTATCGAATGGGACAGCCATGGCTTGCCGGAGGGAGTCTTGAAGCTGATCCATCTTGCATTTGCAGTCGCCGAAGCCAAGCAGGTTCCGCACGAGGCCCGAAATAAGACGGCTTTGCATCGAATCGGCGAACGATTGCTTTCGAATCACGCAAACGCGCAAAAGCAATTGTATTTTCTGGGCGAGATTTGTCTGAGCTTTGCTCGGTTTTTCGCCGGCAAGGCTCGATACCGGCGCTCCGATATCGGCTTGTTCATGGAAGAATGCGGACCCCGGGCTTTACCCATCGTGACCTTGATCAGCGTGCTGGTCGGTTTGATTCTGGCCTTTGTCGGTGCGGTTCAGCTTAACCTGTTCGGCGCACAGATCTATATCGCGAATCTGGTCGGTCTGGGAATGGCCAGGGAAATGGGAGCATTGATGACCGCTGTGATCATGGCTGGAAGGACCGGAGCCGCATTTGCCGCCCAATTGGGCAGCATGAAAGTCAACGAAGAAATCGATGCGCTGAAAACGATGGGTATTTCTCCGTTGGATTTTCTGGTCCTGCCGCGCATTATCGCTCTTGTTTTAATGATGCCCCTGCTTTGTTTGTATGCCGATTTTATGGGAATTTTAGGCGGCGGGCTGGTCGGGGTGGGCTTGCTCGATTTATCCTTGACGGAATATTACACCCAGACCGACGCGGCGCTCGCGATGCGCGATTTTAATGTCGGTTTGTTCAAAAGCGCGGTGTTCGGAATATTGGTTGCGATTGCCGGGTGCATGCGGGGTATGGATTCCGGACGAAGTTCCGCGGCGGTCGGTGAAGCCGCGACCAACGCGGTAGTCACCAGTATCATTTGGATTATCGTGGCGGATGCGATTCTCACGGTGATATATAACGCCTTCGGTGTGTAAGTTGGAAGGCTCCGGTGGTTCGGATCGATCGGCCGCTCGAATCAAAGTTGCCGACTTAACCTTGGCTTATGGCAAGCAAATTATTCAGCGCGACCTGAGTTTTTCGATCGGGCAGGGTGAAATATTCATCATCATGGGCGGCAGCGGTTGTGGCAAAACGACCTTGTTGAAACATTTGATCGGCCTGTTGCGCCCGAAGCGCGGAAAGATATTTTATGACGACCGCAGTTTCTGGGATGCGTCCGATTCGGAACGCGACGAAATAATTCGGCGAACCGGTATCTTGTACCAGAGCGGCGCCTTGTTGTCCTCCCTGACTCTCGCCGAAAATGTGGCGCTTCCCTTGTCCGAATATACGAAATTGACCGCGGCGGCGATCGATGAAATCGTTTCGATGAAACTCGCGCTGGTGGGGCTTGCCGGATTCGAGGGTTATTATCCTTCGGAAATCAGCGGTGGCATGCTGAAACGAGCCGGTTTGGCCAGGGCCATGGCGCTGGACCCGGAAATCCTTTTTTTTGATGAGCCTTCCGCGGGTTTGGATCCGGTGAGCGCCAAACGTCTCGATGATCTGATCGTGGAACTCAAGGAAAGTCTCGGCACGACGATTGTCGTGGTGACCCATGAATTGGCCAGTATATTGGCGATCGGCACCGATTCGGTCTTTTTGGACATCGAGTCGAAAACCATGATCGCGGGCGGCCATCCGCGGAAACTGCTGAATGAATCACAAGATCCACGGCTTCGGACCTTTCTGACCCGGGGCGGGCAATCACTCGATTGATGAATAGTACGCCGGATCCCCGGATCCTGTCGAGCCGATGAGCAGGCAGGCCAATCCAACCCTGATCGGGGCGTTTGTGGTCGGCGCGATCGTTCTGGTCGTTACGGGTATCCTGGTATTCACGGACAGTAAACTATTCACCGAACGAAGCCGATTTGTGATTTATTTCGAGGGCAGCGTGAATGGATTGAAAGTCGGCGCGCCAGTTAAACTCAAAGGTGTCCAAGTCGGTCAGGTAACCAATGTGCATGTGGAACTGAACCTTGATCAAGCGGTGGTCACAACGCCGGTCTTTATCGAGGTGGACGCGAATGCCGTAACGGTCGAGAGTCGCGATGAACCGGAAGCATTGTCCGACTTGACCTATGTCGCGCTGATCCGGCATGGTTTGAGAGCGCAATTGAAATCGCAGAGTCTGCTGACCGGGCAATTGTATATCGAGATCAACTTTTACCCCGGTAGCCCGGTCAATCTGGTCGGTGGTAAATCGAAATACTCGGAAATTCCATCGCTTCCCTCGGCAACGGATGAAATCGTCAGCGATATCGGAACGATCATCGGCAAGTTGAAAAATCTACCGCTGGAAGAGTTTTTCTCCAGCCTGGTGGTCACGGCGAACAGTCTGGAAAAGCTCGTGAATTCTCCGGATACTGCTAAGAACCTCGAGCGAATCGGAGAGATTCTTTCGACACTGAATGCGATCGCGACCAAAATGAACACACAGGTCGATCCCCTGGTCGGAGAACTGAGCACGACCGTAGCCGATACCCGGAATCTGGTCAACACCGTGAACGATCAGGTTGTACTGCTTACGAAGAGCACGGATAAGACTCTCGCGCAGACCCAACGATCTTTGGCCGCGCTGGAAAATGTTGCCGGTGAAAATTCGCCGCTTTACGTGGACCTTTCGAATGCGCTCGAAGAACTGTCCTACGCGGCCCGGTCCCTACGGAATTTGAGTGACTACCTGCAACGCAATCCCGACGCGATTTTGTTCGGTAAGCCGGATCGTTCCGATGATTAGCGATGCAGGACCGTGCAACGGGATTTATCCATCCCGATGTTCGCCGCGCTTGGCCTTAGCCCGAACGACAAAGGGTTCGGGGTAGGCTCATTTCAAAAAATCAGCGTGACGACAACGGTATCGGCATAACTTCCAACCACGGCATTCTGAAGCGCGGGGATGCGACCGTAGACATTGTAATTCCGGGTTATGGTGAATAACCCCAAAATATAACCGTCGGTCACGGTCATGGTGCCGGAACTCCCATCGCCCCAAACGGCCGTGCGGGCCGCATCCAGGTAAAGATTGTAACTCAAACGATTCGCTCCGCTGGCCATTTTACGCGCGGCGAAGGACCCGTTGAGTCCCGGATTCAGTTGGATTTCGTAGGAGACCAGGAGGCTCAACACCAGACCGGTACAACTCACAGTGACCTGCCCGGTTGCATCGGTCGGGCTCGAATTAAAGACATTGTATGCCCCGAAACTGACGCTGGTCGCGCTGACACTGCAGTTGGCGAGGATCGCCAGGGCAGGTCCGGGCAAACAGACCAGGAAGCCCAGGACTATCCGGCTTGCGTGAAGGGTTGTCAGGCGCCGGGTATGCGCTGTCATGGACGAACTCCTTTACAAATAACGGTACCCAGATCAGGAATCGGCTCCCGGGATTGCGGGAATTCCACCTCGAATTCACAGGATTCATTCTGCCAGAACGCGCGCATTTGATTGTGTGCTTCGAGTCCCGTGATATAGACTTCGCCCTTCAAAGCGACCGGAAATTGCTCGCGCTTTCCGGTGATTTGCACGCGGGCTCCGGCGGGTATGGCTTGCCCGGTCGGGAGGATGATCTTGAAACGGGCTCCCTGAGAACGCCTTAACGGGAATTTCAATAAATACCCGCTGCGGAAATAGGGTACCGCGTCGAGTTCCAGGCTTTCGATTTCCGCATCCAGCGGGAGATCGGCCTGTTCGATGCGAATCGGATTCTGATCGTAAGCGCGTAAGCGCGGAATCAAAGCATCGCCGTTAGAGTCGGTTCGCCCCGCCAATTGGTTGTCCGCATAGATCCGTACGTTTGGAAAATCCGGCACTTGAACCAAGGCAAAGCTGTTATCCAGACGACGCGCAAAAAACGCCCGGCCGGCCATGACCGCGAGCCCGCCGCTGATGCTGCCGCGGAAAGCCGTCCGGTTTCCGTATCGGGAGGCATCCACGCTATAAAGGCCGGTGTCGTTTTGCGCGCTAAGCCCTGCTTCCAGACGTTCTCGAGTCCCGGTCGAAGCCAACACGCGATAGCCGTATCCGGTGCCGCGCGGCAGGTTCTGCTGTAGCTGTACGGTGGCCTCTTGGAAATCGGGCTGAAGCGTGCCATTGAGGCTCAGGCTGCTGCGTTCCCCGATCGGAACGGTGAAGGTCAGCGAGAATGCGGGGTCGAAAGCCCCCCGGAGTGATCCGGTAAACGCGAAGTTGAAATATCCGAGACTCCCAACCCTTCGATTATAGCCGGCGGTCACGAGCTTAACGTCCGGACGGTCCCGGTAGTCCTGGTGAATATAACCGAAGCTGACCGAGCCATTGTCACTCGCGGAAATACTCACGGAAGCCTGGCTGATCTGTCTGGGCGCGGGTTTTCCGGGTTCCAGTCCGAGCAGGGTGAAATGGCTGGTCGCAACTTGGGTGCGGCCCAGGATGGACAACCAACGCGCTTGCCGTTCGAAGGACAATCCCGCAAGGCCTCCCGCCGAAGAATGATTGTGGCTGCCGGCCACGGAGATGCCGAATACACCGAGGTCGGGCAACAAGTATAGCGCATTCGCGCCAATGGTACCCTGCCGTTTCAGTACTTCTGCGTGAATTTCACCGGTAAACCGATCGCTGAAACCCCGGCGATGGGTGCCCGCCGCAAAGAAACGCCCGTAATCGAAGCTTTCGGTCCCGAAGTTGTTCCGGACCAGACCCATTTCATACGAATAGTCATCGAGTCCCGTGCTCAGCAGGCGGGGGCTCACGTAGAATGGCCGATTGATGATCTGTTCGCGGCCCAACAGGTCTTTCACGATCAATCGGGCCTCACCGAGACCGGTCGAAACCGGCACATCGGTAATGGAGAAGGGACCGGCCGGCACTTCGCGGCGCAGCCGCAGGGCATTGTTAACATAAAGATCGGCCGTTGAAGGCAAAGCCGATTCACCGGAAAGAGTGGGCAAGGGAAAACTCACAAAGCGCGGTTGAGTGGCGAAATTGGTCGCCCACTGGATTCCGCCGAAGCGCACCGAAGCGCCCCACTCCGCGGGCCGGCTGATCGCATCCATGAGACGCAGACTGCTTCTTTGTGCGGGTAGATCCCGGGTCCACGTGCTATCGATCCGGATTAAACGGGCCGATCCGCTTAAATCGCGTCCCAGCACGTTGGCCGTGCCGACTCCCCACGCATTGAATGCGCCGAGTTCCGCCAATGCGTTTAATCGTGCACCCCCCCCCGCATACTCGGCAAGAATATCGTAGTTCATGAATCCACCCAAAGACGAGGGTATCGGGGTCGGTGTCGGAGCGAGCCCGCGCACCGTCGTCACTGCGAAGAGATCCGGTGCGGCGTCGATGGAAATCGACTGAGTACTTTGGTCTATTCGGTAGGAAAGCCCTTCAATCCCATCCAAGCCGTGAAAGTCCTTCCCCTGATGATGTACAACCGGCGCTCCCGGTAAACGCAAGCGCCAGCGTTTGATCTCGTCAACCGTGACCAGCAAACGTCCTTGCCCGTCGTTCAGGAACAATGCCGTTTCATGCAAATCGTCGCCATTGAGCCGAACCGCGAGGAACAGATCGTTGAAGGCACCGCTGCTGTGCGCCGCCGTCGCGGGAAGCATCCCGCCTTGAGCGTCTCCCGCCATCGCGACAGTCAAGGTCTGAAGCACCAGGAAACAGGGACCGATGATCGTAGTTATCAGGTTCCGCCGGTTCCACAATGACTTCGAACGTTGGCGCCTGGCGAAACCAAAAGCGGGGCCCGGATGCTCATTTCGGAACCAGATCGATGACACCGCTTTCCATCTTACCTTCACTGGTATCGGCTACGATGCGGATTCCACGATTGCCCGGAGGAGGGTCGAGATCCAGTACCCACGCACGGCTCTGTTCCGCGAGCACGGGATCGGAAAGCGTGCGAGTCGCCAAGGTCCGACCGTCGACCGAAGATACCCTAAGCTGAACAATTCGGACATGCGCATTGCCGATGTTGGTGGCAACGATATTCAGGGTCGAGGTTGCTGAAAGCTTCGCCTGCCAGTTCAGTATCGGGATCGCTTGGGTAGAGGGCTCCACGAATACCGGTACTCCGATCCGGAGGAGCACCCGAAGGCCCTTGAACCCCGGCTCCGGAAGGGACGGCACTTCCTGAAAAAATACCCGGTAAGCCCGTTCGCGTTGCGGATCCAAAGCCCCGGTCAGGCCGACCCGGACAATTTGGGTACCACCGGCCGGCACGGTAAAAATCGGCGGGTTCACGAGCAACTCGTTGGTGGCGGTGTAAACATCCTGTCCGTCGCTTTGCGTCCAGGCTGTCGTTTCCACCTGCAGGACCGCATCCTGCGCTCCTTGATTGGAGACACTGATGGCATCGACGAACCTTTCAGCCGAAAGGCTCAGCCGCACCGGATTCACTGCAAAAGACCCCGCGACCGAGAGAGCCGGAAGGCTCGCAATCAGGACCAATCCGGCCAGGCTGTGCAAACCCCTGCTGTTATTCATGAGATCAGAATGTGACCGTCGCTACGACGGTGTCGGAATAATTGCCGGCAGGGAGATTTTGCGCCGCCGTAACCTGTCCGTACACGGTATGAATAGCCGCCGTGCCGGTGCCCGTCGCGGCCACCCCGGTACCGGCTGTATTGCCCCATACCGTGGTTCGACTGCTGTTCTGATACAGGAAATAGGAAAGAAAGTTCGACCCGTCGGTCATCCGGCGCAAGGGAATCGCATTGGTCGAACCCCCGCCCGGGTTGGCGCCCTGATCGAGTGTGATGGTAGCTGAAGACCCGTTGGTACAGGTGATGGTAACGCTCCCGGTTCCATTCAGCGCGGAAGCGGCATTGGCAACAATCGGATCATAGTTGCCGAATGCCAGGGTATTCGTCGCTATCGTGCAGTTGGCTGTTACCGTGGCCGTGACGCTCAGATTGGAGGTGGCAGTGGCGGAACTGGCTAACCGCTGGCCGTAAACCCACACTAGAATAACCACTATTGCGCATTTGACGACCCGAACCACTTGCTTCATGGGAAAAGCCTCGATTAGAAAACGATGTAAACAAGTGTAGTTCGGATCGGGCGGATCTACCAATCGATGTACAGTGGACTCCGAAAACAAGACCGGGCGATGACAGGCTCCACCAACTGGATCGAGAATTCATTTTTTGAATGATCACGGAATGATCTTTCGAGCTTGTACCGGATTTTTTTTATTACGTTAATGAAAACTTTTTTAAATCTCCTATTCTTTATTTGAATAAGGGTCGCAACTTGGTAAGCATTCGCCAAGCATCACAATAGCGGTTAAGATTGCTCCCCCTATCCTGCTTCGGAACGGTTTAGACGCTGATGGTTTCCCGGGGCTCTTCCCTATTTCCGGCGCTACGGGGCATGATGGGAGGCGGTCGAATAGTCAGGCGCATTGTTTGCGAAAATGTCGGGGCATCTTGCGGGTTTCCGCGCGAGACTCGGCCGGATGCCGCGGTCCGTCTGACATACTGACGGTATGATTTACGAATCGATAGCCTTCATGACTGTCCTTGAATTGCTGATAATCGCCGGTCCGGCGGTCGCGGCCATGGAATGCTACAGGCACCGCCGCGAACTTCGTCATTCTGGACTCGGAATCAGATTCGGGATCCTTTTGACCGGGACCGGCATCCTCGCCTTCCTCGCTTTCATTGGCCTGGCGATCGCCGCTAAGGAATCGCTCTCGATTGCGCAATCCCGGTTTCCGGATTGGACCGAGGCTTTGCATCTCGCCGTGTATTCAGCTCTTGTGGGTGTCGCCTGCATCTCTCTGGGCATCGTCTGTACGATACGGATCCTGCTTGTAAAAGGATCGATTAACCTGTCCTATCCGGAAAACAACCCCGATACAGAACCCCGGAAAATTCCCGGTCGTTCCGCGCTGTTCCTTCCTGTCGCCAAAGACGAGCGGGCAATTCAGGACGCGCTGGCACGCAGCGAAGAACGATTCACCCAACTGGTCAACCTGCTGCCGCAGACCGTATTCGAGGTAGCGGGTCAGGGAAAAGTTTTATATACCAACCCGGCCGGCTTCGATATGTTTAAGTTTACCCGGGCAGACGTCGAGGCCGGTTTGAAAATCAGCGACTATTTCGATCCCGCGGACCGGCAACGCGGAATGGAAAATTTCAACCGGATATCGAAGGGAGAATTTATCGGGCCAAACGAATATGCCATGGTTCGCAAGGACGGCCGGCCCTTGTCCGCGATTATATCCAGCCGTCCTGTTTTTTGTGGTGACACGGTAACCGGCGTGTTGGGCGCGATTTTCGACATCAGCGATCTCAAGCGGACCGAACGGGAATTGCAAGCGTCTCAGTCGATGCTCAGAACTGTATTGGATACTATTCCGGTTCGGGTTTTTTGGAAGGATAAAGAATCCAATTTTCTCGGCTGCAACATCCAATTTGCGAAGGATGCGGGTTTCGATTCGCCCTCGGATATCATCGGAAAGAATGATTCGGAAATCGTTCCCGCCAGTAAAGCGAAACGTTACCGTGCCGATGATTTGAGTGTGTTGAAGAGCGGTATTCCAAAATTGAATTATGAGGAAAGACGGGTTGGCCTTAATGGGGAGGGACACCGGTGGCTCAGGAGCAATAAGATTCCATTATTGGATGGGGAAGGCGGGATTTTCGGGATATTGGGGTGTTATGAAGATATCACCGAATCCAGGTTGCTGTCTCAGGAACTCGAATACCTGGCCAGTCATGATGCCCTGACCGGGTTGGTAAACCGGCGTGAATTCGAACACAGGCTGGCGCGGGTTTTGGACACCGCGCAGCGCGAGCGATCCTGCCATGCCTTGTGTTATGTGGACCTCGATCAATTCAAAGTGGTGAACGATACCTGCGGGCATCCGGCTGGTGACGAACTGCTGAATCAACTCGGCACCGTATTGCAGAATCAGGTTCGCCAGCGGGATACGCTAGCCCGGCTCGGGGGGGACGAATTTGGCGTGCTCATGGAACATTGTTCTATAGAACAGGCTGAAATCGTGGCCGGCAAACTGCGTCTGGCGGTTGCCGAGTTCCGGTTCACGTGGGAAGGTCGGAGTTTTAACATCGGGGCCAGTATCGGAGTGGTTCCGATAGAAGCATCGACCGGGACGATTACGGAATTAATGGTGAAGGCCGATTCGGCCTGCTATGCGGCGAAAGACCGGGGACGCAACCGAATCCACATTTACAGCGAGGATGATCTGGAGCTGGCTATACGCCAGGGAGAAATGCAATGGGTATCGAAGATCCATGAGGCTCTTGAGGACAACCGTTTTGTGCTTTATGCACAGCCGATCGTTCCCTTGACTCGGGAAAGCGGCTCGGGTAAACACTTTGAGATCCTGATTCGCCTGGTGTCCGAAGATGGTCAAATGACTCTTCCGGGCGCATTTTTCCCGGCCGCGGAACGCTTCAATCTCGCCCCGCGCCTGGATCGCTGGGTCGTTGAAAACACGTTGAATTGGTTGGTGTCCAATCCGGCATGCCTGAAGGATCTCTCCATGTGTTCGATCAATCTGTCCGGTCATTCGCTCGGTGACGGAGAATTCCAGAATTTCGTATCGAACTCGGTGGTTAAATTGAATATTCCGGCTGAAAAAATCTGTTTTGAAATTACCGAAACGGCGGCAATTTCGAATCTCTCGCGCGCGATTCGCTTTATCGTCGGACTGAAAGAACTGGGGTGTCGCTTTGCCCTGGATGATTTTGGCAGCGGATTATCGTCCTTTGCCTACTTGAAGAATCTGCCGGTGGACTATTTGAAAATCGACGGAATGTTTGTTACCGGTATACTGGAAGATCCGATCGACTATGCAATGGTCCGGTCGATCAACGAAATCGGCCAATTAATGGGGAAGAAAACCATCGCGGAATTTGTGGAAACCGATTTGATCAAGCAAAAGCTGGAACAAATCGGAGTCAATTATATTCAGGGTTACGCCGCGGGTCCGCCCGTTCCGATGGATGAAATTTATGCATCTGAGTATTTGCATTAATGAGCAAACGACGGCAAATTTGCCGTTGGCAGGCTCAGGATTCTCCTGAATGCGGGGAATATTTCTCGCCCGGTGAAGTTCTTTCGCGCCGTTACCAGATTCTGACCCGGCCGGTATCGATATGAACGAAGTCTGATTTTCGATAGTAACTCACGCCTCGCCTTCAAAGGCTTGTTTGGTCATGTCGAAATGGGCTTTGTTGGTTTGCCGGGTATCGGGTTGCTAAAGGAAGCGGTTCGGTTCGATCGTCCTCCCCCTCGACGTTGTCTTCGGATTCGCTTTGATTTTGTGATTTCATGCGGGTTCATAGAGCGATTCCGGTTATAATTTCCCGGGATTCAAGCCTTCTCCGAAGAATCGGTAGCAATGTTTTTCTTCAGAGTGCATATCGCATGGAATTGGCGCGATTTTACACCTTATTCAACGTCTTGCAGCAATAATTTAGCATTTGCATGCAAATACGGGATCGCTCACGGCGGGAATTCTACGCACTTCAAGCGATGCAATGATTCCGCCCATTGCTCTAGTCGAGTGAAATTCAAGGCCAAATTTCCGTCAAGATCACCAGGATTTTATGAAAAAGACCTTTCTTGTGTTCATCAGTTTGTTCGCTTGTTCAATTGCCCAAGCACAACAGGACGGCCCCGTTCACGACTTGGTTGATATATTCAAGTTGGCTCTGGCAAATGACCCGACATTGCAGCAAGCGATTAATCTTCGTCAGGCCGCGCTGGAATCCGAACCGCAGGCGATCGCCCGATTGCTTCCATTCTTTTCGGCCACCGGCGCCGCTAATTGGAATTATTTGAATAACAAAAAGCGTAGCTTTCAGGGTTTGGGCATTCAGCGTTACTGGCAGGACACTTTCGCTGTCAATCTGAATCAGCCGGTCTTTCACTGGGATTATTGGATTCAACTGAGCCAGTCCGAAAATCAGATTGCCAGGGCCGAGGCCGAATATCAGAACGCGCTGCAGGACTTGATCAGGAGAACGATACAAGCCTATCTCAACATATTGTTGGCCAAGGATACGCTCCGATTCGCGATTGCGGAAAAGGAATCTCTGGCGCGTCAACTCGAACAAGCTCAGCAGCGATTTGAAGTTGGCCTGATTGCAATTACCGATGTGCTGGAAGCCCAGGCCGGATTTGACGGTGCCCGATCAAGGGAAATTCTCTCTGAAAACAATCTGAATAATTCGATTGAAGCTTTGCGTGAAATTATTGGTGCATACGATGGAAAGCTTGTCCCGTTGCCGGACAAGATACCGTTGATGAAACCGGACCCGCTCGATATAAATCAATGGGCGTTCTCGGCGGATAGTCAAAATTTCAGTATTATCGCCGCCCAGAATCAGGCCGAATTGACACGAAAAAATATCGAAGTGCAGCGCAGCGGACATTTTCCGACCGTCGATGTGGTCGGAAATTACAACGTCCAGGATAACAATTCTAGCTTTGGTTTACGTGGTGACCTAGGTTCTGTCGGAGTCCAAGTCAGCCTCCCGATCTATGAAGGCGGCGCAGTCAATTCCAGAACCCGCGAAGCCCTGCATAATTATAACGCGGCGAAAGATAACCTGCTGGTAGTCCGGCGCCAGGTGGCCCGTCAGGTCAAGGACGCTTTCCGCGGGGTGATTTCGACCATCAGCCAGGTTGAGGCGCTCCGAGCGACCGTCAAATCGTCGATGAGCGCGCTGGAAGCGACCAAGGCCGGTTTCGAGGTCGGTACCCGAACCACGGTCGACGTCGTGAATGAACAGCGCAATCTGTTCCAGGCACAGAGTCTTCTGTCAGAAGCCCGGAATAATTACGTCCTCAACTGGGTGTCCCTGAAAGAATCCGCCAGCAGCTTGTCAGAGAACGACATAAAAACCTTGAACGACATCCTTCTGACCAGTTCGGATCCGGATACCGATTCTAAAAAGGACGAGGCCATGTGAAGGTCTGCGAAAGGCCGTTGAACACAACCACCTTCGCTATCCTTTACTTAGTTGGTCCAGGGCTTGGCATGACTGGCTCGGGCGATGACCGAGCCTTCGGGGACGAGCGTTTGGATCGGCAATGCTCCGGCCAGAAGATTCGCAGCCTTACTCACCCGACAGTTTTTGGCGTGTCGAAGGAAGCCGCGATGAACGGATTCCTTTCTGCGTTTCAAACCACGCCAGCTTGGTGTGGAGTTTGACGACGTTTCCGACAATCACGAGGGTCGGGGCTTTTACATCGGCCGCGGCGACTCTTGCGGGCAAGGTGCCCAGATCGGCGCTGATGACCCGCTGACGGAGGGTCGTCCCACGCTCGACGAGTGCCGCGGGCAGATCGGGAGGGGCTCCGTGTTCGATCAATGCGGCGCACAATTGAGGCAGGCCGACCAGGCCCATGTAAATGACCAGGGTCTGGTTCGGAACGACCAACCGCTCCCAGTCGAGTTGAATCCTGCCGTCCTTCAGGTGACCGGTCACAAAAGCGCAGGACTGGGCATAGTCGCGGTGGGTCAACGGAATTCCGGCGTAGGATGCGCAACCCGAGGCCGCCGTGATGCCGGGAACGATCTGGAACGGAATGCCCTGATCCATCAAGGTTTCGATCTCTTCGCCGCCGCGGCCGAAGATCAGCGGGTCTCCGCCTTTGAGCCGAACCACCTGCTTCCCCTGTTTGGCCAGTCTCGCCAGGAGTGCATTGATTCCCTCCTGGGCCATGGAATGCTCGTTTCGTTGTTTCCCCGCGTAAATTTTTTCGGCGTCGCGTCTGATCAGATCGAGAATCTCCGGGGAAACCAGGCGGTCATAGACGACCACATCCGCCAGTTGCATGATCCGCATCGCGCGAAAAGTCAGAAGGTCCGGATCTCCGGGACCGGCTCCGACGAGGTAAACCATCCCGCTTCCGGCCCCCTCGCGTTCGGCGTATTCCAGTTCTTTTCTGAACTGACTCCGAGCATCCCGCTCCCGCCCCGCAAAAACCAGTTCGGCGACCGGACCCAGCAGGACCTTTTCCCAGAAACGCCGCCGCTGCCCGGGATCGCGGATACGTTCCGCGACCAGCGCGCGAAACTGTTCGGCCAGGCTCGCGAGTTTTCCGTATCCGGCCGGGATCAGGCCCTCCAGTCGTTCCCGGAGCAGCCGGGCCAGAAGCGGCGACGCACTTCCGGTCGAAACGGCCGCGATCACCGGGGAACGATCTACGATAGCGGGAAAAATGAAGCTGCACAGTTCCGGGTTATCCACCACGTTCACCGGGATATTGGCCCGATTCGCGGCTTCCGCGACGCTGGCATTGATCGCACTGTCGCCGGTCGCCGAGATCACCAGGAAGGAGCCCGAAACATCCTCGGCGCGGAACTCCCGATTAAGGTAAAGCGCGCATCCATCGTCGAGGTGTTGTTCGAGCGCGGGCGCGAGCCGTGGCGCGACGATGGTAATTCTGGCTCCGGTTCTTCGCAACAAATCGAACTTTCTCAAGGCGATGTCGCCGCCGCCGACGATCAGACACTGGCGTCCTTCGAGGTTCAGGAAAGCAGGAAAGTATTTCATCGATTGATATTTTTTCATGATGCGGCCTCCGACCAGGACGCGCGATAAATCATCTCGGTCCGTAAAGCATTCAGACAGGGCCGGGGCCCTCGAAATGGATTTCAAGCATCGCCATTCAATAAGCGGACGATTCGTTGCCCGTTTGACAACCGGTCAGAGTCGTAGTAACTTTTGGCGGAGCCGAAAGTGGATTCGTTTTCTCCGCCTTGGAATCCGCCGGTCAACCCCGGAATATTGTACGGGTTTCGAGCCAAGGTCGCGACCGGAAAACTATTCACAGAAGCCGATTACACAGTCAAGCCCTGAAATCAGGGCTTGAGATCGAGTACAATTTGGATGCTATTGGCAGGGGTGGGACAGCATGACGCAGGATACTTTGCGATCTGAAACCGCGGAATTGGCCGAGTGTCGTCCGGACCTAAGCCAGAGCCCGGACCCGGGAACCTTCGAATTGGGAATCGTCCTCGCCGGAGCGGTTTCCGCGGGTGCGTATACAGCCGGGGTGATCGATTTCCTGGTGGAGGCGCTGGATAATTTTGCAGCGGCCCAAAAACAGGAGCGGGCGAAATTCGGTGACGATTACACCAGATGGACGGTTCCGCCGCATAAGGTTAAGCTCAAGGTCATCACCGGCGCATCGGCCGGCGCGATCACCGGAGCGATCGTTGCCGCGGCGCTCCGTTATCCCTTTCCCCACATCCGGCGCGGCCAGATCGAGTCCTTGCCATCCGATGCCGCGTCCGGCAATCCGCTGTTCGATTCCTGGGTCAGCGACATCGATATCCGCTACCTCTTACAGACCGGGGACCTCGCCGGGAACGGCGGGACACCGCCTGCGGTCATGTCGCTGCTGGATTCGAGCCGTCTGGATGATATCCGCAGCAAGGCGATCGCATTCAGTCTCGATCGCGAGATCGAGCGGCCCTGGGTAACTGATCCGATGCGCGTGATCCTGACGGTCGCGAACCTGCGCGGCGTTCCTTACCGGGAGCGATTCGAAGGGACTATGGCAATCGATTATGAAATGTCGGCTCATTCGGATCAGATGCGATTCGCGCTGACCGGCCTGGGGGAGGGTCCTCGCGGAGCGGTCTGTCCGGACGAATTTCGGATATCCTTCCCGAAAGGGGATACCGGTAGAGATGGCGCCGACAACGCATGGTATACGCTGGGTCTCGCGGCGGTTGCATCGGCCGCTTTTCCGGTAGGCCTCGCCCCGAGAGCCTTGAGCCGGCCGCGGGCTCAATACGATTACCGGCGAGTGTTGGTGCCCGGGGATGGCAAGGAAGAGCCGGCGCTGGCGTCTATCCTCCCCGCCTGGAGCGAACAAACGCTCCGGGAAGCCCAATATGATTTCGTCTGCGTCGACGGCGGTACCATGGACAATGAACCCCTGGAGTTGGCCAGGGTGGAACTGGCAGGCCCGCTCGGGCGCAATCCTCGCGATGGGGCGAAGGCAGTCCGGGCTACCATTCTGGTCGATCCATTTCCCAACATGGCGGATACCGAGCGTCGCGGACCCGAAAATTACGACATCGTCAATTCGCTGTTCGGTCTCCTGGGCGCGTGGAAGGAACAAGCCCGCTTCAAACCCGAGGATGTGGCTCTCGCAAAAATGGACAGCGTCTACAGCCGCTTCGCCATCACACCCTCGGGCGGTGGAAGCGATGGCACAAAAGTCGGGGCGACCGCGATCGCAAGTGGCGCATTGGACGGATTCTCCGGCTTTCTATCGGTCGACTATCGCTGCCACGATTTCCTCCTGGGGCGGAAGAACTGCCAGGATTTCCTAAGACAAGCCTTTTCCCTTCCGAAAGGCAATGGTGCGGTGTTCGTGAAATGGTCGGACGAGTTGAAGAACTCCAAGGACCCCAATCTCGCAAACGGCGACGAATTGCTGATCATCCCGCTTTACGGAAGCAGCCGGGATGACGAGCGGGCGCTGCCTTGGCCGCGGAATCGTTTCGATCCCGCATCGATCACCGGCGCGGTCGACCGCAGGCTGGATGCGGTTTTCGACTCGATCAATGCGAACTACCTGTCCAATCCCGAAGGCAAGCAAAATCTGATCGCTTCGGTCGTGGTTCCGATTCGCCGCTTTTTGATCGGATTCGGATGGCGGGTATTGCTGAAACGCAAGGCGATGAATTACCTGATTGGAAAAATCACGGATTCGCTGAGATCTCAAGAGTTGATATGAGGGGTGGTGAAGGAATTTAACAGGCACTTCGCCTGATTCGTTGCGCGAACCGATCTCATGGGAGGACCAGAATGCATTGGATGAAAAAGGTAAGGGAAGGATTGACCGGTGGCGGTCGGCAGTTTAAAGGCCCCGTCGGGTGGCTGTTGGGCCGTCAATTACTCGCGGGGCTTAAATTCATCGCGATTTACAGTTTGTTCGGGCCAAAACTGGATCCGAAAGACTGGATGTGCGCCGAGCCGATCAAACTGCACGAGAACGAATCGGAAAATGGCGAGTTCTGGTTTGATTACATTGCCGATTCAGGAGACGGGCAAAAAGCGGTGTATAACATCGCCTATCTTTGTCAAGGTGATCTCTGGATACGCACGGGCGGCGGGAAAGGCCGGGTGGAACTCACGCAATCCGCGGACTTCAGCAAACTTCCTCGCGGCCGGTTCCTGTTCGTAGGCGGCGATACGGCCTACCATATTTCCGATTACGAGACGATTTGCGAGCGGTTCCGGGATCCTTTTAATTGGGCCTTCAAGAGTCGGGAAGCGAATGAGGGAAAATCCCCCGATCGGCGACCCATCGTTGCGATTCCCGCGAATCATGACTATTACGATTCAATCGACGGTTTCAACCGGCAATTTCGAAGACCCGTGGTCAGTTTGGATGATTCCGGGTTGGGGCCGCAACTGGATCTCGATGGTTTCTACCGTGTACAAGATGCCAGCTATGTCGCCATAAAACTTCCGTTTGACTGGTGGTTATGGGGGCTTGACTCGCAAAACGGCGCGATCGACTTTCGCCAGAGGGAATTCTTCCGTAACTTGTGCGGATCGCATTCGAGCCCGCGCGAGAATGCAAATGACAGCGTTTACACGCCACCAAACAAGCTCATTGTCGCCACCCCGGAACCGTCCACCTCGTACCGGCGCTGGACCGACGATCAGGCCGAGCTGGTCAAAACCTTCCAATCGCTGGGACTGGACTGCGCGTTTCTGGAACGCAACGACGGCAGACTCTCGGATCCGGATAGCCAATGCAGACTCGATCTATCCGGAGACATTCACCATTATGCCCGCTATTGGGGCCGCGGCGCCGACCGTGACCGGACGCTTCAAGCAAGGGATAATTATGCCTCGGTCGTGGCCGGTGGCGGAGGAGCATTCCTGCACCCCACCCACACCCATGGCGCCGGGATCACCGAGTCCCGTTTATATCCGGACCTTTCGCAATCCCTTTCTTTGTTCGTGAGCCGCTTGCTGAATCCATGGAATATTGCGAGGGGCGGCTATATATGGGCCGTGGGTGGCCTGTTGGCGCTGCTTTTATATTTTGCCGGAACCGTACCCGACAGTACCTGGTCGCTGGTACCGATTGTATCCGATGATTCGAGGCCGTTGAGCCTGCAAGCCACGGGGAAGCCCGAAATTTCGATTCTGGCAGCCATTCAAAAAGACTTGAAGGTTAAGGAGCTGAAAGCGGATGCGCAGACGATCGGCGCAATCCCGTATATTCCGGATTTGTTGATTGCGGCCACGATCATCTGCCTGTTCAGTTACTGGGCTAAGCGATTCCTGTGCCGGACTGCCGGACACTCATTCGAAATTAAGAACTGGAAGACTTTGAAAAAATCCCTCGGCCTGGGCGCTTTACTTGCGATCGCGCTGGTGATGAATTTGATATTCTGGATAAAGGAATCAATCCCGCCCCCATTACTCGCGAGTCTGCTCGGAATTCTATTTATAGCCGGCGGTATTCTCGCCGTAGTTGTGAACCGCCTTTATACCGACCTTGTTTTGGCAAGATTTAAATCGTTACCGGATGCGGATGACAAATCCGGGGATTCGTCCCGGTGGTTCAGCTTGCGTTACTGGATCGAAACCTTTGTAAATTGGGATTACCTGCCCTCGTGGGTCTTAATGATCAGCGCTTTTCTGAGCGTGCTGTTCGGATTATGGCGCTATGGCATCTATAAGGCAGCGGTTACGTTTTCCGACAGTGTGTTCATTGTGGTACTGGCTCTGGTGGTGGTTGGATTGCTCGCCTATGCAACTAAGGTCGGCGCGGCAGGACTGGACCGCCGCGCCAGGCTTAGCATGCTTTTGATCGGGATCTGGCATTTGTTTCTACAACTGACTACCCCGGTGAGTTGGGTGGCTCATAATGATGCACTAACCACGGTGCTCGTACTCGTGACGGTGGTCGCCGCGACTATGACCGTGGGCTTCGCGGTGCCCAGGCTCGTGAACCAATACCCACAATTCGGCAATCAGGAATGGATTGCCCGCTTTTTGACCCTTTGCTGGCTCGTGATCGGCATCGGTTGCCTGGCCTTCGCATTCGCAGGAACCGCCACGACTGAAGTCAGCACGGGTCGAATGGCCGGGGCCTTTATTACCGGGACAATTTTCAGTTGTGTGTGGTTTGGCTGGTATCTTGCGGTATCGAGTACTTACCGGGGGCATTATAACGAAGCGGGTGGCGGCGCACGCGCGGACCGCTACCGGCATATGATCCGCTTCAAATTGGAACCCGACAGATTGACAGGCTATGTGATCGGGATCGATCGGCCGGTTTCCGATTTCGATCCAAAAAATCTCCCGACCTTCGAACTGGTCGATGTCTTCTGCGTTGGCGTATCGAAAAAATGACCATCCCTTACGCGCTCGCGAAATAGAGACCGCGCAGGCGTTTGGCGCCCGCGATCCGAAAGTTCCCGCGGCGCCGGATGAATTTCCAGGGTTTAACGAGGAATGTTCGGGGCGAAAACCCCGATCTGTGATATCCTTTGTCCGCTCCGGGCCCTAAGGCCTGGTTTGATCGGAACGCTGCGCGAATCCGGTATTGAACAAAATGCAGGAACTCAATCCAATTATCCATAAAATCGACGATCTTCAGAGCCGCCGTGAGGCTCTGAGGGGGTACCTTTGACTTCGAAACCAAAAAGGAGCGATTGGTAGAAGTACTGCGCGAACTCGAGGATCCCAGGATTTGGGAGAACAAAGAACTCGCGCAAGCCTTGGGCCGCGAACGCGTGCAGCTGGAACAGGTCGTGAACACGATCGTGGAAATGGATCGTTCGTTGACGGACAGCAGGGAACTGCTCGAATTGGCCGCCGAAGAAGACGATGCGGATACCGTGGAGATCATCGTCCGGGACCTGAAGGCCTTTGAGTCGCGGGTTGCCGCACTGGAGTTCCAGCGGATGTTTTCGGGAGAAATGGACCCGAATAATGCCTTTGTCGATATTCAGGCCGGTTCCGGCGGTACCGAAGCGCAGGATTGGGCCGAAATGCTGCTGCGAATGTATTTACGCTGGGGCGAACGAAAGGGTTTCAAGACCGAGCTGATCGAAGTTTCGGATGGCGAGGTCGCGGGCATCAAGAGCGCGACCATTAAATTCGACGGCGACTACGCCTTCGGTTGGCTGCGAACCGAAACCGGCGTCCACAGACTGGTGCGTAAATCACCCTTCGACTCGGGGAATCGCCGCCACACTTCATTCGCGGCCGTGTTCTGCTCGCCCGAGGTCGATGACGAGATCGACATCGAGATCAATCCCGCGGACCTTCGGATCGACGTTTACCGCGCGAGCGGCGCCGGGGGCCAGCATGTCAACCGGACCGAATCGGCGGTTCGGATTACCCATCTGCCGACCAACCTCGTCGTACAGTGCCAGAACGATCGATCCCAACACAAGAACAAGGCCACCGCGATGAAGCAACTCAAGGCAAAGTTGTACGAAATGGAACTGCTCAAGCGAAACGCCGAACAGCAACAGTTGGAGCAGTCGAAATCGGACATCGGTTGGGGCAGCCAGATCCGTTCCTATGTGCTGGATCAATCCCGGATCAAGGATTTGCGCACCGGCGTCGAAACCGGGAACACCCAGGCGGTTCTGGACGGAAACCTGGATCCCTTCATAGAAGCCAGCTTGAAACAGGGGCTTTGATGTTTGATTTAACACGCGTGTTGACAGCCTGTCATTCGACTAGAAACTCGGTAAAGAAAAGATCGCCAAGACCCCTGCTGCTCGCATATTGATCCAGCGTTTTGCGGCTTTCCTGCAAGGCTTTCTGGCGGAATTTTTCGCGTTGTGCCGAAGTGCCGAGCTGATCCGCGGAATATTCGCTGATCAACAGGATCAATGCATGCCGCAACGCCGGCATATGAGCCTTGATTTGGTCCGCGCGTTCCTTGTCCTCGACAAGCAGTTGGATATCGGTGCGCAGGTAACTTCGCCGGTTGCCTTTAAGATTCACTACGAAGCTGGGTTCCAATGGAACATATTCGAACAGATCTTCTAATCCAGAATCTTCCGCAACTACGGAAAAACACATCGACAAAAGTAAGATAAATGACAGCGCTCTGTTTTTCAACGGGAAATCTCCGTGGATGCAAGTCGACAGGTTTCAGGGAATGCTTGATCCTTTTAAGAGCCGCGCGCGGTTGGCGGCAGATTTGCCGTCCGAGCCAAGAACACACTTGGAATTCCACCGGAAAACGATAAAATTTGCGGGTCTCGACAGAGTATAGATGAAGAATTTTCTCCGATGATCCCGCATGGAATCGAATGACTAATAAGACCCCCGGTCCCTTGATGCTGGATCTTCGAGGATTGGCTGTCGAAGCCCGCGAAATTCACATTCTCCGGCATCCCGGAGTCGGGGGCGTGATTTTATTTTCCCGAAATTATGAATCGCCCGAGCAGGTCGGGGAGTTGGTCCGGGAAATCCGCGGAATCCGGGGGCGTGAGTTTTTGGTTGCGGTCGATCAGGAAGGCGGAAGGGTGCAGCGTTTCCGGAAGGGCTTCACGCGCCTGCCCGCGGCGTGCCGTTACGCCGAGGTTTATCCGGACCAACCGGAGGGCGCGCGTAAACTCGCGGAATCCGCGGGGTGGCTGATGGCCGTGGAGGTGCTTGCGACCGGCGCCGACTTCAGCTTCGCGCCGGTTCTGGACGTGGACTGCGGAATCAGTACAATCATCGGCGATCGTGCTTTTGGAAGACTAGCAGATCGAGTCGCGGAGTACGCATCGGCCTTTCGCCGCGGAATGCGGGATGCCGGAATGGCCGCGGTTGGCAAACATTTTCCGGGTCACGGTAGCGTTGCGCTGGATTCCCATCTGGCCCTGCCGGTCGATGATCGCGATTTTGATGAACTGGCCGCCCGGGATCTGATTCCATTCAGAAGACTCGTCGGAGAGGGACTTGAAGGCATCATGCCGGCCCATGTCGTGTACAGCCGGATCGACCAAAGGCCCGCGGGATTCTCCGAATATTGGATCGGGAAGGTGCTGCGGGGCGATCTCGGTTTCGATGGCGCGGTATTCAGCGACGACCTGAGCATGTCGGGCGCCGAAACTGCGGGGTCCTATGCCGATCGGGTTAGCACCGCGCTTGAGGCCGGTTGTGATATGGTTTTGATCTGTAATCAGCCGGAAGCGGCCGAAAGCGTTCTGGATCTGGCCGCGGGGCATGGATCTCCCGAACGCCGGCGCCGATTGTTGAAAATGTGTGGACATCCTGCGTTCGATGGAACCGAACTGAAAAAGTCCGCGCGGTGGCTAAGCGTGGTGGAATCAATACACTTAGTGGAAAATCTTTAAGTGAGCATTTTAGAAGAAATACGGACAGTCAGGGCCGAGGCGGACCTTCTGTTCCCGGAATATCAGGTGGATCAGGCCTTTGACCGCATGGCCCGGTCCGTTACCGGGAGACTCGCGGACAGCAATCCGATTCTGATTTGTGTGTTGACCGGCGGAATCGGTCCGACCGCGAAGTTGATGCGGCGTCTGGATTTTCCGCTCACCAGCGATGTGATCCATGCGAGTCGTTATCAGGGCGCAACCAGCGGCAGCGAGATCGAATGGATCAGCGTTCCGCGTTCACCTTTGATAGGCCGGACCGTGTTGATCGTCGATGATATTCTGGATGAGGGAATTACGCTGGAAGCGATCAGCCGGTATTGCACGGAGCAAGGCGCCGCCTCGGTTTACAGCGCGGTTCTCGTCGAGAAGCGGTTGGGCCATGCGAAGCCCTGCCGCGCGGATTTCGTCGGACTCAAGGCGGAAAACCGGTATTTGTTCGGCTGCGGGATGGATTATAAAGGTTATTGGCGTAATCTGCCGGGTATTTACGCCTGCAAGGGGAGTTAGTTGACGATGCTCGCAATTATCGGCGGTTCCGGCCTGAGCCGGCTTCAGGGGCTGGAAATCCGGGAAAGGAAAAACCTCTCGACCGAATACGGCGATCCCTCGGCGCCGTTAAGCTTCGGTCTTCTCCACGATGCCGGTATCGTGTTTCTGGCGCGGCATGGCGATCGGCATTCCATTCCACCGCATCGAATCAACTATCGCGCGAACATCCGTGCATTGCAATCGGCCGGCGTGACGCATATTGTCTCGGTCGCCGCCGTGGGAGGCATCGGCGCCCATTTACCGCCCGCGAAGATCGCGATCCCGGACCAGCTGATCGATTATACCCACGGCCGGAAAAGTACTTTTTTCGAGGACCCGGGGGGAGCGGTGACCCATATCGACTTTACCTGGCCCTACAGCAAAGGGATGATCGATCGGCTCGGGCAATCCGCCGAACTCGCCGGGTTGAACGTCGTGATCGGAGGCACCTACGGTTGCACGCAGGGGCCACGCTTGGAAACCGCCGCGGAAATCCTGCGCATGGAGCGCGACGGTTGTGACATGGTCGGGATGACCGGAATGCCTGAAGCCGCGCTCGCGCGCGAAGCCGGGCTCGAGTATGCCTGCTGCGCGGTGATGGCCAATTGGGCGGCGGGGAAAAGCGCCTCCGAAATCACGATGGAAGAAATCGAACAGAACCTTGCCAGAGGCCTGAATGATGTCGGGCGCTTGCTCGAAAAGCTCATTGGCCTGTTTGAATAAGTCGTACGACCTTTTTCAATTTCACGCCACCGCGCTGGATTGTTCGGCCAGTCTTTCCAGCAAGCCATTCACGAATTTGATTTTTTCTGCACAGGTTTCGAGTTTTTCGATGAACCTGAGTTTTTCAGGTCCTTCCAGTTTGTATCGGTTGGCCTGTTTTTGGACCAGTTCCATAACCGCCATCGAATCGATGTTCGGATTTTGCGAGAATACGATTCGCCCGCCCGTGGCGGCCGCTTCGATTTTCAGAATGCCGATTTCGGTTGCCTTCAATTTGATTTCGGTGACTTCGAAAAGGTTTTTAGTGGCTTCCGGCAGTAAACCGAAACGGTCGATCATTTCCACTTTGAGATCCCTGAGTTGCTCTGGCGAACCGGCGTTCGCGATTCGCTTGTAGAGTACCAGGCGAGTATGCACGTCGGGCAGATAATCATCCGGTATCAGTGCGGAAAAATTGAGTTCGATCTCGGCTCCTGCCGGAAGCGGCGCGTCGAGATCCGGTTCTTTTCCGGATCTAAGGCTTGATACGGCACGCTCGAGCATTTCCGTATACAGATTGAAGCCGATCTCCTCGATATGGCCGCTTTGCTCCTCGCCCAGCAACTCGCCCGCGCCACGAATTTCCAGATCATGCGATGAAAGCATGAATCCTGCGCCGAGGCTGTCCGATGCTTCGATCGCCTCGATTCGTTTGATCGCTTCCGGAGTCATGATGTTTCTGGGTGGAACGATCAGATAGGCATAGGCCCGGTGATGCGAGCGTCCGACCCGCCCGCGCAACTGGTGCAACTGGGCAAGGCCCAGTTTGTCGGCCCGGTTGATCACGATGGTGTTGGCGCTCGGAATATCGATGCCGCTTTCGATAATGGTCGTGCACAGGAGAAAATTGGAGCGCTGGTGATAAAAATCCAGCATCACCCGTTCGAGTTCACGTTCCGGCATTTGGCCGTGGGCGATTTCCAGCCGGGCTTCGGGCAGCAACTTTTTAAGCTCCCGGGAAGTGCGTTCGATCGTCTTCACATTATTATGCAGGAAGAAGATCTGCCCGCCGCGGCGAATCTCTCTGAGGCAAGCCTCCTGAATCAGCGAATCGTTCCATTCGCTCACAAAGGTATTGATTGCGTGGCGATTCGGAGGAGGGCTCGCGATGATGGAAAGTTCACGAAGACCGGACATCGCCATATTCAAGGTGCGCGGAATCGGCGTCGCGGTCATGGTCAGAATATCGACTTCACTGCGCAACTTCTTGCAATGCTCCTTGTGCCGGACGCCGAAACGGTGTTCCTCGTCGATCACGACCAGACCGAGATTTTTATAATCGACGCCTTTTTGCAGCAGTTTGTGGGTTCCGATCAGGATATCGACCTTGCCATCGGCCAGGTCCCGGATAATGGTGTCCTGCTGTTTTTTCAGTATGAACCGCGATAGCACTTCGATGCGGACCGGCCAATCGGCAAAACGGTCCCGAAAATTCTGAAAATGCTGCTGGGCTAAAAGCGTAGTCGGGACCAGCACGGCGACCTGCTTAGCGTTTTGAACCGAGACGAATGCGGCACGCATGGAGACTTCGGTTTTACCGAAACCGACATCCCCGCAGATCACGCGGTCCATGGCCTGTTCGGCAGCCATGTCTTGGAGCACCTGTTCGATTGCATTCTCCTGGTCTGGGGTTTCTTCGAAGGGAAAGCCGAGCGCGAAATCTTCGTATTCGATATCGGTGATTTTGTGCGCGAAGCCTTTTTTCGCGGCACGCCGGGCATTGATATCCAACAGTTCCGCCGCGACATCCCGGATCCGGGTCGCGGCCCTTGTTTTGACTTTCTTCCATTGTTCGCCACCGAGTTTGTGCAGTGGCGCGGTTTCGGTGCTGGCACCGCTGTACCGGCCTATTTGATGGAGAGACGAAACCGGTACATAGAGCTTGTCGTGGTTGGCGTACTCGAGAATCAGGAATTCGGTTTCGACCCCCGAGAATTCGAGTTTTTGCAATCCAAGATATCGGCCGATGCCATGCTCTTGATGCACAACCGGAGTTCCCGGGGAAAGTTCGGTCAAATTCGCGATGATATTTTCGAGTTCCTGCCCGCTGCTGCGTCTTCGGCGGCGGCGCTGTTGAGCGCGCTGACCGGTCAGCTGGCTTTCGGTAATGATCACGATTCCGGCGGTCTGCGTGAGCAAGCCATGGTCCATCGGGGCGACCAGGAGACACAGCGTTGCGCGGGAATCCAGAAAATCCGCCCAGCCGGTGACCATTTCGGGAAATATACCGTGCCTGCGCAGGGTTTCCATCAGGACTTCCCGGTGTCCCGCGGTTTCGGCAACGAAGAGAATACGGCCCCGGAAATGATCGATAAAGGATTCCAGTGCTTCGGTCGGACGTTTATTCTGCGGCTTGAGTGAAATGTCAGCCAGGGGCTGGGTATCGAAAGTGACAATCGCGCCGGTATGATCCGAAGGGTTTGGCGTAGGGCGGAGCTGAATGTGAGGCATCCGCGCAATCGCTTCTTCCATTTCTCCGGGGGACAGAAACAATACTTCGGGATTCAAAATTGGCCGGTTTATGTCATGCCTGCGTTGTTCGTAGCGGGATAGAGTTTCGGCACGGAATGAGCGGGCGGCTTGCAACGCGGAATCGAATAAAACCAGAATCGTGTTTCGAGGGCAGTAACTGAAAATCGATTCGGTTTTATCGACGAATAAGGGCATATAATATTCGATACCGGCCGGAGCAATTCCATTGCTGACATCCTGATAAATCGGATTGCGTTGTGTCGCCTGGGGAAATTCGGAACGGAAACGTTGCCGGAATCGTTTAATCGAATTTTCGTCGAACGGAATTTCCCGTGCTGGAAACAGACGGATTTCATCAACTTTATCCAGAGACCGCTGGGTATCCGCATCGAAAGTCCGGATCGATTCGATTTCGTCGTCGAATAGCTCGATTCGATAAGGAAGATTGCTGCCCATCGGAAATAGATCCAGAATCGAGCCGCGGACCGCAAACTCGCCATGTTGGTAAACTTGAGAGGTCGATTGGTAGCCAACCCCCGCAAGTTGCTGTCGAATTTGCTCCAAGGGCAGGGACTGACCGATTTTCCAGGCAAAGCTATTGGCCAGAATGTGTTCGCGCGGTGCGATTCGGTGCATCAAGGTTGCCGCACTCAGGATCAAAATTCCATGTTTGGTGGTTGGGAGTCCTGCCAGAGTTTCGAGGCGTTGGGAGGTGATCTCAGGTAAAGGTGAAAATACATCGTAGGGCAAGGTTTCCCAATCCGGCAGATGCAGCACGGAAACATTTTCCGGAAGAAAAAATCGGATTTCGTGTTCCACCCGCAATGCAGTTTGAGGGTCTTTGGTAATCAGCAGAATAAATCGATTCGATTCGGCGACCAGAGAAGCGACCGCCAATGAGTCACCACAACCGTGCAATCCGGTCCAGATTGTTTGTGTGTCCCGATCATTGGGTACACTCGGATTAAAGGGGGAAATCGACGCAGGATTCGCGGAGGTTATTTTCATGTCAATCGGGACTTCGCCGATCGATGCCGGCTTACTACTTTAAAAAGATGTTATTGTCCCATAAGTCGCGGCAATAGTTAAAGCGCGGGTTGAACTGCGCTCGAGTACCGATCATCCGCACAACGAGGCAGGATTTTTTTCAGTTGAACGATGCGTTGATAAGGTACCGGAACCCTATCGGAGTGCGGTTCATTCATGAATCAGTTTGTCGAAACCGAGGTAATCAATCGCCTGGACCGGCTTCAATGAACTGGATTTACTTTTTCGAGACGCTGATTAAAGCAATCGGTTTTTTTACCTGCTGAATTCCATATGGAATCAGAATCATCTTAATGCTTGAGCGCCTAAGATAGGCTCGCGTCACTTTTAACCGCACCCTATTCAATCCAGCAATTCTCATTATGGCTCGTCTTCGGCCTGTTGTAGGTTGGGTTGAGGAACGAAACCCAACACCTCAGCCTGAAATGGAACGCAAACGTTGGGTTTCGCTACCGCTCAACCCAAGCTACGAGGATATTATTTTTTAAAATGAGAATTGCTGTTATTCAATCAGGAAAACAACAGCCAAACAATTTTTGGTGTTATAATTTTTTTAGTGTTATAATATAAGTGTCAACGTTTAATTGGAGCGAGAATATACATGCAGACAAATTTTAATAAACTTACCGAAACTGATCTCGAAGATGTTATTGCCAAAGCGGAGAAAGAATTACAAACGCGTAAGGATAAAAAGCGCAAGGAAGTTCTGACCGAAATTAAGCAACTGGCGGCATCGATCGGGGTCATGGTGGAAATCTCCGAGTCCGGAAGAAGATCGTCCCGCAAGGGTCAGAAAGTTCCTCCCAAATACCAGAATCCGGCCAATCCGCTGCAGCAATGGAGTGGCCGGGGTATGAAACCGAACTGGCTTAAGGAACTCGTCGAGAAGGGACAAACACTCGAAGAATTCGAGATTTGATGGGGTTTGGAAAACTCAAGCCGGGTTATCCAATTCGATTGGAAACTTTCCGAAAAATCACCAGCCGAGTAGACGGACTTACATGGGAAGCGTGATTCCTGGACTCGTAAAAAACGGCTCTCGAACGGCTACGAATACAGTTACGAGACTTTAACCGGGTTAGTGTTTTTGGATTATTCGCCAAGGACTGGCGAAAACCGGATTGACGTTTCCTGTCTATCTTAATTTGGGTTAATGCTACTTTGTCATATTTGAAACTAGCGCGTCATGCCTGCCGGGAAGCAGGCATCCAGTGCCATGGATATGGCAAGCTCGAAACCATCCATGGAGTCTGGATTCCGGCAATCCCCGTATCAATATCAAGTACGGGGCAGACTTTGCCGGAATGACGATCGCGAAAAATATGGATAATGTAATCTGACAAAGTAGAATTAATGAATCCGGTATTGCAACGGAGGGCTGGCCCGATCATCCTTACAATTTGTAAAGCCTTTCCATCCGTGTTTCTTCAAATTCTTCCAGGTCGTAAACAATAGCTTCCGGTGGTCCGAGATCGGGGCGATGAATTCGTGAAGTAAATGCCGTCTGAACCCGGCGAGTTTTAAAGCGAATGGGACTCGCCTTGGATTGGCGAGGAAGTGGAGTTCGAAGGGCCTAGGGATTTTCCGCCGGACTGTCCTTCCATTCCAGCATTTCGCGGGCGTGAGCGAGCGTTTGCTCGGTGATTTTGACCCCGCCGAGCATGCGCGCGATTTCCACTCGTCTCTGGTCGGCGGTCAAGGTTCGGACGATCGAGCGGGTATGGCCCTGCGGGCTGATTTTTACCACGAGTAAATGATGATGGGATTGCGCCGCAACCTGGGGCAGGTGCGTAATGCAAAGAACCTGACGGGAATTTCCGAGTGCGCGGAGTCTCTGCCCGACAATTTCCGCGACACCTCCGCCAATTCCCGAATCGACTTCGTCGAATACCATGGTCGGGGTGGTATTGGAGTCGATCGCCGCGACCTCTACAGCGAGACTGATTCTGGAAAGTTCGCCGCCGGATGCGACCTTTCCCAGAGGTCTCGCGGGCAAGCCGGGGTTGGTCGTGACACAGAACTCAGCGTACTCGAAGCCCTTCGATTTTGGAACGGATGGATCGCTCAGAGAGTGGATATTGATCCGGAAATCGCCCTCGGGCATTCCGAGTTCCCGAATGATGCGGGTGATTTTATCTTGAAGCACAACGGCGGCTTGTTTGCGTCGATCTGAAACGGTCCGTGCGAGTTCCAGATATTGCTCGTAAATTTGATTGAGTCGAGTCTCCAGTTGCGTGAGATTTTCCGCGCCGTGCTCGATCTTTTGCATTTCCTCGCGCAGATTGCGCAGCACAATCGGCAGGTTCTCCGGGGTCGTCTGATGTTTTCTGGCCAGGTTGTGAAGGGTGGAAAGGCGTTGTTCCAATGCTTCGAGTCGACCTGGATCGACTTCCAGCGAGTCCAGGTATCGTCCGAGAAGCCGGGCGGATTCTTGAACCTGGATCAGGGCATCGTTCAACAGTTCGACGATCGAGCCGAATTCCGCCGCGATGCTGCTGAATTCGGACAGAGCCCGGATCGTCTCTCCGAGCAAGGAATTGACCGACCGGTAGTCGTTGTCTTGCAGCCGGTCGAGCTGGGCTTGTCCGGTACCCAGGACCTTTTCAAGATTGGCCTCAAGACTGTGTTCATCTACGAGTTTCTGATAATCGAGATTTTCGATGTCGCATTGTTCCATCTCCCGAATCTGAAAGCCGGCCAATTCCTTGCGCTGTTCAGCGTTCGACAGGCGTTCTCGCTCTTTGTGCAAACGTTCGCACAGGTTGTTCCATGCCTGGTACAGTTGAGCGATCTGTTCGATCAGGCTTCGATTTCCGGCAGCCTCATCGAGAATCCGGCATTGTTCCTCTCGGTGCATTAACGAAAGGTGCGCATGCTGGCCGTGGATATCGATCAGTTTTTCACCGAGTTGCTGCAGCATTTGAAGAGTGACCGGCGAACCGTTGATGAATGCCTTGGAACGGCCGTCGCTGTTCAGAATGCGCCGCACGATACAGTTGCAATCGTCCGCCAATTCCTGTTCGTGCAGCCAGGCCAAGGCGCCTTGACATCGGGTCAAGTCGAACTGAAGATTAATTTCGGCTTTATCGGAACCCGGCCGGATAAATCCGGAATCGGCCCGGTCGCCCAGTGCCAGGCCCATCGCGGTCAGTAAAATGGATTTTCCCGCGCCAGTTTCCCCGGTCAAGACTGTCAACCCTTCACGCAAATCGAGTTCTAGAGACTCGACAACCGCCAGGTCCCGGATATTGATCGAGCACAGCATCAGCTACTCCAGTTCAGCTTGGCTCTCAGGATATTGAAAAAGTCGTAGTCCATCGGGTGCAGAATGCGCAGCAGATGCTGATCTTTTACGATCTGAATGCGGTCGCTGATGAGTACATCGGGAATGGAGAAATCGTCACAGGTCACTTGGGCATTGATCTCCGTAGTCTGACTGAATGCGATTTCCACCACACTGCTATCGTTCACCACAATGGGGCGGTTGGTCAAAGTATGCGGGTTGATCGGAACCAATACAATGCATCCGAGAGCGGGATGCAGAATCGGGCCCCCGCCGGACAGCGCATAGGCGGTCGAACCGGTCGGTGTCGAAATGATGAGTCCGTCCGAGCGTTGCGAATTCAAGAAAACCTGATCGATATGGGTTACGATCTCGATCATGCTCGGCGAAATCCAGCGATGAATGACTACCTCGTTGACCGCGCTTTGTTCATGGATCACCCGTCCGTCCCGAATCAGCCTGGCTTTCAAAATAATTCGTTGTTCAGTCACGAAGCGTCCGGCCAGAATGTCGTCCAGACGGATCAGAATGTCCTCGGGCGAGATATCCACCAGGAACCCGAGTCTGCCGAGATTTACCCCGACTACCGGAACGTTGAAGGGGGCCAGATTGCGTCCCGCGGAAAGCAGAGTACCGTCTCCGCCTACGGTGATTGCCAAGTCGCAATGTTTTCCGATTTCGCGGATTTCCGAGGTCTCCACGGATTCGGAGACGATGTATTGACTGCTATGGATTTCGACCAGCACCCGGAAATTCCGGGCAATCAAGTGCTTATAGATCTGAGTCAGCGTGTCCGAAATAATGGGGCTTGGTTTACCGATAAGTCCTATCGCGTTGAATTGAGCATGCATGGTCTGGTGGAGGGCCCCGGCGTCAGGTTTTGAATTATTCTTATTTTTTACCAGCCTATTTATAATCTATTTTGCAAACGATGCTAAAGGTAGCATGGCGGCTGGAAGCATCCAAGATAAAAAAGTGTTTCTTGACACAGGATCTGCGGATTGCTAATTTTTATTTAGCACACATTTTGGGAGAGTGCTAATTTTTGACCTGTTTATCTTATTGTTTATCTTATAAAGTATCGTGCGGAATACCGAAGACTTGAACGAACGTGCGCAGTACCTTCTGAAGGTACTGGTCGAGCGTTATATCCAGGATGGCCAACCGGTCGGTTCGCGCGCGTTGTCCAGGGGGGCCGGGATCAACCTGAGTCCCGCGACAATCCGGAATGTGATGGCGGATCTCGAGGAAAACGGTCTGATCGTTGCACCGCACACTTCGTCCGGACGAATACCCACCGTTACCGGTTATCGCGTATTTATCGATTCTTTGTTGACGGTCCGTCCGCTTGGAAGCAAGGCGGTCCGGCAGATGCGGCGGGACCTGGCGCCCCGCGACGATGCATTGGATTTGATCGACTCGGCATCCAACCTGCTGGCAAGGCTGACCCAGATGGCGGGTATCGTAACCCGGCCTCGGCGGGAAACCAATGCCTTTCGTCATATCGAGTTTTTACCCTTGAAAGGGCTCAGGGTTCTGGTGATTCTGGTGACGAACGAACAGGAGGTTCATAACAAGATCATTCATACTTCGACTAAATTCAGTCCCGCGGAATTGCAACAGGCGGCGAATATTCTGAATTCGATGTTCGAGGGACGGAATTTATCCGACCTCAGAATACAACTCGTGGAGGATCTGGAAACGATCCATAAACAGGTTAATCGCGAAATGGTCAACGCGATCGAAATGGCAAAACTCGCGTTCGGACAATCCGACGAGAAAGACGATTTCGTCCTGACCGGGCAAACCAACCTGATGGAGTTCTCGGAATTGTCGAATGTCGAGCGCTTGCGTGAACTGTTCCAGGCTTTTAACCAGAAACGTGGAATATTGCACCTGTTGGATCAATGTCTCGATGCAGACGGCGTGCAGATATTCATCGGCGAGGAATCCGGATATCATGCGCTGCACGATTGCAGCGTAGTGAGTTCATCCTATAGCGTCGATGATCAGCGAGTCGGTGTGCTGGCCGTGATCGGACCGACCCGCATGGAATACGAAAAAGTCATTCCGGTTGTTGAATTGACTGCAAAGTTACTGGGATTGGCCTTGAATACCCGATCTTTGCCCCCATCTTAATCGCATTCTGTATACCCGGCTCCGCTTGCCTTTAGACCCGACGAGACCGTTAGCGGGTCGAAGTACGCCGGGGTCCGGATCGGCGCATCGGATCGTAAATACAGATCTCCGGCTCAATGATCGATCGCAATAGCGATATTTCAGGTTCGTTGGTCTGGAACTGAACCAGCATTCTGCCGACTGAACAATGACTTGATTGATACGAACTGGAGTGTATGCATGAGTGATGAAAAAGAAAGTAAACTCTCTGTCCAGGAAGATTCGACCGAGGCTCTTGAAGGCCCTGGGGAATCGGAAGAGAATGCTGTCGAAGAATCCGAACAAGAAGAGGCCATTTCACCCGAGTTGCTCGCCGCGGAATTGGCAGAGGCCCGTAAAGAAGCGCGGGATAATTGGGAGAAATTGCTCAGGACTCAGGCCGAATTGGAAAACCTAAGGCGCAGGACCCAAAAGGAATTGCAGGACGCGCACAAATTCGCGCTGGAAAAATTCAGCCGCGAATTGTTGCCGGTACTGGACAGTCTCGAATTGGGCATTGAGGCCGCGTCGTCCGGCGCGGGAGACGGCGAACTCGTCAAGCTGCTTGAAGGCTCTGAATTGACCTTGCGCCAGTTCAAGTCGGTGCTCGAAAAATTCAACATCGAAACGGTCGACCCGATCGGGGAATTCTTCAACCCCGAATTCCATCAGGCCATGGCCATGGAACCCAGCGCGGAAGCCGAGGCGAATACCGTCATCCGGGTATTCCAGAAGGGCTATCTGCTCAGCCAGCGTTTGCTGCGTCCCGCGATGGTGGTCGTAGCCCGCGCCGCGGAGCCCGTAAAAATCGACGAGCAGGCTTGAAATCAAAGGCCTTCCCCCCAATATCAGAACCAGGTTTACTAGCAGCCCCGAAACGAGTGGCGACTGAATTCAAAGCGGAGAGAAATTAGATGGCAAAAATTATCGGAATTGACTTGGGTACAACGAATTCCTGTGTCGCGGTGCTGGAAGGCGGCAAGCCCCGGGTAATCGAAAACAGCGAAGGTGCGCGGACCACGCCTTCGATCGTCGCCTTTTCAAAGGATAACGAGGTTCTGGTCGGTCAATCCGCGAAGCGCCAGGCCGTGACCAATCCGGCCAATACCCTGTTTGCGATCAAGCGCCTGATCGGACGGCGCTTCAAGGATGATGTGGTTCAGAAAGACATCAGCATGGTTCCGTACAAAATTGCCGAAGCGGAAAACGGTGATGCCTGGGTCGAGGCGAACGCTAAAAAAATGGCCCCCCCGGAGATTTCGGCGCGTGTGCTGATGAAATTGAAAAAGGACGCCGAGGCCTATCTGGGTGAGGGAGTGACGCAAGCCGTAATCACGGTTCCGGCCTATTTTAATGACTCCCAGCGCCAGGCGACCAAGGACGCCGGACGCATCGCGGGTCTCGACGTGTTGCGCATCATCAACGAACCGACCGCCGCGTCTCTGGCTTACGGAATGGACAAGAAGCATGGTGATGCCAAACTGGCCGTTTATGACCTGGGCGGTGGAACATTCGACATTTCCATCATCGAAATCGCCGAAGTCGAAGGTGAGCATCAGTTCGAAGTGTTGGCGACCAACGGCGATACCTTCCTCGGTGGCGAAGACTTCGACCTCCGGATCATCGATTTTCTGGCCGATGAATTTAGAAAGGACAACGGGATCGATCTGCATCACGATCCGCTCGCGCTGCAACGGCTCAAAGAAGCCGCGGAGAAAGCCAAAATCGAGCTTTCCTCGAGCCAGCAGACCGATATCAATCTGCCTTACGTCACCGCGGATGCGACAGGACCCAGGCATCTGAATGTCAAATTCACGCGGGCCAAGCTGGAATCCTTGGTCGAAGACTTGATCGAGCGCACCAAGGGGCCTTGCGCGACCGCGTTGAAGGATGCGGGTCTGTCCGCGTCGGATATCAATGAAGTGATTCTGGTCGGTGGTCAGACGCGCATGCCGAAAGTGCAGGAACTCGTGAAGAACTTCTTCGGCAAGGAACCGCGCAAGGATGTCAACCCCGATGAGGCGGTCGCCGTGGGTGCCGCGATTCAGGCGGGTGTTCTGGGCGGCGATGTGAAAGACGTGTTGTTGCTCGATGTCACCCCGCTGTCCCTGGGTATTGAGACCCTGGGCGGAGTCATGACCAAGTTGATCAATAAGAACACGACCATTCCGACCCGTGAGAAACAGGTGTTTTCAACCGCCGAGGACCACCAGCGCGCGGTGACCGTGCATGTGCTGCAGGGTGAACGTGAAATGGCCTCGGGCAACAAGTCGCTGGGCCGCTTCGATTTGGCCGATATCCCTCCGGCTCCACGCGGAATTCCGCAGATCGAGGTGACTTTCGACATCGATGCCAACGGAATTTTGAACGTTTCCGCGAAAGACAAGGCGACCGGTAAATCCCAGTCGATCGTGATCAAGGCCTCGAGCGGTTTGTCGGATGACGAAGTCGAACGCATGATCAAGGATGCCGAAGCGCATGCCGAGGATGATCGCAGACTCCACGAACTCGTGAATGCGCGAAACCATGCGGAAGGGATGCTCCATGCGACCCGGAAATCCGTGGAGGAACTCGGCGACAAGGTCGAAGCGGACGAGAAAAAACGCATCGAATCGGCGATCGAAGAATTGAAAAAAGTATTGCAAGGCGATGATAAGGACGCGATCGAGGCAAAAACCAAGGCGCTCACGGAATTATCGGGTAAACTGGCCGAACGAGTCTATGCAAAACAGGCCGAATCGGCCACGGCGGATGGCGGTGCGGGTTCGTCCGAATCGGGGAAAAGCGGCGGATCGGGGTCGAAGGACGATGTGGTCGATGCCGAGTTCGAGGAAGTCAAGGAGGACAAAAAATAGCTTCGTTCGAAACACGGATTTCTACTAATGTGAGGGTTATCGAAGCCGCCGGCTGTTGCCCGCGGCTCTCTACGTTATGGCCAAAGAAGACTATTACAAAGTACTCGGGGTATCGCGTAACGCGAGTGATGCGGATCTGAAGAAAAGCTATCGCCGCCTCGCGATGAAATATCATCCCGACCGGAACAAGGATAATCCGGACTCCGAAGAAAAATTCAAGCAGGCCAAGGAAGCTTACGAGATTTTATCCGATCCGAAAAAGCGCTCGGCCTATGACCAGTTCGGTCATGCCGGTGTCGATGCTTCGGCCGGGGGCGGCGGCTTTGGCGGCGCGGATGCGTTCAGCGATATTTTCGGCGATGTCTTCGGGGATATTTTCGGTGCCGCCAGACAACGCGGGGGGGCGAATCGTGGCGCGGATCTTCGCTATGACCTCGAATTGAATCTCGAGGAAGCGGTCGCGGGTTCCGAACTCAAAATCCGGATCCCCGTGATGGTGCCCTGTGATAGTTGCGGCGGCAGCGGAGCCAGGAAAGGTTCCAGCCCGGTCACCTGTACGACCTGCAATGGCTTGGGTAATGTCCGAATGCAACAAGGCTTTTTCTCGGTTCAGCAGACTTGCCCGGCTTGCCGCGGACACGGCAAGCAGATCAAGGACCCGTGCCGGGCCTGTCATGGAAGCGGCCGGGTCCAGGACAACAAGACTCTTTCGGTTAAGATTCCGCCGGGCGTCGATTCCGGTGACCGGATTCGTCTAGCGGGCGAGGGCGAAGCCGGTGAAAAAGGGGGGCGTGCGGGCGATCTGTATGTCCAGATTCATGTCCGGGAACACCCGATTTTCACGCGTGACGGTGCCAATCTGTTTTGTGAGGTGCCGATCAGTTTTCCAAGCGCAACCTTGGGGGGCGATCTTGAAGTTCCCACTCTGGAAGGTAAGATCAAGCTGAAAATCCCGCCCGAGACTCAGACCGGAAAATTATTCCGGCTGCGGGGCAAGGGGGTCAAGCCGGTCCGTGGCGGCGCAATCGGGGATCTTTTGTGTCGGGTCCAGATCGAAACTCCGGTCAATTTGACCAAAGAACAGAAGAAATTGATTCAGGATCTCGATGAATCGTTGAGTGGGGGAGGCAGCCATCATAGTCCTCAGGAGTATTCGTGGGTAACCGGTGTCAAGCAGTTTTTTGACAAATTGACCGGATGATTCGCGCCCACCGATCGCTTCGATCAATCACGATGGTCTGAAATCGGACAAACTGCCCATGACAAGAATCGCTATAGCGGGGGCCGCGGGTCGAATGGGCCATTGCCTGATCCGGGCATGCCGGGAAACCGAGGGTTTCCGGTTGGCCGCCGCGGTTGAACATCCGGACAGCGCGTCAATCGGGCAGGATGCCGGTATCCAGGCGGGATTGGCGCCAATTAGCGTGCCGGTCACGGGCGATTTGTCTGCCCTGGTTGACGATTTCGACGTGCTGATTGATTTTACCCGGCCGGAACCCGCGATCCAGCACCTCGAAATCTGTCGACAGGCCGGCAAACGCATGGTCATCGGAACTACCGGTTTTTCGTCCGAACAATGCGTCCAAATCAGATCCGCCTCCGGGTCTGTCGCGATTGTGCTGGCACCGAATATGAGTGTCGGGATCAACCTGTCGCTCAAGCTGTTACAGATCGCGGCAAAAGTGATGGGAGCTTACACCGACATCGAAGTGATCGAGGCACATCACCGGCATAAAGTCGATGCGCCCTCGGGAACCGCTTTGCGCATGGGCGAGGTAATCGCCGCAGCGCTGGGCCGGAAGCTCGAGGAATGCGCGATTTACGGCCGGGAAGGCCAACCCGGCGAACGGGAACGCAATACCATCGGTTTCTCGACGATCCGGGCCGGCGATATCGTGGGCGAACATACGGTGATGTTTGCGGATGAAGGCGAGCGGCTGGAGATCAGCCATAAAGCATCGAGCCGGATGACCTTTGCCAGGGGCGCGATGCGTGCGGCCGGCTGGATCCTGGAGCGCTCCTCCGGTTTATACGATATGCAGGATGTGCTCGGACTAAAGGATTGAGGATTTGGCATTCGGAATTCTTATTCAATCACTACCTTGCACCTCAAAAAATCGGCGCATCGATTCCTTCTTTCTCCTGGAGAAGTTGGGAAGAATCCGGCCACTAAACAACAATTCTCATTATGGCTCGTCTTCGGCCTGTTGTAGAAGGCTGAGTTTCGTACCTCAACCCAACCTGCGTCCTGAATTGAGCGTTGCACTTTTCGGCCTGGGCGAATCGGCTCGAAGCAGCAGGTTCCCCGGGTTTCGCTACGCTCAACCCAGGCTACAAAGCTATTCTTTTGAACCCCGCGGGGGTGTGAAACTCCGGCTCAAACGTCTTAAGCCCTAACCCTTCGTACCACTACCATTATGTGGATCTTAGGGCCCTGAGGCGGATAAATTGCAGGGTGGTTCTGCTTTAGCGGACGACCCTACACGGAGCGTATGAACTTGGATTGTCTTTGTATGGATGGGGGGAGATGACCCGAATTGTCTCCAGAACGTGATTCGAGGTGACGCGGCCTTGCTCTTGTTGTTTTGAACCTTGTCGATGGCGGCGAGGTTGTTTGGCGGATTGTCGCTACGCTCCGAATCCGCCCTATCCAAATAATTAAAATCAGTGTCCCATCATCTGAATAATTGCTTTAGATCAATTATCGCCTCTGGCAATAACGCCGGATTAATAATGTTTCGACTATCCAGGGTTTCGTGTTGGCTATAACCTTCATCATTGGGTTCGGTATAGCGTTCCAGTATCCGATTGTTCAAATCGATCAGCCAGACTTCCACAATACCATGCCGGGCATACAGAGGCAGCTTGATTTCGCGGTCATAGTCAATTGAATTATCGGCCACTTCAATCAGAACCAACACATCGGCTGGTTCCGGCAAAGCGTCGAAATAATCATCCGGATGGGGCTTAAGTATCATCACATCCGGTTGTGGTTCAGACTGATCTGAAAGGCGCATAGGGTTTTGACCAAATATCACAGCCTGGTCGTTCACGGCTCTTATCAACGACCGCTCAAGACGAGCCACTGTACTTGCATGCCTGCTCCCTATCGGCGCCATATCAATCAAATCTCCTTCGATCAATTCAATTCGGTCATCCTCATGTATAATGCCAGCCTCGCCCATCCGATAATAATCGTAGACGGAAAGCTTATGTCTGGCACTAACGGCTGGACTGCTCAAGGGTTAATACACCATTCAAATAAAAACCTGGAGAAACTCAAAATATTTAAACATTGCGATTATTGTAACTATTCAGCTGGATTCAAATCATCCATTTATTCACCACAGAGTGCACAGAGAACACAGACAGCGAGAAGATTACGAAGAGTCGTTCCATTCGGAACTAATCGGTAAGGACTGCTATGAGTTGTAAAGCGAAACATTTGAACAATCTCTGTGTCTCTGTGGTGAATAGTTACCGATTATTTAACATAAACCCTGTGTTACTGCAACAAAGTCCAGTGTCTGGTCCAACATTCGAACATTCCCATCCAGAAACATCACGCCAATCCCTGCGGAAACATCTGAAGTCGTGGCTCGTTTCCGATCCGGCGGAAGCCGCCCATGGTTCCGCCATTGCGCGGTTTCAAATCCTATTGTCCGCGCGCAGCGCCTGGGCCCGCTAAATGTTGAAGTCGACCCAATTTTCAGCACTGCGTGCTTCGCTCAATCCCAGGACGCCGCCGTAAAATCGCCGGGCTTCGTCGATGCCCCGTACCGGCACGGCGAGATGAAAGGGTGTCACTCGTGTCCAATCAAAATCCCTGCGCATACTCGAAATTTTTTGAATCGAGGTGCGCATGGTAGCGGCGGCAACGCTGGTAAAAAGTTAACAGTTCCGGGGTCCAGTGAAAGGATTCGATGATCTTCTGGAATTTGCAATCCTCGCCAAGCAATGCCGGCAGTTCGCGCGTAAGACCAACATAATGCACGCCGTGCTTGCGCGCGACGATCAGATAATACAGATAATGCACCGCGCGGATCGCAAGCCGGGGATCGTTGAAGGCTTCCATGATGGGTACCAGGAAGGCCACTTGCAGCGATTTGGAGCGTTCGTCGAGGACATAATCGCCGTTTTCGACGCTACAAACCATCGGGAGCGCCTTAAGTGTTTCCTGGTCATTGAAGTCGAGCCCCGGCCATTCGAATTCCGGGGCTTCCAGATCGAACAATTCGGAGAAGGCTTTCTGATACATCCAGCTCAGACTCGAGGCGGCGGGATCGTCCACCGGCGAGGTCAGGGGATTCGCAAATTCCCTGAGACGCGGCAGCAAAGCACGTCGAATATCGGGCAGCGAGACATCGCTGTCACGATTGAGCAATACCCGATATGCAAGGCCGCCCAGCAATACCAGTCGCGACAGGAGTTCAAACTCGCTCAGCTTGCTAAGCAACAGGCGTACCGCGACCGGTTCGATCGTGGTCTGGTTCCAGGTCAGGAATGCGATCACATTTCCGGTCACGAAGGGATTGCGGCTTTTGCTCCAACTCTGAAACAGGGCGCGGATACAATTTTCGGAAATCACCCGATCACCAAAGGAGTCGCCGGCCATCCGGTAAATTCGTGAATGGAACGCGGCGATTCCGAGTTCGTCGAAATTGAGCATCCGGATGCACAATGACAGGTACTGCCCGAGCAGGAATTCCTGCCAATGCCGGTGCCGGAAGCGCACCCTGCCGGGTCCGGTCGGAACAAACAGGGAGCGTTGCAAAAGATCTTCGCAGATTAACGGATTGCCGGCCAGCGAAAATCCGAACAGGATATCTTCCTTCTCGGCGGCAATGGTTTCCAGATAGAAGGTTTCGTTGCGCCGTTCCTGCCCGGCGAAATAATCCTTCCAACGCCGCTGGAATTCGAGCGCTTCGCGCTGCAGGATTTCTATATTGATCTCGCCGCGGGACTTATAAAAAAACAACCAGGCAATCGCAATCATCGCGCTTCCGAGATGTTCGATTTCGACCTCTTGTTGATCGATCCGGCCTCCGACCAGTCCGGCCCGCAATAGTACCGTGCGGACAGTTTGGCAGAGCAAAGCGCTTTGACTTTCCGGCCCCGCGGTGATCTGACAGCTCGGGTCGGGTTCGTAGTTGGCGAGTATCAAGGGGGTCAGGATGAAGTCCATCAGCTCCCGGTCGCGGATCGTTCCGATCCAGGCCTGGCACGAGGGATAGACCTGTTTGGCCTGTTGCACGGAAAGGCGCAGAATTTCATGGATATCGCGCGGATTGTTAACCAATCGCTCGATACCCTGCAGGGTGTTGCGGATGCCGATCACAATCGACAGATTCGGATTGTCGGCATAGCGGGCTTCCGTATCGCGCAGCAATTTGACGATCGAGGAAAATCCGATTGATTTATGGATTTGCAGAAAATCGTCAAGCCCGTCCAAAATCACGGCAACCGGGCTCCCATGAAACTGCTGTTCCAACCAATCCCGGCTCCAATTCATCTCCGGGGCCAGGGATACGCCCCAGTTGATCCACCATTGCCACAGCCTATCCCAGGTATAGTTGGATTCGTTAGGCTCCGAAACCGTCATCTGCTGCATCGGAATCAACAGCGGCAGCGGGTTTGCCTGGCCGGGGGCCGCCAGGTAATTGACGCCGAGTTTCCAGGCGATATGACGCAATACCGAGGTTTTGCCGACCCCTGCCGCGCCGGTCACCAACAATTTGCGCGGCTGTGCGCCGCCGCGCCGAACTTCGGCGATGATCCGCTCGGCCACGGCTTGCTGCGTACCGGCTATGGAATGCTCGATGGCCGGGCGGATCCGCTCCCACTCGCTGTCCCCGTCCGCCGGGCCAATCAGGTGTTGGGTTCCGAGGGTTCGGTTGACCAGGCCGATGCGCGTCAAGGTTAAATGCACCAGATCGATCACCGGATTGCGAGCGTATTGTCGAACCAGTTCCGCGGTGATCGTTACGATCGGTGCCTTCACCCGTCGCGGAATTTTGATCGATTTGTGCGTGCCCCGGATATAGATCCGCCGGGCTCCCTCGTCGATGCTGAAAGGGACGGAGAGGTCCGACTTCGCCCCGATGTCCTGCACCACGGGCGCGACTCGATTGGATTCGCGCGACTTTTTAAGCCAGCCATGGAAGTCCTTTTCGAGTTTGAGCAGCCAGGGATTGCGCCATGCCAGGGTCGGAATGATCTGATTCTTACCCCAGTCCAGGGTTCCCTGACTGATGAATCGGACGCTCGCGAAAAAAGGCGCGAGAAAAAAATAATAAATCAGGTAGATCCATTTACCGCCTTTGCTGAGCAGCGGCGAACCCCCGAAATGCGGCACCGCGATGTTCAGAACCCGGCGCGTTCGGGACCACAGCGAATCCTCTAGGGTCGATTCATCCGGTTCGGATGGTTCCTGGAACAGTTGCTCGGCGGCCGAGTTCAGCAGAGTTTTCACGATCAGCCCGCCGGTACTGTGGGTGACGAACAGGACGTGCGGATAATCGCGAAATTCGGTTTCCAGCCAGGCTCTGAGGTCGTCCGCGGCCTGAGCGATACTGCAGCGGTGCCAGGATCGCGAGGGGTAGGCGAAAGAAATCACCGGCAGTTCGAAACCTGCGTTTTCCAATACCCATTGCGGCATTCGGCCCCAGGTTTTGCGGCAGTCGCCGAACAATCCGTGCACAAAAACCAGAAGACAGCGCTGAGTCGAATGGTGTTGCGTTGGCGCGGCAGGTACTCTGTGGACCGCGCCGTAGTGGCTCAGGTCCGTCCAGAATGGCTGGTCTTTAGCAATGAGCATGGGATGCCGGACTGAAACCGGGTAGTTTGCTACCAGACTGGTTCAAAATCGAACAATAACCGGGGATAATCACATAATGTTTTGTGGGTCTTCGCGGCCCCTGGTCTCGCCGGCTTGCTCCGGCGCTCCCGAAGGTTCCAACCCGCGGGGGTTTTCGTACTGCTCGACCAGTTCTCTGGCGGCCGCGATCTGATCGTCGGCAACCCAAATACCGGTAGTTCCGCTCACTGGAATCTCCCCGATACCGCCCTGCAGGTAGAATCCGCTGATATAGACCGCGATACCGCATTGTTCCAAAAGCCCTTTCACGATATTCGCCTCGATAATATCGCTTGCGTCGTAAACTCGTATCATGACCCGTTCAGTACTCCCTTAAACAAGTACGAAGAAAGTGAGGAATCGGTTGAACCGCCTTACCCGGCGTTTGACCGGATGCGCAGACTAAAATTACCGTATTCTGGCTTGCAAGCGAATTCGATTGGATTGTCACCCGGTATTATATGCTCACAAAAGCGTTTCGCTAGACATAAAACAAGTCTATTTGTTGCTAACACACCAGCCTGCCCCCGAGAGATGTCTGGAAGTTCCCGGATGGCAAGGCTAAAAAATCGATTCGGGTAAATGGCTCGCTGCCTTCCAGGTTCGCGGGCGCGGTCCGCTCGGCGGCGATCAAAGGGATGGGACTCGCGGTACTATTTTCCAATATGGTCGGCGAGGAGATCAAAAATGGCAAGCTGCTCCAGGTGCTGAAAGACTATCCGCTTGCCGCGATGAACATCCACGCAGTGTACCCGCACCGCAAATTGCTATTCGCGAAGGTGCGCACCTTACTCGATTTCCTGAGCCAGCGGCTGTGACCCAAACCCTACTGGGATGCCTGGTCGGGTAAGTGATTGGGGGAACCCCTTCACGGACTGCATCCTTCAACGCGGGACTGCATGCGCGAGGCCGGGAGCAGAATCTCGCCGGCCTCGCCGCAATGGACAATTGACGCTTGGCTCAGAACAAATATTCGCGAATCTGAGCTTCGTCTTTCTGGACCAGGTTTTTGTTGATGGTTCGCGTGACGTGCTTTTTTAATACGTCGTCGAGGTTCTGGCGCAGCAAGCCCAGGAACTCCGGCGAACAAATCAGGATCAACTCGTCGAATCGACCCGCTTTGCGTGCCGAACCCAACCGCTCACTGACTTTCTTTGCGAAAACGATGACTTCGTTTTTCTTCGGGTCGACCGAAGGTTCGATCGAATGCCGGCCGAGTCCGGCACTGTCGAAGGTGCGTCCCGTTGAATCGGAAGTCAAATCGCGGTCATGACTCCTCGCCGCTGGGTTTACCATATCATCAATTTCGTTCAGCGGACTGATCCTGTTGACCACGGAAAAAATTCGAGCGCGGCTGCTTTCGGCCACAACTACCCATAGTTTCGACATAGGCTGTACTCCTTAACGTCGAGGACAATGTCAATGAAGGTTGGTGTATCGGATTCCACTCCCATTGCTCATGGTTGTGGAAGCTTCCGGAATCCTCCTTCCTTCTACCCGCAAAACACGCCAAATGACGCCTTTTGCAAAATCGGAAAACCGGCTGTTCTTTCTTTTGAATGTAATTGTCATATTATCATTCTCCAAGCCGCGTTGACCCAGGTCAAGTCCGCGCTAACATCTGGCCTTCCTTCCTATTGATAATAGTCCGATTCTCCGTTTCATCGCGAGCGCCGCAACTGCTTTCGCGACCGTCGCTCGCGTATGGACTGAGTACCGCGCCGGTTATGGAGTTCAGGCGAAATAAAGAACAACCCGTGGGGCCGAGATGGACGGCTCTATCATGGTGCCGCTCCGCTATTCTGTGAAACGATGGACGCCAAATTGTTGCCCTGTGGAACTTGAAAGCGTAGTCTATCGTCAGCTGTAGGCGAGGGATCAATGGTTATCCAGTCTTTTCGGTTTTGGTGCGTGCTGCTTGTCGTATTGATGGCATCGAATCCGGTGCGCGGTGAGGAAAAGGCCGATTCAGGCCGCCAAGCACCGGGTCTCGCGGTCCAAATCGATATCGACGGTGCGATCGGTCCCGCGACCACCGACTATGTGGCGCGGGCCATCGACCAGGCGGTGGAGCGCAATGCCGATCTGATCATCCTTCGGTTGGATACTCCGGGCGGGCTCGACAACGCGATGCGCGAACTCATCAAGAAAATTCTTGCATCCAGGGTGCCGGTGGTCGGGTACGTTTCCCCGGGCGGAGCCAGAGCGGCCAGCGCGGGAACCTACATTCTTTATGCGAGCCATATCGCCGCCATGGCGCCGGGGACCAACCTCGGTGCGGCTACACCGGTTCAGATCGGTGGAAGCGCGGATTTCTATCAGGAAAAGAAACCCGAGAAGGGCAAGCAACAGGACGATTCGGATGCCGGCAAGGAAGACGTTTCGGGGGATGCCATGACCCATAAGATCGTCAATGACGCGGTCGCTTATATCCGCGGGCTCGCCAAGATCCGCGGCAGAAATCAGGAGTGGGCCGAAAAGGCGGTGCGGGACGCGGCCAGCCTTCCCGCGGAGGAAGCCAGGGAACTCAACGTGATTGATCTCGTGGCCGCGGATAGCGGGGAACTGCTGCGGCAGTTGAACAACCGCAAGGTCGCCGTATCGGGGAATGAAATCACTTTGGATACGACGGGCATGGAGTTGCAGCGTATCGAACCGGATTGGCGCAATGAACTGTTGGCCGCGATCACCGACCCCAATGTCGCCTATATTCTGTTCCTGATCGGCATTTACGGATTGATTTTCGAATTTTCCAGTCCCGGCGCGGTCGTTCCCGGAACCGTTGGAGCCATTTGTCTGTTGCTGGCCTTGTTCGCGTTTCAGGTGCTGTCCATAAACTACGCGGGTTTGGCTCTAATCCTGCTGGGCATCGCGCTGATGGTCGCCGAAGCGTTCGTACCCAGCGTCGGCGTGCTCGGGATCGGCGGGGTGGTCGCCTTTGTAATCGGTTCCATCATTCTCATGGAGAGCGATGGCGAAGGCTACGGCATCAATCCGGCCATAATCGGAGCATTCGCGCTGTGCGGAGCGTTGTTTTTCATCATCTCGCTGGGCATGCTGATCCGTTCCGGACGCAAGCGGGTAGTGAGCGGCCGCGAGGCCATGATCGGGGGTTTCGGCACCGCGTTGAACGATTTCCAAAACGTCGGAACGATCCGTATCCACAGTGAAAACTGGAGCGCGCGGACCGATATTCCGCTGAAGAAAGGGGAGGGGGTCCGGGTAACGGGAATGGACGGTCTGGTTTTATCGGTAACGCGCGACGAGAACGCGGAGAAACATTAATGGTTGCTTATTTTCTCTACACCTTCGTGATCCTGGTGGTCATCCTGTTCCTCAGCGCGATCCGAATTTTGCGCGAGTACGAGCGCGGCGTGATTTTTCTACTCGGCCGGTTTTACGAGGTCAAAGGTCCGGGCTTCATCATCGTGATTCCGTTCGTCCAGCAGATGGAAAAAGTGGACCTGCGCACGGTCGTCATGGACGTGCCGACCCAGGACGTGATTTCGAGGGACAACGTCTCGGTGAAAGTCAATGCGGTGGTGTATTTCCGGGTGATCGATCCGGAAAAGGCGATCATTCAGGTGGAAAATTTTCTGGAGGCGACCAGCCAGCTTGCCCAGACCACACTGCGCTCGGTGCTCGGTCAACACGAACTCGACGAGATGCTCGCGGAGCGCGAAAAACTCAACGCGGACATCCAGGCTATCCTCGACCAGCAGACCGACGCCTGGGGTATCAAGGTGGCGAACGTGGAAATCAAGCACGTCGATCTGGATGAAAGCATGATTCGCGCGATCGCGAAACAGGCCGAGGCAGAGCGGACGCGGCGTGCGAAAGTGATTCATGCCGAGGGGGAGATGCAGGCTTCGGAGAAATTGCTTGAAGCGGCCCGCACGCTTTCAAAACAGCCTCAGGCAATCCAGCTGCGCTATCTGCAGACGCTGACCGAAATCGCGAGCGACAAGTCGAACACCATAGTGTTTCCGCTGCCCATGGAAATGCTAGAGACCTTTGTAAAAGAGAATAAACAGGGCTAGCGCTGCCCTTTACCCATAAATATTTCAGACCTTAACAATCAATGACCTACAGGTCCAAGTAGTTAACGGAATGCTGGTCTCATAGTGAATATAAACAATCACTTACAAGTTCGGTTCTGGTGGATTTCTACTTGTGGGTAAAGGGCAGCGCCGGGCGGCCTTCGAGGGTCGGCAGCGCGATTTGAAGACCGGCGAGGTGGTAGCCACTCTTGCCGACCGCGACAGTTACGCGGTCTCGGGATTTCGCATCAACTTCCACAATGTTTGCATGATTGCTCCCAATTGTTTCCATAATTGGAGTCTATGGTGTTTACCAAGGAAGGCATAAACCTTCCGGAAAATTGATTTTTTTGTGAACAAAGAGGTGAAGACTATGAAAAAGCAATTTCTGATTTATGCGCTTATCCTTTGTATTCCACTGATTGCCGCAGCGCTACCCGGAGAGGGGGGCGGGGGAGATTGGCACCGGGGCATGAAAATAGAGCGTCTGACCCAGGAGCTCAACCTGACCGGCGAGCAGAAAACTCAGATGGAAGTTATATTCAAAGATCAAAGAGCCAAACACAAAGCACTACGGGAAGAAGGCCGCGCGCGCATGAAGAAAGTCCTGAACGACGAGCAGATGAAAAAGATGGCCATACTGCGCGAGCGCCATCATGAGCGCTGGAAGCAGGGAAAAGCCTGCCCGAAAGAATAAGCCTGCCGCCGGCCACCCTTCGTTTCCCGAGGTACGCCGCCGCTCTTGCGGTCGGCTCGGCACGGAGAATGTCCGAGCGCGCGGCGCACGCTACGGTGGTTTGTCTGGCGGTTCGGGAGCGATGTTGATATTTCCACCCATCGCTTGCAAGCTTTCAAAAACTCGTTTCAAATTATGCGTTAAATTCACGGTGCCGTGACAACTCATCGGACAAGCACCCGACGATCCGGCTTGGCTTATGTCATGCCGGATTATCGTCGTCTGGGCTCTCCACTTAACTGGAGCAAACTGAGGAAGTGAATCGCCCTGATGTCGGCATCCACTATCCCAGGTTCGTGGGGGAGTTCCAGTCCTTGGTTCCGGACCGATTCGGACTTCTCGGACTACCAGCCGTGCCGCAACTCCGGTAAAGCGGAGAGCCCAGATCGTCGTTATCGGGCGGCGGATGATACAACTTTCTTTACCGTAACCCGCGTAGCGCTATCACCTGCTCCGATCCGATCGCGAGATTGGTGAACATCTTTTGAATCCTAACTGATACAAAGAACGATAACCGGGTTGGAGGGTCTAAAAAGCACAGTACTCAAACGACAGTACTCACACGTGAGGGCGTGTTCATGTTTACCGGTAATTCCAAACGAGCCGTTGCTAACACCGTGATCAGTTCTTGCTTGGCGTTATGCCTGCCGTTCGCGGCCGTTTACGGGCAGGAAGGGAAAGATATTTCGTCGTTTTCTCCGCGGCTGAATTCGCAGACGAACGCCGCGCTCCCATCGATCGAACAGGTGTTGGTGCCCGAAGGACTATTTGCGGTCCAGCTAGTTGAAGCCTTAAAACTTGGATCCGGCCTGGATGAATCCGATGCCGAAAGTTTGTTGAGCGGGATCGGGATAGAACCGAAAAACGGATGGCTATCGGACTACCCGGTTACGCCCGCCGTAATCGGTGATCTGGAACAGCGCGTTAAGGCGGCCGTCCAGAAGCGTAAAATTGCAATGACCCAGTACGAGGCCATGAAGGCAATCGAAAATGTAAAGATCCAGGTAGGTCTGCAAGTGCACCGAAATCCCGATACGCCTGTCGGCCCGAAAAATAAACCCAGGAATACGACGATTTACGGTTATACGGACCGTGAAGGAGTCATACACATCACTGATGATTATGGTTCCATACCGGCGGAATACCGGGACAAATTGAAAATCATCAAGAGTTCGGTTTTGGATACCGGGTCCGACGTGGTGCGGGAAGCCGCCCCGCAGGAAGCGGCCAATCCAAACCCCGAGATGATCAACAATTATTACATGGATCAGGGACCTCCCGTGGTGACTTACTATCCACCGCCGGATCCCTATTCCTATCTCTATTCCCGGGTTGCCTATCCGTTCTGGTCCTCCGGGTATTATTTTCCAGGATATTTTGTCTTACAAAATTTCCACCGGCGCGTGGCTTTTCATCAACGCCCTTATTTCGTCGCTCATCATGTTGGCGGCGGTGTTTACCGCGGAACGGCCGGGATTCACCCGGGATCGGGAACGTTTTCCCCTGATTCGATGTCTGAGCGCTGGTTTTCTTCTCCGAGCGCTCGAGCCGGAGCCAGCGCTATCGTTACGCTGAATCAAAATCATTTGAACGCGCTAAACGCAACGCCTGCGGCTCGATTGAATGGTTTGGGTTCTGGATTTCCGCCGGCCAGATGGGTGGCGCCCTTGGGTAATAGTCCGGGAATCACGAGTGGACCGGTACACTTTCGCCAGGGAAATTTTCTGCCTGCACACCATAACGATGTTCAGAATCTTCGTAGCTTCGGGTTCGGCCAGTCGTTTCTGGTTCCCTCGTCGCCGAGAATCTATTTTCCACCTGTGTATTCGCAACACCGGACATTCGGTACCCATCATCGTTTTAGCGGCGGTTTCGGGGCTGGCTTCCAGGGCGGCGGTGGTTTTTATGGCCATGGTGGCTTTCATCACGGTGGTGGCTTTCATCACGATGGCGGCTTCCATCACGGCGGAGGCTTTCATGGCGGTGGCGGCTTCGGACACCAGAGTGGTTTCGGAGGCTGGCACCGCTAAGCCAGAGCCATGACCCTTCCTAAATATCCGCTTCTGCTCATGGTTTTGGCCGTGTGCTTAACGAGCGGAAGCGCGTTGGCCCGTGGAGGAGGCGGCCATGGCTTTGGCGGAGGTCACGTCGGGGGCGGTCACCATGGCGGGTGGTATGGCGGATGGCATAGCGGGTGGCATGGGGGGTGGCACGGCGGATGGTATGGCGGATGGCGTGGCGGTTTCGCTCGCTATGGGGGGTGGAATTACTACAGCCCCTATAGACGTCCCCGGTTAAGTATATTTCTGGGCTCATCCCTGTTCTGGCCCCCCTATTATTCCTGGCCGTATTCGTACTCTGCGCCCAATTATTACCCCTATTCCTATTACCCCTCGTTTCTTGCGGCGCAATCCATGCCACCGGTCTACATCGAACAAGGAAATATTCCTCAGGTGCAACCCTTGGAAGCGAACTATTGGGACTATTGCGTAAGTTCGGGAGGTTATTATCCCCATGTCAAGGAATGTCCGGCGGGATGGCAGAGAATCGCATCTCAGCCGGTACACGAGGAGCCAGGTTACTGGTATTACTGCAACAATTCGGCCGGTTACTATCCCTATGTAAGGGAATGTTCGGGTTCCTGGCAGAAACTTGTTCCCTGAAGCGAGCGGCGCGAAATGTTAAAGGGGGGTATCCACTTCGCTCTCTCAGACACAAGATGCCGGATGTGTGAATGAGCGAGAAATCACACCCCCTGGTTGGCGTAGATTACCCCCGAACACAGCAAGAATATGGCGCATGGTTTACCTTCGCGAACTCAAATCATCCTTGGATGATAGATTATCAACCACGACATATAGCGGTTACAAGAGTGAAGTGGATACGTCCTTGGTAAAATCTTCGTTTATACACTTTCTGATTGCCTTCGTGCTCTGTTCATGCTCGACGCTACCGGGCGGCCCGAGTGTTTTGGTGCTGCCCGGCACCGGCAAGGACTTATCGGAGTTCCGTAACGACGATGTCGGGTGCAGGCAACTCGCCCACGGGCAGATCGCGCGAATGGTGGAGGAACCCGATTCCGACGAGGAAGGCCAACCAGACTATGATATCGTCTACGTTCAGTGCATGTATGGAAAAGGTCACCGCGTGCCTGTGCCCAAAGAGATCATGTATTACACCCGCCAAGAATGGCATCCACCACCTCCCCCGAATATGCCGGCGCCTGCAAGGAGTATGCGGGAACCGACAAATAATTTCTCGCGTTGAGATTTCACCATGCGTCCTCGGCGGGTGACGTCAGGGTGTTTCGGGTGGCGAGGTTTGGAGCCACATGGGTACATGTAATGGACCGGAATACCTCCTGAATATCCGTCCGCTTCTCAAACCCTTGCTTGCGGCCACCCCCCGTCTTTCTAGCTCTGTGCTCGGCGAGCGTTTCAGTTCCGCCGAGTTCTTTAATGCCACGGGAACGGTTAAAAAGCAGGGCAATATAACTGACACCACCATACGGAAATTTTAGAGCTTCAATTCCAGCATACAGACGGTTATCTTTCTCCGACCGACGACTGTATAATTCTTGCAACGGTTCTTCGACTTCTTTCGAATAAGGTGTGAGCATCATGATTTTAGAGGCTATTTTGATACCTTAAATGTATTGGTTTTGCCTGCGAGTCGTCCGATTTATTTGTGCCCATTCCTAACCATGCAAGGAAGCAACGGAATTTGTCGATGGTTGTGGAAAGGCCGGTGGACGGTGGCTTGGTTGTTGTCGGCTTGCGCTCTGCTGGGCGGGTGCGTGAGCAATCAATATAGCGTCCGCGATGTTTCGGCCGAGCTTAAACGGCGCACCGGGCACGCCCTGGCCGAGACCCAAGCGGCCGTGCCGGCGCGGCCCTCCGGCATTTCCGGGGCCGACCGCGTGACCGAGGACGAATTGGTGGCGCTCGCGCTGTCGAACAATTCGGCGTTCCGGGAAACACTCGCGGACCTTGAACTTTCCCGCGCCGACCTCGTGCAGGCGGGCATGGTGCCCAACCCCACCTTGTGGATGCTGTTTCCGGCCGGCATAAAACCGGTGGAACTCCTGCTCCGATATCCGATCGAGGTGTTCTGGCTGCGCTCCCGCCGGATCGAATCGGCGCAGTTGGAGGTCCAACGTGTCGCGCAACAACTGGTTCAAAACGGACTCGATGTGATCCGCGACGTGCGTCTGGCCAGCGCCGATCTGGCACTGGCCAGGGAACGTGTCGAACTCGGCGGGAAATCCGCGAGACTCGCGGATAACATCGCCGAATTGACCGGCTTGGTTATGCGCGACGGCGATGCCACCGAATTGGACGTTTCGAATGCCCGGGTCGACGCGCTCCAGGCCGAAGAACAACTGGGCCGCTGGCGGAGTGAGGCCGAAATCGCGCGTGAACGCCTGCGCACGCTGGCGGGTCTTGGTTTGGAGCATTGGCCGGAGAGGGTGGAACCCGGGCCCTTACCGTTGAGCGAGCCGCCTGCACCGGACAGCCTGGTGAAGGAAGCGCTCGCGAGCCGGCCCGATCTGCGCGCGGCGGAAATACGTCTGGAATCCTCCGGGGAGCGTATCGGCCTGGCCAAAGCGGAAGTATTCACGTTCACGGCCATTCTCAGCACCAAGCCTATTAATATCCACGGCCCGGCGCTCTCGGGGCCGGGTCTCGATATCACGCTGCCCATCTTCAACCAAAACCAGGGTGGCATCGCACAGGCCCGAGCCAGACTCGAGAAGGACGCGCGCTACTACAACACGCTTCGCGACCGGGTCGTACTGGAAGTCCGCGAAGCTTTAGCGAAGATGAATCAGGCCCGAAAAAGCCATCAGCAATGGCAAGACCAGATTCTGCCGCCTCTCGCGGCGGCGGTGCGGTACGCCGAAAAGGCTTACACGGCGGGCAATGTATCCTATTTGTTCGTGCTGGAAACGCAGCGTAAATGGTTGGATATCCGCCTCAAGGCCGCGAGCGCGGCGGCCGATTTGCGCCGTGCTCGCGCGGAGCTTGAACGAGGCATCGGGCGGAACCTGGATTATTCCAATCCAAGATCGAAGGTTTCTTCCTCGTGAATTTCAAAATCAAATCACGGTGCAAGGTTGTATTTTCGATTCTGGCCCTTATCCTGGGTTCTCCGGACCTACCGGCCGCCGAACCGAGCCAACTTCTCGCGCCCGCCAAAATCGAACGGCCGATCAAGGAAACCGAATTGTCGACCATAACCTTAACGCCCGAAGCGGACCGGCGCCTGGGCGTCGTCGCCAGGATGGCGGAACTGCGCAAACTGACGCGCGCGCGGCTGCTCGGCGGTGAAATCACCCTCCCGGCGCGATCGGGTGTAAGCGCGCTGGCGTCCGGCGGTCGTCTCGATCGGCAATCGGTGTTCACGATCCTGCCGTTATTGTCGCCCGCCGAACAGATTCGGCTCGCGCAGTCCCAAATCGATGCCGATGGTCAGGTCGAACAGGCGAAGGTGCAAGTGCACGCGACCCGCCAGGTGCAGAACCGCGCCGAGCAAATGCGGCGCGACAAGGTCGGCACGGAGCGGGCGGTGGAGGATGCGCGGGTACAGGTCAAACTGGCCGTAGCGGCGTTGCATACCGCGCAGGCTCACCGCAATCTGCTCGGCCCGGCGCTCCTGTCGACGGCCAGCCCAGCGGAAGTCTGGGTAAGGGTACCGGTCTATGTCGGGGATCTTGCGAAGCTGGATAGTTCCGCGGAAGCTCGGATCGGAGGGCTCGGCGATGCGCCCGGTGCCGCCGGCCGCGCGGCCAGGCCGGTGTCGGCGCCGCCCTCCACCAATGCGATGGTTTCGACTGTGGATGTGTTTTACCAGGTAGCCAATCGAGACGGGGCCTATCGCTTCGGCCAGCGTGTGGGTGTGACCATCCCGCTGCGGGAGAGCCAAGCCGGCGTGGTCGTGCCGTGGTCCGCGATCGTGCATGACGCGCAAGGCGGAACCTGGGTTTACGAGCAATCCGCGCCTTTGGTTTATGTCCGGCGCCGGGTTCTCGTGGAACGGGTGGCGGGCGACCTGGCCGTGCTGGCCGGCGGACTCAAACCCGGTACGAGCGTAGTGGTGAGTGGCGCCGCCGAATTGTTCGGGACCGAATTCGGAGCCGGCAAGTGATGTACTGGCTCGTCGCGACCGCGTTGCGCCAGCGGGTGCTGGTCTTGGCGCTGGCCGTGGTTCTGGTGGCCTTCGGCATTCATGCCGCGCGCGTGATGCCGCTCGACGTGTTCCCGGAGTTCGCGCCGCCTCTGGTCGAGGTGCAAACCGAAGCGCCCGGACTTTCGACCGAGGAAGTCGAGAGCCTCATCACGGTTCCATTGGAAAACGCGTTGAACGGAACTTCATGGCTCAAGACTCTGCGCTCCAAGTCGGTACTCGGCTTGTCCTCGGTGGTCTGCATATTCCAGGAGGACACCGACCTGATGCGGGCGCGGCAGCTGGTTCAGGAGCGTGTGGCATTGGTGACCCCGCGGCTGCCGGCCGTAGTCCGCGCCCCGGTCATCCTGCCCCCGTTGTCCTCCACGAGCCGGGCCATGAAGATCGGCCTGTCGTCGAAAACACTGTCCCGGATGGACCTTTCGGAATTGGCGCTGTGGACCATCCGGCCACGATTGATGGCCGTGCCGGGCGTCGCCAACGTGGCGATTTGGGGCCAGCGTGATCGCCAGATCCAGGTCTTCGTGGATCCGGATCGGCTCGCCGCCAATGGCGTTACGCTCGATGCCGTAATCCGCGCGGCAGGCGAAGCGGTAGCCGTCGCGGCGGGCGGTTTCGTCGATTCACCCAACCAGCGCCTCCCGGTGCGTCATCTTGAATCCGTGGAAACACCGCAGGACCTGGCCCGTACGGTGGTTCAATTCAGCGGCGGCCCAGCGCTGTTGCTCGGTGATGTGGCCGAGGTCGTCGAAGGCCATCCGCCGCCGATCGGCGATGCGGTCATCAACGATGGTTCGGGTCTATTGCTGATCGTAGAGAAACAACCCTGGGGCAATACGCTCGAGGTCACGCGCAACGTCGAAGCGGCGCTGGCTGCGTTGCGCCCGGGTCTCGGGGGCGTGGACGTCGATTCGACTATTTTTCGTCCGGCAACCTTCATCGAGCGTTCCCTGGATAATCTATCCCGGACGCTGGTTATCGGCTGTGTGTTGGTCGCGGTGATTCTGATCGCGTTTCTGTTCGAATGGCGCACGGCGTTGATCAGTCTGTCCGCGATCCCCTTGTCGCTCTTGGCGGCGGCCGTGGTGCTCTATCTGCGCGGCGGCACACTCAACACCATGGTGCTCGCGGGCCTTGTGATCGCCGTGGGCGAAGTCGTGGATGATGCCATCATCGACGTGGAAAACATCATGCGCCGTCTGCGCCTGAATCGCGGCGCGGAAAAACCGCGATCCGCGTTCCTAGTGGTACTCAAGGCCTCGCTCGAAGTGCGCAGCGCGGTCGTGTTCGCAAGCCTCATCGTGGTACTGGTGTTCGTGCCGGTGTTTTTTCTGGATGGCTTGGCCGGCACCTTTTTCCGCCCTTTGGCATTTTCTTACCTGCTGGCGATCGTCGCCTCCCTGCTGGTCGCGTTGACCGTCACGCCGGCCTTGTGTCTGACGCTCCTGCCCGGAGCGCGACAGCGAGACCGGGATGCCCCCCTGGCGCGCGCCTTGAAACGGGGCTATCGCGCCTGTCTTCCGTTTATGCTCGCGCGCCCGGGTTGGGCGGCGGGCTTTCTGCTCGCGGCGTTCACGCTCACCGGTCTCGCACTGCCGAATCTGGGCGAATCCTTTCTACCCGACTTCAAGGAGACCGATTTCCTGATGCACTGGGTCGAAAAACCCGGCACGTCTCTGGAAGCCATGCGCCGCATCACGGTACAGGCCAGCCGGGAAATCCGAGCGATTCCGGGCGTGCGTAATTTCGGTGCGCACATCGGCCGGGCTGAAGTGGCCGACGAAGTGGTGGGGCCGAACTTTACCGAATTATGGATCAGTGTCGACCCGGCGGTGGACTATGACACCACCCTGGCGGCGATTCAGACCGTGGTGGAAAGTTTTCCGGGTCTTTATCGCGATGTGTTGACTTACCTCCGCGAGCGCATCAAGGAAGTGTTGACCGGCGCCAGCGCGACGGTCGTGGTCAGGCTCTATGGACCCGACCTGTCCGTGCTGCGGGATAAGGCGGAGGAAGTCGGCAGGGCCATCACCGGCGTGCAGAGTGTAGTCAACCTTAAAGTAGAGCCGCAAACGCTGGTACCGCATATACAAGTGCGCTTGCGACCGGATGCCTTGGCACTGTTCGGCCTGACTCCGGGGCTGGTACGCCGGGCCGCCACGACACTGGTCCGGGGCACCAAGGTCGGCGAAATCTATCGGGATCAGAAAATTAACGAGGTGACCGTCTGGGGCACCGAGCGGGTCCGTCATGACCTGGCCGCCTTGCGCGAGGCGGTGATCGACACACCCTCCGGCACCCGGGTGCCCCTGGGGGAGGTGGCCGATTTCGAAATTGCGCCGACCCCGAACGAAATCAAGCGAGAGAACGGATCCCGCAGGATTGACGTGACCCTGAACGTCGCGGGCGAGGATCTGGGCCGCGTCGCGCGGGAGGTTCAGGACCGGGTACTGGCACTGCAATTCGAGCCGGGCTACCACCCGGAATTCCTGGGCGAATACGCGGTGCGCCAGACGGCGCGCGATCGCCTCTGGTGGCTAGCCATTGCTTCCCTGTTGGGGATACTTGTGCTGCTGCACGTTGATTTCGGTTCGCTGCGGCTCGTACTGCTGATGGCGCTGACCTTGCCTTTCGCCCTGATCGGCGGCGTTGCGGGCGCGTTCATCGGCGGCGGTGTGTTATCCCTGGGTTCGCTCGTAGGATTTGTGACCGTGCTCGGCATCGCGGCTCGTAATGGCATTCTGCTGTTGAGTCATTACCGGTACCTGGAACAGCGGGAGGGCGAAAAATTCGGATTGGAACTGGCGATGCGTGGAGCCGAGGAGCGCCTGACGCCGATCCTGATGACCGCCTCCTGCGCGGGACTCGCGCTGCTGCCGCTGATCATCAAAGGGAATGTCGCGGGCCAGGAAATCGAATTCCCGATGGCGGTGGTTATCCTGGGTGGCCTCGTGACCTCCACGGTCCTGAATCTGTTCCTGATGCCCGCCCTGTACGCGCACTTTGCTAAACCCGCAATTTGCAAAACCTAAGGAGCCGGCAATTGGACGAGATCCGCGTCTAACCACCCGACAGCGGACGGAAAGATAGAGGGGCCGCCGCATACGGCGCTTCCATCCGAAAGGTCTGCTCGCCAATCCGGAATCTGGCGGTATTGAAGCGCGCCGGATTCAGGGCCGATTGCTTCAGGTCTGGTCCGGAATGCCGACATGCAATGTACGATTGCGGTCGCTGATTTCCTGGCGCATTTGTTTGCGCATTTCGCCGGCCTTGAACAGCTTGTGGTCCAGCTCGGTTTCAAGAATCAGTGGCGGTACCGGTATCGATTTGCCGTCCTCCCCCTTTGCAACCATGGTGAAATAACAGGAATTGGTGTGCCGGTCTTTACCGGTGGTCAGGCTTTGGGCGATGACCTTGATGCCGATTTCCATCGAGGTTTTGCCGGTGTAATTCACGTTGGCCTTGAAGGTGACCAGTTCGCCGACCCGGATCGGTTCCTTGAATAAGACCAGGTCGAGGGAGGCGGTCACGACATAGCCGCGGCAGTACTTCGCTGCACAGGCATAGGCAACCTGATCGAGCAGTTTCAACAGCGAGCCGCCGTGCACCACCCCGGAAAAATTCGCCAGTTCCGGTGTCATCAATACGGTCATGTATAATTGTTTGTCTTGTCTGCTCATGGGCGGTTTTCCGGATGGTTTCTTCAGGATCGCCTCTTACCAGGATGTGTAGGGCTTTGTAGCGAGGTTGGTGTTGTAATAACGTGCATCCTGGGTCACTTCGTCTCCGATCCAGGCGGGGCGTTCGAAAGCTTCCTCGAATTCGCTCAATTCGATTTCCGCGACGATCAGTCCGGCGTTCCGGCCTTCGAATTCATCGATCTCCCAGGTATGCGGACCGATCTCCACGGAATGGCGGGTTTTCTCGATCAAGGGCTGCCGGGCCAGGGTGTCCAATATCTGTTCTGCGTCAAACTGCGGGATTTCGTATTCGAATTCCTGGCGCTGAACGCCCAGTGTCACGCTTTTGATATTGATCCAACCGCGTTCCGCATCGCTCCTGACCCGTACCGAAGCATTGCCGGATTTACTCAGATAGCCCTGTCGAATTCTGGATGACTTGTTGACCGAGCGGCGCCACTCGTCGTTAAGCACCAGGAATTTACGCTCTATTTCGATACCCATAACATTTCGATACCCATAACCGTGCTTGGAAAAATCCGGGAACGGTCCGGAGCCGTCGAATTCATGTTCGAAGTAGGGCTCATTATACGTTAATCACGCAGAATTGAAGAAAGTCCAGGAAGAACTGGAATCCTGCCTGACTATCCGCATGCCAGCGGGAGTCCGGTGTTCGCGACCGGGGTCTAGCCCTGCCCTCTACGCATAAATAATTACACTCATATAAATTAATGACTTGTAGAAATCGCTGATCACTTGGAGGAGAAGCTTGTTCTGAACAAAAACAATTACTTACATTTTCTGATCTTGCGTAGTTTTGACTTGTGGGTAAAGGGCAGGGCTCGTACAGAGACTCATAAATAACGAAAGATAACTTATGCTGAAATATACTCAACCCAGAGCATGCGGATCGGAAAATACCGCGACATTATGTTTCATAATAAGTGTGTTGTGATACTAGTCTCGAGCATTACAGCGTTCTATCACGATCAGTTCCGGCGGGGCTTTCAAGGTGTTTTCGGGGCTGTGGACAGTAAACCGAAAATCACCGGAAAGGCTCGTCACGAACTTCTTGATCTGGTCCGTTTCCGTCCGCCCGCCTGGATGGGCCGTGTAACAGAGCACGGTGATCCGCCCGCCTCCGGATAACAGCGAACAGGCCGATTCGAGCGCGATGCAAGCGGATTTCGGGGTCGTGCGAATGGTTCGATTGCCTCCGGGAAGATATCCGAGGTTGAACATGACTGCTTTAACCCGCGGCCTGTGTTCGTTCGCGATATGCCGCTCGAGATCCGCATGACTTCCGAGCACCAGCCGGGCGCGGTTTTCCAATCCGGCCTGGTGCAATTTGCATCGAGCGATGCGGATCGCTTCGGGCTGGATATCGAAACCGTAGACGAATCCATCGCAATCTACGCGGTGAGCGAGAAACAGTGTGTCGAGGCCGTTACCGACGGTCGCATCGATTGCGATATCGCCGGGGCGTAGGACCGCGGAGATTATTTCGTGCGCGAACTCAACCAGCCTCATAATTTTTCAGGCATCGGCCGAGTTCGACTTCCGGTGGCAGGGCTGTGCGGTACAAAAGGTGCTGGACGAAGCGCTCGGCGTAATGCGGAATGGTTAACACACCTCTCGATCCGAAGCCATTGAATATCCCGAGCCTCGGGAATGCGGGGTGCATTCCGGCGAAGGGGTTTTTGTCCAGGCTTCCGGGGCGTATGCCGGCCTCCTGCGCGAGCACGCGGAAATCCGTGTTCCGGATGAGCAACTCGCGTGCCGTTGAGCAGAGTAATTCGCGTGCCGAGTCCGAGGCTCGGGTATCCAGGGATTGCCACTCGTAGGTAGCGCCGCATTTGAACACCCGCCCGTTCAAGGGAAGCAGCCACTTGCCGTGATTGACGATTGCTTCGGGCAGGCTGACCGCGCTTTGAAGGGTCAGGATCTCGCCTTTGGAGAATTGAAACGGCAGCCAGGAAAAATACGGGTTGCTGCCCGCGCGAAAGCCTTCGCAACTGATCACCTGTCCGACTCTACGCCCGTTCCAGACGATATTTGCTTGATCGGGCCTAATCTGATTCCACGAAAATTCCTGCTCGACGAGCCGGCTCCTTGATTTGAAGTGCTTTCTAATTGCATCCAGGAATCGGCGCGTATCCAGATAACCGCAGCCTTTCTGATGGAAGCCGCCAGTTCGATTCGCGGGAACCGGCCAGACCTCGTGCTCACTAAATCGTTCGCCCAGATAAGCGAGGGTTGCCGGGTCGGTTTTCCTTTCGGTCCAGATCGTACTCTCTTTATCGGAGTAGAAAAGACGGATCATGGGCCGTTCAGCATAAAAAGTCTGGTTGTAAAAATCCCCGAGCATTGTATAAAAGGCGCGGGCTCGGCTCAGGCAGGTTTCGGCCCGGGGATGCCTGACCAACCGTTGGCCCGCAACCGGATTGACGATTCCCGCGGCGATTCTCGAGGCCGAATTTTCGTGACCGTTGTCGACGATTACTACTTCCTGTTGATGTTGTTCGAGCAGCCAGGCCAGAATCGAGCCGGCAAGGCCCTGTCCGATGATCAGATAATCGATCGGATTCGGTGATTCCCTGTCGAGAACTGTATTCAAGCCTATTCGGACTACGTCCGCTTTTCGTAGACCCGGTTTTTCCATCGGCTCGCTTCCCCGTTCCAGTAGCGCCACGCCGAAGTCCAGGTCATCCCGAGATACAGCACGGCGACCGCTGGTAAACCGAATACCCAGGCAGGATTGCGCTCGTAGAAATAAAGGGTCGGCAGATAGCTCGCCGCCATGAGTAGAAAGGACGAGGTTGCTATCATGATCAACTTCGGGTTACCCAAGAAGGGGGCGAATACAGGCAGAAGGAACATCATGATCATGATCAGTGTGCACAGCCCGAGCAGAATGAACGAATAGCGAAGTTGGGTATAGGCCGTACGGGCAACCATGTTCCAGATATCGGATAAGGATTCATAAGGCCTTTGGCTGTGCACATTCCGGGTCAGGCCGGTCCAGGTCCGGTAGCCTTTCCCCTTGATTCTTTTCGCGAGCGCGCAGTCGTCTATGATCGCGTTCTTGATCGATTGCAGGCCACCGATCGCATGAATGGTTTGGGTGTCCAGCAGAATGCAACCGCCTGCCGCGACAGCAAAGCGCGGATTGCCGGAATTGGACGGCGCGAAGGGATAGATTAACTTGAAAAAGTAGATAAAGGCCGGCATCAATGCCCGTTCCCAGAATCGGCGGAGACTGGGTTTGGCCATCAGTGAAACAAAGTGCAGCTGTTCTTTTTGTTTTTTTTCCGACAGCGCGGCAAGCATACCGTCGTCCAGGTAAATGT
>JBOICY010000317.1:0-1986 GCA_050740335.1 Methylococcales bacterium | reverse complement strand
TGCTCCTGATGCTGCTCTACGCGACGCTGCCCTTCATCCTGTTGTTCTCCTCCTATTCCATCGCGACAGTCATCACCACCTCGATCATCCTGTTCGCGATCAAGTTCCTGTCGGTACTCTGGGCGATTCGAAGGCCGAATTCATAATCGTAACGGCCAGTGGAATAATTGTAGGCGCCGAGGCCACTTGGACCGATGTGGTAGCCCGTTGACTCCGGCTCCGACTCGACCGCCTCCGATAGCGCCTCCGGCACAGCTTCGAGGAACGCCATCAGAAAAGCGCCCGCCACCTGACCGAAGACCGCGAGACCGGTTCCGACCATTTTCGCGAATCCCGCCAACCCGAGACCGCAGCAGCGGACCACCCCGCGCAACAGGAACACGACCAGGCAGGCCTTCATCGCGATCTGGACCAACCAGAACTGAACTGTCACGAAACCGGCGAGCACCAGCGCCAGGCAGGCCCACTCGATCGCCCATAGCAAGCGCCAGATTCCCGTATCCGGTGCTCCCTTGTTCAACGCGCGGGTCGTGAAGAGCTGGAGTGGAAATACCTGAACCGCGGTCAGAAAAAAATAGTCGTGCATCGAACGCTGTCCTTCCGAAAGTAAAACAATTGGATCGGACCGGACTATTCAAAGCCCGGTCCGCCCGAGACTCCAGTCTACCCCGATAGCCCTAAAACACAACACCCGGGAATTCGATTTACATTGGTTGTAACCAAGGACAGCCGAATCGCGTCAGAGGCAATCAAATTGATTTCGCCATTCGTGGCTTTCACTCGAAAAGCGGAGCGATCTTCGCCAACACTTCATCCATGATGGACGGCGGCACGGTTTCCAGCTTTCGGGCATTGCGCGAGGCTAGATCCAGGGCGCGGGGCTGGTCACACCGGACAAGGCCCGTTGTGCTTGTTCCTGCGCCCGTCAGGGATACGGCAAAGCCGGCCGTGCGGGCGAAGTTACACCCGCTGGTAATGGGAAGTACGACCGGTATTTTCGTCAGCCGGTTGAACGCCGACGGAGACACGATCAGGACCGGACGTGTGCCCTGTAGCTCATGGCCTGATGTCGGGTCCAACGACACCAGGTAAATATCGCCGCGCTCCATTACAGCAGCTCGTCACCACTTGGCTTGCCATTCATCCAGGTGTGATCTTCCACGCTGACTTCGGCCGATGCATCGCATTGAGCAAGCAGCTCGTCCAGGGTATAGCGCGGGCGTCGGACTGGCTCGACCACCAGACGGCCCTTTTCGACGGCCAACCCGACCGTTGCGCCGGGATGGAGGTGGAGCAGATCGAGGATGGCAGGCGGTACGGCCAGCATGATCGAGCCGCCAACCTTGCGCAGACTGGTTGTGTACATGGTGCACCTCCATTGGAAAAGATTATATAAAAATATAATCTTTTCCAGGCTGAACTGCAAGCCTCGTGCTGGTAGGCCGCCATCCGGTCGGGGAGAAAGCGTTACTGCTCGTCCCCTGAGGCGGAAGTCTTTATTGTCTTTTCTAAGCGCTCGTTCGGGTTGGGCGGCAGGTGCAGTCTCACAGGAAATTCGGTGCGGTTCTTTCCTCGTGCTTTGGCCGAACGGTCGATCAGGCTCCGTTCCTCCGGTCTGATGCGTAAATTCAGCGTTCGGCAAAGGCTCCTTGCCGGCGGTCCGGGGTACAAAAAGGTCGTAGGTTCGCTCCAGGCCATCGCTGGACAGCGAGAGACGCGCTGCAAGTCCGCCAGGGCCGGTAGACAGTTCAACGCGCCCGGCAACAGGAAACCGATCCATTCGAACCTTTTCATTGCATATTTATCATTGAATAAAAGGTATTGTTACCCGATGCCTGGATAGCGGATAAAAAGAAGCGTTCAGCTATCCGAAATATCCGTCTTCACCTTTTGTTTTGATTACCTTCATTGGCATATCACCTTTCTCTCATTGGCCACTTAACGGATGTTTGCTGGACGGTATCCAGTCCGAAGCAGGTTTTCCAC
>JBOICY010000316.1:0-3362 GCA_050740335.1 Methylococcales bacterium | reverse complement strand
GTACAGACTAGAGTCAACGAAAGAGGATATCTGGGCATGTTCTGGTAATTTCAGACCGCGTACTCCCAAGCTGGACAATCCATTATACAATTTCTCAACAGTTTCAACAGGCCTTTTGAGTAAATCTTTGTAATGAATCAATATTCTGGGAAGGTGTTGGCTTGCATCCAGCGCGTCCAGATTGTATTTTTCCCAGAGGGCGATTCCGGCATTGATGGAAAAGCCATTTCGTGCCTGAAGCGATCCCGCAGTTTCGATTGGACTGCGGTAGGTGTGCACGCACACCGGAGTCTGCAAAAATTCTTTCCAGAGCGGGAACAATAGACAAAGTCTGGGATCCTTCATTACCCACGGCCGATGTCTGTCCATATCCTCAATGATCCCGGCAGCCCGTTTCTTGAAACGCTTCATGTCGGGCAGGGAATCCAGGTTCAGGCCGGATACTCTATACCAATCGGCGCCACAGGATCTCAGCGTTTTCTGATTCAGGTTTACAACATCCCGCCGCTCCCAAAATCCTTTTTTATTTTCATCGTTAGCGCCTATACAACGTTTCTTTGGTCCAACATAAGCGCCCATCAGATTCAGTAGCCCCGTGAGCGCGGAAGTGCCTGTTCTGTGCATTCCCAGAACGATCAATTGCATGGTTTCAGGATGTGACTCAAATAAAAACGAGTGAAAATTCTAAGGGACGGATCTTGACGATGAATAAGATCCCGCAGCCCCGCCTGCCAATATTCGACCTCCTCTTGCAAGGCCGTCTGTCGTTCGACAGCCTGTGTGTGCTGGAGCTTCCGGTAGCCTATATACTATCTGGGTTGAATCTACTTTTGCTCGGTCACGATGACCGCCGCCCCGGAAAATGGCGTGTCGCGCTCCCGGGACGAATGAGTAAGAATTGTAACGCGCATTATTCCGAAATGAAAGCCTCTGTCGTTGCCGGGTCGAGCCGGATTATGAAAGCAGGAATGTTGTTATTCCCATTCAACGCGGTTTACCACAGCTTTTCGAGCGGATTCCCCTATTGATGCGAGGGCGTTCTCCGGTATCGTTCCGAGATAAATGGGTTGTTTTTTCGGCCGCGCGAATTCTTCGCCGCGGATCTCTTTATATTGCGCCCGCCATGTCTGAAGGTTCCGTTTCAACTGCTGGTCCGAAACGTTGGTCGCAATGCCACCGTGGATCTGATGAAAGACGCCTTCGCCGAGCAGAATGACCAATTCCGATTGGTCCCGCAGCACCGCTCTGCGATAGAAATCCAGATTGACCAGTCCGCCCCCTGCCAAATCGAATCGTTCATCATAGCCACCGATCTTCCAGTAGGTCTCTTTGCGCAGAAAGATCGCATTGCTTTCCGCGATAGGTGAGAACCATCCCGCTTCGCATGAACCGCCGAATACAGAGATATCGAACAATTTGTAACCGTGACCGGGAAATCCGATTTCTTGTAACAACGCATCTTCCCTTTGCTGATTATACCCTTGATTGATAGAAAAATTTTGCGACTGCGGCCCGAGATGCCATCCCAATACCGAGACGGTAGGATCGTCAAATGTCAGGAATGCCGACACAGCCCACCGGGCAATTCCAGGGGAAGCGATTCTGGCCCCGTCAATCATCAGGCAGACGATCGAGCCGCGCGACTGCTTTACACCTTGGTTCAATGCATAGGCTGGTGACGGCGGCGCATTCTCCAGGTATATATAGCGAAAATATCCGCCATAGGTTTCCACGCGTTCACTTCCGAAGGGCGGACGTGAACCGCTGTCAACTACCAACACTTCGTAATTTATTCCATTCGTGCCGAGCTGATAGCTCTTGCTAAGCGACTGCAGCGTTCTCGGCAGTTCCCGTTCCATATTATAAGTGACTACGACGAAAGAAAGGTCCACCGGTTCCCGGAAAAATCGCAGCATCACAAAGCTCTCTCCAATAGCTCGCGATATAAAATCTCCACCTGCAAAGACAGCGTGATTTCTCCCCCTTGATGGGTGCGCAGCGCGTCCTCGAAGAACGTCAATGCGCTTCGAACGGGGTTTAGTCCGAGGTTTTTCGCGGCCTCGATGACCCGCTCCACATAGACCTCGGGAGGATCATCGAAACTCACCAGATCGAAGCCGAATAGTTTCTGAAAGCGGAGCAAACGGCGATTATAAAGGTACCACAAATCCAAATACCGGCCGGCAAACCCTCCTCCCCTGGCCATGAGCGACGCGGCGACAGCCAAGGGATGGCGGAAGGTTCCGATGAACTTCATGCCGGGCGCAACCTCGAGCCAGCCTTCGAGAGTGAAGAGAGTTCTGGGGTCTTTAAAGCCCCAGTTTTCCAGATGGTAATGGTCCAAAAGTAATCCGCACAGCCATTCAAGATGTTCAGGATTCCATCGGCATCCCGCGACCGGCGGTGCATCCCAACTGCTCTGGTTGGCCGCAAGCACGGCTTCGTGAAGCGCCACGATTCCCTGGTTTTCATTGTTTCCCTTTATGTTATGAGGGTTTTGCCTGGAAACGGCGCCCAGGTTGAGCCCGGCGTTTTCGAGCATCCCCGATAAGCAGGAAGTCCCGCTCCGGTGCATGCCCAGAATTGAAATAACCTTGCCTGTCATTTGCTCGGTTGGTTTTGAACGGAATCCGTTGAGTAACCGCACCGCCTTCGTAATGCCGGGTCAGGCGCTATCAAACTGAACCGGCGAATGTTTCTATCAAGTAACTCCATCTCCGGGTCCTGCAACCGGAACATCCAGCCAGCCGGACAAATCCTTATGCAGGTAGCTGGACAACGAGGCGATTTTGTCCGCGTATAAACGCCTCAGTTCGGCGGCGAAGGGCTCGGTCAAAGGGTAATTTACGTACTTGGGTACGGCAGCCGGCGTGATATTACGCCCGACTTCGATTTCCGGTAGAGCGCCAAAAAAAACCGGGTCAACCCCCAGATGTTCAGCGGTTTCAGCCAGGAGTTTTCGAGGGTTTCCCTTTAAATGTTCGTAATACAGAATCAAGATTTGCTCGGCAGGAAACAGCCGCCTCCAACGGCGCAGGGTTGTTTCGTAGTCACCGCGCGCCAGCGAGGCCCGGGAGCGAAAGACATCGCTAAACCACTGATCGCTTGCTTCTTCCCGGGTGATCTGCAGTCTTGCCAGACCCATTTGCGCGGCCGACCAGGCTCGTTCCAGAGGGTTTCGTAAAATGAAAAAAATCCGCAGATCCTGGTTCAGGGAGTAAATCTTGCGGATGTAGCGTTCGTCGAGAGTGGCGTAGGCCGGGGTTATTTCACCCCTGACGAAGTCGTCGTTGCCGGTGAAGGCCTTGATATACCAGCTGATATCATCAGGGCGCCGTCCCGTCTGCAGCCAATCCCAATAG
>JBOICY010000315.1:0-9717 GCA_050740335.1 Methylococcales bacterium | reverse complement strand
ACCAAACGACTTCCATCTTGAGCCGTACACACGAGTCCGGGTGAGGATGGCGTTCGCGCTGCAAGCCGTCCTTTTCTGCGTTTGTGAATACAAGCTTTATCATGGCCTTGGTCCAATGATGAGTGGTCATTCCGAAAGATTATCACAATTGGCTTTATAAAATCTCATATTGTGCCAGCTTAGAGTATAATATGTTGGAGATCAGCACGTGCGGGGCTATTCCGCCCTATCAGCACCTTCTAGCCGGCAAATTGGCTGCTTTGTTGCTGTTCTCACCCCGGATTGCCGATGACTATCGGCGGACCTACTCCGATCCTTCAATCATCTCCTCACAACTCAAGAATTCGCCGGTTGTTCGAGACAACACGCTTGTATACCTCGGAACCACGAGCCTTTATACGCAAGGCAGCAGTCAGTACGAGCGGATTCGATTACCCGCCGGGTTGATCAACGCCGATCAATCCGAACTGGGCTATCGACGAGTGGGGCGAACCGAGGGCTATGGCACGCGGCAATTTCTCGATGAAACGCGCAGCGCGGTCGAAAAATTCATGGGATATTGCCTGGAATTCCGCGACGTCAACAGTATATTCGGAGAAGGCCCTAGTCCAAAACTTCGAAAGCTGGTCGCCGGGTTGCGTGCACTCGGCTTTCCGCCCGATACACTGATGCAGCACAAAAGGGAAAGACTGATCTACGCAGCGGAATTAGCGCCACAGGCCAGGGATTTTCTGAATGCCCGCACCCCCGCCTGCCGGATTACCTGCTGCGTTCGGAACAATTCCGCGATGCGACTGACCGAATTGTCTCCTATTGGTCCAATCGGTGGTTGCGATCGCGAATGGGCCACACTTCCAGCATGACCGAGCTTCTCACTTCCTCGCCTTGGAAGTTGAGTGACCGCGTTCCGTCATCGCCGGAGACCACTTGTGTTTCCGAGCAACACACGGAGATGACAGCACGGGAAAAGTCACACACGGCTATCCAACCAGGACGAGTCACCCGCGCTGATCTTTTGGCGCCAGATCGCCGCCTCGGGACCAAAAACCACTTCTGACGCGTTGACCGAGGACGACTTGACCAGAATTCACGTGGATTTTCCGATCGAGGGCTTCATCGCGCGCGAAGTGCGCCAAGGCACCAGCATTTTCCTAACCGGAAATGCCGGCGATGGCAAAACGCATATCCTTCGAAAATTGGCACCGGTCCTTCGGGAGTGCGGCGCCATCGTTGTGGAGGATGCTACGGCGCTGATGCGGCGGAACGATATTCGTCCAGTGCTTGACCGCTGGCGTGAGGCGGTAGCAGCAGGTGTGCCTTTCTGCATCGCAATCAATGAGTATCCTCTCCATCTGTTACGGCCCGCTGCCCGTGCGACGCTCCCTAAGCAGGCATACACGTTGGATCACTACTGCAGAAATCGCCTCACCTACGGACCGGATGCATCGACGGATTCGGACGGAGAGCTACTTGTTCTCGACTTGAGTCTCCGTAATCCGCTGCATCGCGAGTTCGGTGGACGCATGCTAGCGAAAATTCTGAATGACAGTGACCTTGACGCAGTACGCCCAGAATCAGATCAGGGGCTCGCGCTTAATCTAATCAAACTGCGACATCCCCAGATTCAGGATCGAGTTCTATCCCTATTTGAGCGCCTTTGTGATCTGGGATTCCGTGCCAGCATTCGTGAACTATGGATCATGCTGTCGCGAATGGTGCTCGGGTATCGATCGGACATGGAGCCGCCCATGTCCTCGAATACCGGAAACTGGTACTCCGAGGTTCTCTTCATGACAGACGAGCGATTTGCCCTAATCCGGAATTTGCGAGTCACTGATCCCGCCTCCAGTAGCCATCCCATCTGGGATTCAATAATCGAAGATGGGGAAAAAACTTCCGCGGATGACTGGGCTTTTGGCATCCCGTGCCCCCAACTCGCTGTAAAGCTGGACCGAGGAGGGTTCAAGGCACTGAAGCGTGCCTTTTACTTCGAGCATAAGTCTGGCAATCACTGTTTTGATCTCGAGGACTGCGACTCGCGAGAATTTCGCCGCCTCTTGCATGAGCACCGGGACGATGATCCCGGCGTGAAGAGACAACTGATCGAGGCAATAAATCGAGCCTATTGTCCAGTCAGCTTTCCAGGTTCTCAGAACAATTTGTACCTTTGGAACGGACACCGATTTCATGAACAGCCCAGTCGATCTTTCCTAGCGAACCGGCATGTGTCTGAGGAGCGACTGCAAGTGCTCCGTCCGCAGCTGCCAAAGCGACTTCGGGAAGGCATGCCTGAGTATAAACCTGATCATTTGCTTCTTTGCCTAAAGGACGACCGGGCATTCGAGCAAGTTTGCGTTTGGTTTTCCCCCTTTACATGACCTTGCAGCAACTTCGGCGCGGATTGCCGCGCAAATTGCTGCCAGAGCGAGACACATTCCGACTCGCTGCTTTTCTTGAATCTCTTCACTCGGCTAATCCGGTGACCGAACGGCGAGTCCTTTCCGCTCACCTGGAGCGACGCGAACTGGCCGAAATTGAGATCAGCGCCGATGGCCGACGGTATGAACGCGTTCAGAAAGCCCATTAAGAAAGAGACGCGGACCAGTGGCTAACAGGGACCAAGAACGAATAAGATCACTGCTGATCGCTTCCCTCGGCTACCTGCCTCGGCGGATGAATCCCGTACACTTCACGACGAGCTTTCTACTGTGCCTTCACAAGCGATATCGCGCACTCGAGTTGCTCAACAAGGCAACGACTCCAAAGGCCGCTCCAAAACAGCCTGGCGACGAATATGTGGCCGAAACTTTGTATGACCGACTTCGCGGCTGTACGGACCCGATTCTTTCTCCCGCGATAGACCTTGAGGGTTTGAAGTTACTCCGTAGCCATCTCAATGTGGCTTTCAAGAATGACGGGGACGCGGCGGCAAGTGCATCGTTTCCCCCCTACACAACATTCAGTTGTGATTACAGCACCCCGTCTCTCGACTACCTCGGTAATCGATCCAAGAATCATGGAAATGCCGGAGCCTTCGTGTGGCTTGTGCTGAATGAAACCGAATCTGGTCGTCGGTTTCTCGAATTGGTGGGTACCATTGCAGCTCAGGCATCTGCTCCGTTGGCGGTAGTCGGCAAACCATTCGTCGTTGGCGAGGAAATTGATTATCCGGAAAAAATTGCTGAACTCTGCGGCGATCCACCACTATCGCGGATCGCCGCCGTGAGTAGTCTCATGGAGTTGCAGACAGCTAGCCTGCTCCGTCTCGCGCAGAACATTCTTGCTCGATCTTCATCATACGATCTAAGGAAACTGATCATTGGGCTTGGCTCCTGGCTGCTTGGCTATCAGATTCGCCGCATCCCAGGGGCGGCGGAAAGCATCTTCTTCAGCGATTTCGCTGGTGAATCCCATCCACGCATCAGAACTCAGGCATCAACCTGTTATGCGCGGCAGATCGGGCTCTTCGGACGGAGTGTGCAGCTATGGCTGAATACCAATCAAGACACCGCAGTGGATCAAGAAAGCCGGAGGGTTTTGGAAAGCCTCGACGCCAAGGGAAAAGTGAGCAAGGAGATGGAGGCACATTTCCGGGATTTTTCGGAACGCATCGGGTGGGTTCAACCTCGTGGCACCGTCCAGAAGTTTTTTCGCGCCGTGCCCGACACCATGCGAGTGTTGTTGCTGAGCATTCTCGAGCAAGGAGAAATCATCACGATCGATGAGGTAGCAGAACGACTTCGTGCGCACTGGCGACTCGTACTCGGGCTACTGCCCGGAGACCACGCGACGCTTCGACGGAACGGTTATAGCCCTTTGGACGAAGATACCGATCTGCGTGCCAATCGTGAGGTTTTTAAACAACTTGCCATCCATCTGGGGTTCGCTTGGGAACCCTCCGACGGCTTGGTTCTTTTCTCTTTAACGCCCGACCAGATGGCATGAGACAAACTACGCGATGATTACAGCCGAGTATGTTTCGATTGCGATCGCCTACTGGATTCGCGGCAAGCTGCATTGCGAAAACGATTTTGCTCGGGAGGGTTTACCGCCGATCGACGTAGAAACATTCTTCAAAATACTTGCCAATGATAGCGCCTTCGCCGCGGCGGAGTTTTCAATCACTGTTTCCGGACTGGGCGTGACTGCCACGGACCTCCAAGAAATCGCGCGCAGAACGGGGTTAGCGGATATTCGGGAGTTTGCCGATGACCTCCACATTGCTGCGGAGTGGCGCAACGATCGCAGGCGGCATCCTCGCACCATCGCTCTCGCCGGCAGCTACAATGCTGGCGTACATACCCTCGGTCACTTCGCTCGCCCGGCCAGCGTTGATCTTGCACGCGCTCTGATCGAGTACGCCCACGTCCATCTACCGAAGCACCATCCGGGTTCACCGGAAGTGCACCGTCAACTCCTATCCGAATTACTCCGTAATTCGGAACTGGAGGCGCTGCTTTCGCTGGAATCCTGCGCCGATTTTATGGCTCGTTGGGATGCACTGATACCGGCGGAAGGGAACCGCGCACCGCTACTGGCGCTTCCGGCTCTTGGCCTGCTGGTCGATGAGGAATTATTCGGCGATGATCATTTGGGGAAGCGGCTTGCAGCGAGGAGAATTGGGGTGGATTCCTGGACACCCTGGAAAGCGATCTATCGGTCGCGTTGGCAGGTGCCGCCGACCGCTCACCTGATTTCGTGAGGCCGGACCGGGCGGTGACTATCGACGGCGAAATTCTTCCCCTGGAAGCTTTACTCGCTGCCTGGGATGAGGACTTACCCGAACTGATCGGGCACACCACAACATTAGCTTCGACCTGGCGGGAATTTCGCGCGGTGCGCGGCGCGTTACTGCCACACCTCGGAATATTGGTTTACCAGGCCAGACCCTGGCTGGACGGTTGTCCAGAAATGCTCGGAAATATCCGACGTTATCTCGAATTGGCCTCCCACTTATACCGGGAAGTCCAAGAAAACTACCTGGTTATGGCTTCCGATGCACACGACTGGGCGCTTTGAACCCTCGAAGTTCTGCTGGCGTTGGATATCGTCCAGATCCATGTCCGTCTGCCGAACGGAAAAGCTGCGGCCAAGGCGGGGTTGCTTCCGACTCATCCGCTTCATCTATGGCGTAACGAACGGCTATCGACCCTGCTGCGTGGACTCACCAGAACCACCAACCCGACGCCGGAGGCCCGCGAGATTATCCGCAAGGAACTGGAGCGTCCGGAACAGTTTCTGTCCGTAGTGCGGTTGAGCAGCCTTCCGTCCGGGAAAGGTTTGAACCAACTACTACCGCTCGCCAGCCAGATCGAAGGGCTGCCAGTCTTTGAAAACCTGATCAACGCTTGCTCTGGTTCGGACGGCGCGGAGACTCTTCGTGAAGCACTCGATCAGTTCGTCATCCTTCACCGGAACCATCCCTACCCGCTGCGGGTGGCGCTGATCAACCCACCGAAACCGGAGCGCATGTTGATGGAACTGGTGCGGCTTCTGAACGAACACCGTTACCGTGGGGGCCAACGATTATCGGGAGTTCAAGTTTCCATCTACGCCAGCAGTCAGCACACGGACCGTCTACGTTCTGCATTGACATTCAGTGATACCAGGAAGGAAGACGAGGTCCAGGAGAAAATCGCCTCAGGTCGGCTTCAACTCCACATTGATCAAAGGTGTCTGTCTGAAGAACCGGAACTTGCTGACATTGTGAAACGGAACCGGGAAAGACCATGCCATGTAGCTGCCATCTTCGACGAATCGACCATTCAGCTCCGCCGCCGTGGCGCTGGTCGCAGCCTGCCCATGAGTCCATTCTGCATTCGTTATGGAATCAAGGTGGACCATCGATCGGGCCGGATTTCACTGCAGCCGGAGCCCGGCGAGTCGCCATTCAGCGAATTCCTGCTTTTGATGGATGCTCTCGAGGGGCGTCAGCGGGACGCTACACCGCATGCTTACGCTGATGCGGAAGCTTTGGCGCAAACAACTGATGCCATTCTTCAGGGCGAGCAACCGGCGGCTCGCGGGCTTTTTCTGGCTGATCGGGCACTGCCTTTAGAAGCGGGGATGCAATCGGTCCGGATTTGGGAGCGACGCGCAGGCATGCGCGATACTTTTCTGGCCAGCCGAGACTTCGGCTCCGTCGCTCGCCTGATCAGACCCGTGTTTGCCCGCTGCAATCTCACGGTGACTCCGGAGCACACATGTCGTCTGCTACATCAAGGCGCACGATTATTGGGCAGCGGTATCCTGTCAATCATCAAGAAACAGGATGGGCAACCGGACTACAAGAAAGTCATCGGGTTCGCCGGACTGCTGTTTACGGCACGCGACTTTCAGCGTCGCTACCCGGGCGCTCTCGTACTTTCAGTTGATCATCCACTGGCCCGGTTGTGGTTGCGCACCGGGTCACGCTCGTTCGAGGATCGTTGCGATCTGTTGATTCTCTGGGAAGACGAAGCCAGCGCAACTTTCCATCTGATCGCCTCGGAAGTAAAGGCGTCCGATGCCGATCAGCTTAAGAACAAGCCCCATCGAGTCATGCATGCCGTGGAACAGGTCGAGCAAACGCTGGAAGCGGTCGAGGACGGGTTGGCAGCTGCAGCAATGCTAAGCAACTCGCCGTTATCCATACCCCGATGCGAAATGTTGAAATAAAACTCGCCCGCGCGGCACAGGCTCGTTCAGGTGATCCCACCATGGACCGCTCTAATCGGGTTCGCTGGGGTGGCTGGCTGACCGAACTCTTCAATCGAGAAACGGGAACAGCCACGAAAATTCAAACGAGCGGCTGCGTTGTCAGCGTGTTATTTCGGCGCGCAGCTGATGGGTCTGAACAAAGAATCTCCTCCCAATTGTCCCGGCCGATTACTCACCGAATCCTCGGAGAGCGGGACATCGCCGAACTGCTCGAATGGAATCCATCTTCTCCGACCGGCACCGGCACGCCAAACGGTAGCGCCATTCCGGAACCCGCCGTACCTCCTGGAACCCCTGTTTCCGTAACACCCTCAAAGCCCGAGGTCGAACGGCCGGTTCAAATAAACCTTTTTGATCAGCCCTCCGCCCCGACACGACCCTCGGATGGTTCCGGGAATTTATCAGGCATCGGCAGTTCAAGCAGTGGTTTCCCTGAAAAGCCAACCACCCAAACATTTTCAAGCATAGACGAAGAATGGCCGCCGGCAATCAATGCCTTGGGCATAATCGGGCAGTACCAGGCGGTCGAAATACTGGTGAAACAGGCATTGTTCTCGAAGGCCACCGGGGTCCGATTCTCCGACAAGCTTCTGGTCGGTCCCGCTGGCGTTGGCAAAAGTACCCTGGCGCACAAGATCGGCGAAACTCTGCTCAATCGTGAATCGCTGTTCTTCAATGGTTCCGACCTGCGGCGCCCGGTCGATTTGTTGGAAAGATTGACACAGGAAGGTCTAGTGCCGGACGCTACCGGGACTGGACTGGTGTTGGTCGATCCCGCTTTGATCTTCATCGACGAAGTTCACGGAATCTCGACGTCCGTAGCGACAGTTCTGCTCAGCGCAATGGATGATCGCAGGGTGACCTCGATCGACAATACGCTCTACGACTTCAGCCGAGTCGTGTTTCTGCTCGCAACAACCGATCAAGGCAAACTCTCCGAGGCGTTCCAAAGTCGTCCGAATAAGACATGGCTGCGTCCGTACACCTTGCATGAGCAGGCTGGCATTTTCTGGCTCCACGGTAAAGAAAGTCTGGATGGTGCCGAGCTTTCCCGCGATTGCTGTTACGAGATAGCCGCGCGTGCTCGCTGTAATCCGCGGCGCAGCGTGCGGGACTTGACCGAAAGGCTGCGTCCGCATTTCTTTTTCCTGGCTTCGCAGAGGATCGACGGTACACCCTCGATCCGCGATGCGGCAGCGCTCATGACTGCGGAGAGCATCGCAGAGTTTTACGAGGAGCATAACATCGACTACAACGGGCTCGATAATTTGGCGATACGGTTTCTGAAATACCTCAAGCGCCACGGAGTTGCTTCTGAGGCAACGCTGAAACAGGCACTCGGCCTTACTCATCCACAGGATTTCATAGAGGTGGCCGAGTATCTCGTAAGGCTGGGATTGATCGAGACATCGTCGGCCGGTCGCCGCTTGACTCGTGACGGCACAAGATACCTGAGCAGTAACCCGCCGCCCGATTTGCGCGGGCGCATCTCGCGAGCGATGTGGTCCGGAATGTTCCTCTTGGAAGGAACAGCAAAACCCAAGACCGTTACTTGAGTTTTTCACCTACCCCGGCTCGGTGGCCAGCACCGGGAGTAGCGCAGCATTCTATTTAGACCCAACTTAGACACCCTAGAATAGACGAAACCGAGCACTGACGGGCGTTTCGGCTATTTTTTTGGCCGATAGTGTACCCCTGTATAGTGATGATTTTTCTACTGCGTTATTGGCTTACATGGTGTAACTATTTACCCTGTACATCGAATCGGTCCCCAACCGCAACTCGGCTGCGGCCGTACTGCTGCGCGAATCCTTCCGCGACCACGGCAAAATCCGCAAACGCACCTTGGCGATCCTGACCCATTGGTCGTCGCAACGGGTCGAGCATTTCCGCGTATGGTTACGCGGCGGCGTCCGCGGCTTCCGAGGTCATGACTGCCTCGAACGCTCACTTCCTCACGGGCATGTGGCGGCGCTGTTGGGTCCCTTGCGGGCGGGGGGATCGGGGTGGTTCGACGCGGCGCCGCTTCGCTTGCGTCCGTTGTTGGAGGCGATGGTCGTGATGCGGGTGGTGGAACCGGCTTCGAAGCTGGCCACTTGGGGGATGCTGGACGGCGAACGGGCGGTGACGTCGCTGCCGCTCTTGGTCGGTCTTGAGGGATTGGCGCGGCAGAATCGGTATCGAACATTGGACTGGCGGCAGGCAAGACTCAGGCGGGGATTGAACGGCGCCTGGCGAGGCGTCATCTTGCCGGTGGAGTCTGGGTTCTCTGCGACCTGACCTCGACCCGGGTGACCGGACACCGTTGCGCGGGGAAGCCGCCATCGGCTTGCGGGTCGGGAAAGTCATCGCGCGCTTCAAGATGGCGAAACACTTCGAGCTTGCCCCGTCACCCACGAGCCCTTCGCCTACCTCCGCAAGCCCCAACAGATTGAAGCCGAAGCCGCGTTGGATGGGATTTACGTACTGCGTACCGACACCACTCCAACGGAACTCTCGGCCACCGGGACGGTGCACGCCTACAAGCGTTTGGCCTGTCCGTTGAGCGAGCTTTCCGTTCGCTCAAAACGGTCGACCGGAAGGAAGGCCGATCTTCCATTGGAACGCCGACCGGGTACGGGCCTGCCCGTGTTCCTGTGCAGGCTGGCTGACTACGGGCAGAATGGCAGATGCACCAGAAGCTCAAACCCCTGCTGTTCGACGATGAAGAGATCGAAGACCTGCGCCCAGCCCACTCTTTACCGGTTCATCCCGCCGAGCGCTCGGACCGCGCCAAGCAGAAAGACGCCACCGGAGTAAATCAAAACGGCATGCCCGTCCACAGCTTTCGCTCCCTGCTGGCTGATCTAACCACAGTCTGCTACAACGTCGCATCGATCCCACTTAACCCGGATGCCAAAATCATTCTCACTACCCGTCCCACTCCTTTGCAACAAAAGGCTTTCCAACTCCTCGGAGTCAAACCCGAACGTACCCGGTAACGCTCCCTGAATTACATGATACTGGTCATGATAATCA
>JBOICY010000314.1:0-10348 GCA_050740335.1 Methylococcales bacterium | reverse complement strand
CGCTGGTTAACCCAATACGCGGGTTATTGAGCGAGTACGGGATCGTCATTGCGAAAGGGATCAGTCAGGTTAGGAAGAGTCTGCCGGAGAATCTGGAAGATGGCGAAAACGGGCTGACTGGGTTCCGCCGGATCCAACGCACGATTCATGTGCGGACCGCTCGCCTGCTGACCGGACCGGCACAAGTCGTGCCCCCTATTATTGGAGAATATAATGAAGAAGCAGAAAACTCGATCGTATTTTTGTCACATTGCGACCCTATTGTCCGGGTTGCTCGGTTTATCCGCGGCGGATTCATTCGGGTCCGAAGTGTTGGTGCCGGAAAATTCAACCCCCGCGCCGGCCGGCAGCCGCCAGCAGTATCTCGGCACGACATCCGACGACCGGTTGCTCTTAAGCTGGGTAGACAATGTCCGGACGGATCAGCGCTTTCGATTCGCCGTACAGCAATGCGATCGACGGTCGGAATCACGCACCATCGCAACGGAATCGCACAGTTTAGCCGCGGCGCCGTTAGTGCTCGATCTTGGCGGCGGTATTCTGAGCGCAGCCTGGATGACGCATATCGATCAGACCACCGATCGCTTCGCGGCGGAGATCCATCTGTCGCGTTCCGCCGACGGTGGTCTTAGCTGGAGCGAAGCCCGACAACCCTATCCTCGGAACGCTCAAATCTACGACGCGCAAATGTCTCTGACGATGCTTGGCGGCGGCGCTTCGGTGACTTCGATCGTAGAAATAGCTGCGCGGAATTTCGCCGTACCAGCCGGGGTCGATCTCATAGCGCAGCCGGCTTGTCCCGGCATCGGAAAAAACCCAGGATTCATCGATGTCGAGCCGATAGGACGCTAGCACCGCGGTCAGTTGTTCGGAGAATTCTGGCGTGTCGGTGGAAATCAACACCAGGTGAAAATCGGGTTTGCGCTTTTTGATTGCGCTTAACAGTTTCAGTTCCTCACGGCAAGGCGGGCAATCGAGCGACCACAGCACCATCAGGAATGGCTGGCCGGCATAGCGCTTTTCGATGTTTTGCAGGCTGTCCGGTTGAAACGGCATCGGCGCCGAACCGGCCTGAACAGACCGGGCGGATGAGCCCATGACGGCAATGGCGATGGCCAATAACAAACCACCCGAAATCGATTGCAGGTTACTGGTCAACCGATGATTCTATTTTCACCACATGAATGCGTCCCGCCCGGGTATCCAGCCAGCAGAAATAGATTTGATCGCCGGCCTTCGTAAAGGTGGGCAAATTCGGCCATTCGAATTGAGTTTCCCAACTCGGTGTGTTCAGACTGCTTTCGGCCAGCAGCTTGCCGTCGGTGGATATCAGGGCGACTTGCAATCCGGGACCCTGTTGCGTGGTCCGAATCCATTGTACCGCGGCATGGTCGTCATCCAGCATGACCATCTTGACTTCGCCGCGCGGGGTATGCTCCGGATCGAGATCGATCGGCTCGCCGAAACCGGCTTCGGGACTGTCGGCAAATGCAACCTGTACTTTACCCTTGCCTCCAGCCGCTGTGAACCAGGCGACCCCGAACCGCTTCGAAGCAGCAAAAGCGCCGACGTTTTGACCCGGACAGCCTGGCAAAACCCAATTGTCCTCATGCACGCGAACCGGTTTGGCCGCCTTTATTCCCGGCCAGGGGATGACCGCAATATCGCGAATTTCTCCGGGCAGACGGTCTCGGTAGGTCACATACAACTTGTCGCGGTAACGAGTCGGCAATAACTGGCAGCAGGAACAAATATCGTCGTCCACGATAAAATCGGGCCCGACCCGGCCGTCGGGTTCCATAACAGCCCCCATCAGGGTTTGCGTCCCGTTGGGTTTGGTGTGGTTGCGGGCATCCGACCAGAAAACCGCCATCTTGCCCTCGGCCAGGGGCGCGATTTGAGCATTGTAACGCGCGGTCTTGACATTGCGGTCGCTATTGGCCTGTACCGGCTCCGACCAGGTTTGACCGCCGTCCGCCGAATGCGACACATACACCTCGCTGGTGGAATCGGTCTTGCCTCTCGTTTCGGTGCCCCAGACCGCGCCAAATGCGCCGTCCTTCAACGCAATCACTTTCGGCTGGTCATAGATGGCGGGCAAGCTGACCACGCTTTGCGGTGGTAACCACGTTTTGCCGTCATAGAGCGCAAACTTCAAGGTTTTTCCAAACTTTTGACCGGGCTCCACCCAGCTTAGGATCAATCGGCCGTCTTCGCCGGTGGTCAGATGCGCCTGGCTGCTGTTCAACCCGCTGGGATTGTTCAAGCTTTCCACGGCCAAAGACGCAGACGAACCGGCAACCGCCCCCGCCGAAACCGTCCACAACACGGTCGCCCGGATCAGCATCGAAAGCGCGCGCATCGGATTCCGGACCGACCGGGTAATCGAACGCTTGGATTCATTGTAATCTGATCGTCTCATGAAGGGTGCCCTCGTGGATATATTCTGTCTTGAAGAAGGTGTTTCTATATAAGACGTTTGAATCCTCCCAATCCACACCGGTTTTAGAAATAATTTTTTCGCCGATCCAGAAATGCGTGGGCGCAGCTTTGTCCGGGCAAGCTTCGGAGGTCGTTGAAGAGCCGCTTCAGGCGGTAGGTTTGTCCGAGAAGCGGGAACGGGGTGATCAGTTCCGCCAGTTGATTTTGTTTGCTGTCCGAGCCGTTTTCAGGGGATTTTCGAGAACCGATACGGCTACTCATTGAACGCCTTGCCGCTCTGTCCTTGTCCTGGCCTTGGATACGCCCCTGAAACGAAGTGGTTGAGATTTCTTAAAGCGCACCTAATACGATCGGCAAACGGTGGCAAAAATGCAGTGTGGCAACTGCCCCGCTGTCTGTGTGAATTCACTGATTCCGTAAAGGCCGCGGCCTTCGAGGATCACTTCAAATAACTGTTTTATAGGATATAATGTAAACTGGCCCGATTCTAGCCTAATTTTATGCAAGTGGACCGATCAAACAGTGAGGACGCCGCGCATTTGGACCAGCCGTGCGCGGACGCGCGGATATTGTCCAGCGGAATCGTTCCCACGGCATGATCTTAGCTGCTTGGTACTTTTTGTACTTTCTTACCTCAAGATTTGGCATCGTTTTGATGCAGGCATCGGGGTGTTTGGCGCAGGTTTTGACAGCAGGGATGCTTTCTCAAAGGATACACGGGATGTATTCCGACAAACACCCCGGCGCCGGATTTTGATTGGCGAGGAATACATCGATCCGTGTAAATCGTTAAAGGAGGGAATCACCATGCAATGTTATGAAAGACAAGCAATGTATCTGAAGCTTTATGCCGACGCGGTGCTTACAATTCCACGACTGAAATTCGATCCGAATCGGTTGGAAGAGGTGCTATGCGATTTTGAAATCGATCGATTCAGCGCGCTGATCGCACTGGATAATAGACAACGCGGTGAAATCATAACGCAGTTAAAATCTGCGACCGATGGAGAAACCCCATGCGACGGCGATACCGCCGCGGGCCAGGATTGCGTGGAATCAGAGGAATATTCAGACTTCCAATTGCTGAACGGAATGTTGGCGGTCTAGCGAGACTCAATCGAATCAAAAGCAATTTCCACATGCAATTTTCCCGGCAAGATACCTTGCAGCAATTGTTCTTCGATAGTCGCGGCGAGCTTGAATCGGTGCTGCTGAGGCGCCTGCGCTGCCCGGAAACCGCGTCCGACCTGTTACAGGAAGCCTTCCTCAGGCTCTGCCGCACTCAAGACCTGGAGCACATCGGGAATCTGAAGGCTTATTTGTTCCGCATCGCCGTGAACCTGCTCAACGACCACTTCCGCAGCCAGAAAGTGCGTGAAATCGTCGTTCACGAAGCGGCGATTTCTCTCGAGGAGTATGCGGACAGGAGACCACGGGACGGCGAGACTCAGGCGTTGGACGAGGAGCGGCTGGCCCTTTTCGTTCGGGCGCTGGCGGAGCTTTCCCCGCTCTGCCAGCGTATTTTCCACCTGAATCGTTTCGATGGGAAAAAGCATAAAGAAATCGCCGCGCAACTCGGTATTTCCGTTCGCAGCGTGGAGGACAATCTGAAGCGTGCATTGCTGCATTGCGGGAGGCGAATGGAGGAACTTTAGAATCGCGTTTCTGTGGTTTCCGCCGCTCGCTTCGTCTAAGCTATTAAACCCCGGAAACGAGCCGACACCCGAACATGCCGTCCGCCGAACCAGACTCCGCCTTCAGACCACTGGACGAACAAGCCTGCGCCTGGCTGGTCCGGTATTACTCGGGCGAAATGGATGCATCCGAACGAGAACGGTTACACCGCTGGCGGTTGGAGGCTCCCGGTCATGAACAGGCCTGGCGGCGCGCCGAAGCCTTATGGCGCGGCATCGAGCCCTTGAGCCAGCGCGCAATTCCGGGATCTCGCCCCCTGCCGGTCGAACGCGCGGTCCGGTCGACGCAACAACGACGCGGCGCTTGGCGCCATGCCTTCGCCGGCGCGGTCCTGGCGGCGATTGCGGTGTGCTCATTATTTCCGCCGCTTGACTGGCAGGCCGATTATCTGACCGGCAAGGGCGAACGCCTGACCCGGACGCTCGCCGACGGTTCGAGGCTCACCCTGAACACCGACTCCGCGGTAGCGATCAATTTCGATCACCACACCCGTCGCGTCAAACTGCTGTCCGGTGAAGCCTTTGTCGAAGTCGCCAAGGATGTCAACCATCCCTTCGTGGTGTCCGCCGAGGAAGGCGAAGTCCGGGCGGTGGGCACCGCGTTCTCGGTACGCAGGCAAGATGGCGGATTGCGGGTGGAACTGCTGGAAGGGATCGTCGATGTCGTAGACCGCCTGCACCAGCGCAAGGAACGCTTGCATCCGGGGCAGGTCGCGGAGCTCGATCCGGACGCTGTCCATATCGATCCGCCTCGCGATATCGATAGCCTGGCCTCCTGGCGTCAGGGTTATCTCCAATTCGACGGCGTAGCGCTCAGCGAAGCCATCGAACAAATCAATCGCTATCGGCCCGGCCGCGTGGTGCTGCTCGACGAACAACTCGGCCGGCATCGCGTCAGCGGACTGTACCGTCTCGACGCGCTCGATGAGGCCCTGGACACCTTGACAATCGCGGTTCCGGGTCTTCGAAAAATCGCCGTGACTCCTTATTTGATTTTCCTTCGCTAGATTTCAAGCCCGGCAGGTTGGGGTAAGGCACGAACCCCAACATTGCATTGTGGTGAGGGTTTCGTTGGGGTTCCTTCCTTCGTCTTCCCAACCTGCCTCGATCGCATGGAGGATGATCCGTGTCAGGGGTCATAGGCTTCAGCAAGCGTAGCTTCGGCGGGGCGGGTTTACAAAAACCGTCCGGCAAGGACAAAACGCCATAACCGGAACGGGGGTGTTGCAAGCCGTGTTACAAAAATTTAATGGCGGCAACAATCATCCCGCCCACGGAAACCGTTGTTGCAAATGACCAAATCATAAAATGATCGATCCGTGAAGTGAGTTGTTCGAAACGCTTGTCGACTTGTTCGAAACGCTTGTCGACTTGTTCGAATCGGCTGTCCATATCGACACGCAAGGATTGTATTTCGCTTTTCAATTCCACATCCAAATGATGGAAATGGTTGGTTTGCGCCTTTAAAATCAAAATCGTAATTTGTTCGGACGAAATAGCCTGATTGTTCCCCACCTGCTCCATCACTTTTTGAGCTTGCGTATCGAGCCAATTTTCAAAAAATTTATCGTCAAACATAAGCCATGCCATTTTTTACACACCATAACGAAAGCATATCATAACCCGTAAGGACCGTAGCCCGGCAGGTTGGGGTGAGGCACGAACCCCAATATTACGTTGTGGTGAGGGTTTCGTTGGGGTTCCTTCGTCACCGCAACCTACCCCGACTACCGCCGTACGGACCTTATGCCGGGTAAGCGGTGGTAAGCCTTGAACAAAGCGCGCCTAACCCGCTCAGCATCCCGATCTTCGTTCGCTGGATTTCAAAGCCCGTGAACAGTAGAACCGCTTGGGAGGGTTTCGCCAAATATCGAATGTGGGTTTTCCAGTCGGCTTCGTCTTAACTGATTAAGAAGCCTGAATCAGGCTTTCAGAACAAGACCAATCTACCCCCGGGAGCACTCATGTCTCGAACCGATCGTTATACCCTCCGCGTTACCGTCATCGCGCTGCTCATTGCGTTTGGCGCACAGCCAATACTGGCAGAGTCCGACGGCGTCATTCATTTCGACATCCCGGCGCAACCGCTGAACCGCGCCCTGCTCGCGTTCGGCAAACAAAGCGGCCGGCAATTGCTGTACAGTACGGACATCGCCGACAACCTCACGAGCGGCCCATTGAAAGGCAGCTACACAGCCGATCAAGCGATCCGGATTCTTTTGGGCGACGCGCCGGTCGAGGCCGTACCCGCGAACGGCAAAGCGATTACCTTGAAAGCGAACGAACGCCCCGCACCGTCCGGCAGTCAGGCCCCGGCCGCTCAGACGGCATTGCCGAAAGTGACCGTAAGCGCCACGGCGGAATACGACGCCAACGACCCGTATAACCCGGATTACAACCGGCCGAATGCCTTTACCGCCACCAAGACCGACACGCCGATCATGGAGACGCCGGTCAACATACAAGTCGTGCCGCAGCAGGTGTTGAAAGACCAGCAAGTGGTCCGCTTCGACAAAGCTTTGCAAAACGTCAGCGGCGTCTATTTCCAGCCCCCGGACGTCGGCCAGGCTGCCTCGATCATTCGTGGATTCACGGTTCCCGACTTCTATGTCAATGGCGTAAGGCAGCAACCAGGCTTTCATCAAACTACATTCCGCGAAACCGCCAACATCGAGCAGATCGAGGTGCTCAAGGGGCCAGCCTCTATTCTCTACGGGCGGCTGGAACCAGGCGGTCTCATCAATCTCGTCACCAAGCAGCCGCTGTTAACACCCTACTATTCTCTCAATCAGCAGTTTGGTTCATTTGACTTTTACCGCACGACCTTGGACGCCACCGGCCCGATCACGAAGGACGACACATAACCTAGCTTACGAGAACTCAGGCGACTTCCGCGACTTAGTGGAGGGCCATCGCGTGTTTCTCGCGCCGGTCCTGCGCTGGAACGTGAGTAACCAGACCCAGGTGAACCTCTATATGGAATATCTCCACAGTCGGGATTCATTCAAACCTCGCATACCGACCCTGGGCAACGCTGTGGCACCGGTGCCGCGCGAGACGAATCTAGGGGAGTTCGCTCAGGTCGAGGATGACGAAGTCCGCGTGGGCTTCAATTGGTCGCATGCCTTCAATGATCGCTGGACCTTGCGCCAACGCTTCGATGCGAACTTCTTGGAGACACCGACCACTATTCAAATTCAACCCTCCGGCTTGGAAAACCCGGCACAGTGCGCCCGTGCCCGGTGCACCGTGCAACGCTTCGCGATTCAGAATCCTTCCTCACCGGGCCAAGATTATTTCACGTCTTTGGACCTGACCGGGAAGTTCGATACCTGGGGCTTGAATCACACCCTCTTGTTCGGCGGGGACTACTATCGTAGCGATCAGGAAGCTACCTTGAAGGCCAATTTCACTCCGGAGTTGGTGCCAAGCATTGACCTTTTCCACCCGGTGCACACGGGTATCCCGAGCGATATCTTTAGCCACCTAGACCTTGTGATCGAGAACCCGCCGTTTGAGCTGAAGGAAGATTGGTTCGGCTTTTATGTTCAGGATCAGGTCAAGCTACCGTATAACATTCATGTGCTCGCTGGCTTTCGTTACGACTACACCAACTTTGTCACCACCGTCAGCGCGCCCATCCACGTGGACGCCGTAAACCCACGCTTCGGTCTCTTATGGCAGCCTGTACCCGCATTGAGCGTCTACGGCAATTACGTCGAGAACTTCGGCCTCAGTGATGCTTTTGCGAGTGGACCGGGGACGCCACCGCTGCCTCCGCAGACCGCCCAGCAATGGGAGGTCGGAGCAAAAGCCGAGTTCTTCGGCGGCCGCCTCACGGGCACACTCGCCTGGTTCGATCTCACCAAGCAGAACATCACCGGCCCCGATCCCGATCCGGTCCGCGCCGCGGCGGGCTTCCGGGTCGCGACCGGGGAAGCCCGGAACCGCGGCCTCGAGCTCGATGTGAGCGGCGAGGTCTGGCCCGGGGTGAACCTCATTGCCAGCGGTGCGTATATCGACTCCAAAATCACCCGTGACGGGGGGCTGGCTTTCGATGGGCTCGGCAATCCCTTCGGAACGTCTGGCAGCACTGGCAACCGCTTGTTCGGCGTCCCACGCTTCGGGGGGAGTTTCTGGGCTACCTACGAACCGCAACCCGCGTAAGGCGGAACCATGGACGGGTTCCGCCGATGGGAACCGGGTAGGGCGGGCAACGCTTTTCTGCCCACCACACTTCGGCGGGGCGGGTTTACAAAAACCGTCCGGCAAGGGCAAAACGCTATAACCTGAACGGGGGGTATTGCAAGCCATGTTACAAAAATTTAATGGCGGCAACAATCATCCCGCCCACGGAAACCGTTGTTGCAAATGACCAAATCATAAAATGGTCAATCCGTGAGGTGAGTTGTTCGAAACGTTTGTCGACTTGTTCGAAACGCTTGTCGACTTGTTCAAATCGTTTAGCCGATTCAGCCTGCATTTGCTCGAAGCGTTTGTCGACTTGCTCAAACCGTTTAGCCGATTCAGCCTGCATTTGCTCAAAACGCTTGTCCACTTGCTCAAATCGTCCGTCCATATCGACACGCAACGATTGTATTTCGCTTTTCAATTCCACATCCAAATGATGGAAATGGTTGGTTTGCGCCTTTAAAATCAGAATCGTAATTTGTTCGGAGGAAATAGGCTGATTGTTCCCCACTTGCTCCATCACTTTTTGGGCTTGCGTATCGAGCCAATTCTCAAAAAAATTATCGTCAAACATAAGCCATTCTATTTTTGGCATTCTAAAATAAAATCATATCATAGCCGGGCAGGTTGGGTTAACAGCTTTATCGTTAACCCAACACATCGAAGCCGTAAAAGCGGGAACGGGGTCTGGTCTTGCAATGATGCATTGACCTACGGCCGTACGGCGGATAAATTGCCACCCCTAACCCGCGTAAGGCGGAACCATGGGCGGATTACGCCAGATGGGAAACGACGCACGACGCCGTATTATTTTTAAGAGCAGCGTAGGTTGGGTTGCATGCTTTTCTTGTGCAACCCCGTCCTTAACGTTTCAAACCCACTTTCATTCCCGCGAAACCCTTTCGGACGGGTTTACAAAACCCGCGCGGCAGCCGGATTGTCAGCAAAGAGCGGAGGGTAAATCAAGCCGCTTCAAGCGTTACATGCACTCGTTTGCCAAGGGCGACGGCGATATTGACAAGCGCATCAAGGGAGAACTTGGATACCCTTCCCTTCAGCAAGTCGTTAATACGCGGCTGGGTGACGCCGCAAGCACTGGCAGCTTGTGCTTGTGTCCATTGGCTTGCGTTGACGATGCCGGTAATTTGTTGCATCAATTCTGCGCGGGCTTGCAGGTTGGCGGCTTGTTCGGGTGTGTCGGTAACCGCATCCCAAACAGATGCAAAGTTATGTTGTTCGGTCATGGGGCTGTCCTGATGAGTTGGTTGTAACGTTTGCTGGCTAGCTCGATGTCACGTTTTGAGGTGGCTTGTGTTTTCTTTTGAAAAGCGTGCAAGACATAAACGGCATCAGCCAGTCTGGCCAAGTAGATAACGTGATAAGTGCCGGTTTCATCCCAAATACGCATTTCTTCAACTCCCTTGCCAATGCCGGGCATGGCTTTGCAATCGTCTGGCTGTTGGCCACGCTGGATTTTGTCGAGTTGGTAGCCAATGTCGTGGGTAACATCGACGGGAAAAACTCGAATGCAATTCAACGAATCAGCAAGGAAGGTAATAGGCTTCCTAATTTAGTTAAATTATATTGATATTGATATTGATATATTTAGCAAGTAGACCGTATGGAGTGTAACGGAATACGGGAACATCGGAGCCTTGAAATCCCGGATTCCGCAAGCTTCATCCGGGCTAGCCGGCGCAGGGTGGAACCATGGACAGATTCCGCCGGATGCGAAACGACCCACGACGCCAGAATTTTCGCAACGATTGGTGCGATGGTTCGGGCGTCGGATTGTGGTTCGGTGTTGGGATTGGCGGATTGCCCCGCAGTCATCCGCCCGTTGACAGACGAGGTAACGAGATACCGGCAAGCCAAGCTACTTACGCCGCCAACCCGTAAGATACTCTGTTCAAAGTCAATCAATAAATCGATGATTTTGACTGTCCGGCGGCAACCGGAATGGCATAAAAACGCGTGTTATCGAAAGGCTTGTCGTGTTTCAACCTCCCGTGGATAGCATG
>JBOICY010000313.1:0-28530 GCA_050740335.1 Methylococcales bacterium | reverse complement strand
CCCCGATCTACGTTCCGACGGCTGGACGATTTCTGCGCCGTCGCTTGCGGGCATGGCTGCGCAAACGGGAAAAGCGCCCCGGATTCGGGCGCTGTCACGCTGACAACAAACGCTGGCCGAATACTTTCTTCGCAGCCGCCGGGCTGTTCACCTTATTTCCAGCCTGGCAAGATCAGAGGCACTCCCGATGAGGTAACCATATTCTGGAGAGCCGTGTGCCGGAAAACCGCCTGCACGGTTCGGAGGGAGGGGAGGACGAAAGGCCTTCCCTACCCCTATCGGGGGTTTTGGTCAAAATGAGATTTGCTGCGGGCAATCCGCGAGGTTTGACAAGCGGTGGTGCTCGTGCTAGCTTCGGCGCGGGAAAGGGGCCACCAGACGGTGCCCTGCGCTCAACTCAATCCACGAACGAAGGGAAGTCTCATGCGAAACGTCCTCTGGCTTCACGCCGCCCTACTATCGATCGTACTGCTGTCAGGATGCACGACGGGTCCGACGCTTCGCGTCGACAAGGATCCCGGCGCCGATATGGCCGCGTACAAGACCTTTGGCTTCTTCGATCCGCTCGGTACGGACCGCACTCAGTACTCCACCCTGGTGACCAGCTGGCTGAAGCAAGCGGTCCAAACACAGATGCAACGGATCGGTTATGCGTACAATGAAAAGGACCCGGATCTGCGCGTGAATTTCTTCTTGAATATCACGCAGAAGCAGGAAATCCGCTCCGCGCCGTCGATGGGAACCGGCTTTTACGGTTACCGTGGCAGGATGTATGGCGCGTGGGGTGGTTACCCATACGATATCGAAACCGTCACCTACCAGGAAGGAACACTCAATATCGATCTCGTCGATGCGAAGCGAAAAGCGCTCGTGTGGCAGGGTCTCGCCGAAGGGCGAGTCAAGGACGAGTCGATTCGCAACCCGGGTCCCGCGATCGACAGGGTCGTCGCCGAGATTTTCTCGAACTTCCCGAATCCACCCGCCGAGTAGTTCGAGGGATATTCCGATTCCGCCCTTACCCGTGACGGGAGACATTCCGAAATCCGCGCGGTGGCCCCACATCGTTTCTTTGGTTCAAAATGGCTTTCATCCATTGAGAATTCCGGCTCATCCCGAGCCGGCAATTGGCATTATTTATTGCGACAACAATATTTCGGGAAGATCTGCATAGGTGAGCATAACTATTTCTAACAACGTATAACGATGTCTTAATAACCGGGTTCTGGCCGAGCCGAACGTATTTGATATTGTATAAAAGTCGTGGTTACAATACGCTTTGCGGTACGGAGCAATCGGGAGAGAACAGGCAAGTGCAACAAAAGGATCAATTCCTCACAATCGCCGAGGCGGCGCAACTTCTTAAAGTCAGCAAAACGTCGCTGCGCCGGTGGAGCAACGACGGTCGATTACGCTGTTATCGAGTCGGCCATCGCGGCGAACGGCGCTTTCGTCATGATGAACTGTTGTCCTTCGTTTACGGGGCCGAAGAATCGCGCGATGAACTTTCGAGTCCAGCGAAGGAACGAGTTGGCGATCCATTCAGCACACGCTTGGAGATTCGTCCGCCCTGCCATGTGTGCACGATGTTCAAGGATGACGATGACCAATGGCGTCAGATTCGTTCCTATCTTTTGGCGCATCTTGTGCCCGGCACACGAACCGTTTATGTTTATCACGGCGAGCGACGTAGATTGTTGGATCGTCTTCGCGAGGAGGGCATCGACGGCCAGCATCTGATGGAGCAGGGTACCCTCCAGATGCTTTCGTGTTTCGATACCTATTTGCTCGGAGGCTTTTTCGATGGCGCCAGGATATTGGATCTCTGCGCGGAGACTATTAAACGAAACTCGGCGGCCGGTACCGGAAAGCTTTTAGTAACCGGAGAAATGGCCTGGTGTGCAAGCGAACCGCCCGGTTGCGAGCAGTTGATCGAATACGAATCCGCATACGATGAACTGCTGCGAGATTACCCCCGGGTCACCGTCGTATGCCAGTATTCTCTTGCGACAATAGCGGCAAGAATCATCTATGACAATCTGTGTTTGCACCGCTACGTTCAACTGCCTGACAGGCTGGCGGGAGGACTGAATTTTCGAGCCGAGGTTTGACGAGGTCCCGGAGCCGCCAGTCTAGAAGTCCGGGTCGAAGGCAGTTACCGCCTGTGGTGATTTAAGGCAGAGATCGCGTGCCACTATGCTTGAGCAATTGACTTCACTGCTGGCGGCCACCGTACTCGTCGTTCCGCTTTTCAAACGACTCGGTTTAGGTACGGTGTTAGGTTACCTGGTCGCGGGCATGCTACTCGGGCCCTGGGGCTTGCACCTCGTGGGAGATGTGGATCTGGTCAGGCACATTTCCGAACTCGGTGTGGTCTTACTGTTGTTCGTGATCGGGCTGGAATTGCAGCCGTCTCGACTTTGGGTCTTACGGCATTCCGTGCTCGGCTTGGGCTCCGCGCAAGTCCTCGGGACGACCCTGGCAGTCGGCTTACTCGTGGTTACACTTGGACTATCCTGGTCAGCCGCATCAGTCATCGGCTTCGCGTCGGCCATGTCTTCCACAGCCTTTGTATTGCGGACACTGGCGGAGCGCGACGAGTTGAAAACGCGCCACGGCCGCAGATCTTTTAGCATCCTGTTGTTTCAGGATATAGCGGTAATCCCGGCGCTGGCGGCTTTACCCTTGCTTGCAACCGTGCCGGTTGTGGGCGGCGCCGAGCAATTGTGGCCGGATCTCATGCGCGCCCTGGGCGCTATCATCACCATGCTCGCTGTCGGGCGACCGGTACTGCGGTTGGTGTTTCGCCTGGTCGCCCGCTACGGGAATCGCGAACTGTTCACCGCTATGGCGCTGCTGGTTGTCTTTGGTGCGGCCTTGCTGATGACTTACGTCAAACTTTCCATGTCCTTAGGGGCATTCCTAGCGGGCGTGTTACTCGCGGATTCCGAATTCCGCCATGAGATCGATGCGGATTTGGAACCCTTTAAAGGGCTGTTGCTGGGTCTCTTCTTTGTCGCTGTAGGGATGTCGGTAAATCTCGGATTGGTGACCGAGCAACCAGTAATACTCATTGGGATGGCCGTGCTGCTTTGCGTGATCAAATATGCTGTACTCTATTGCATCGGCCGTGCGTCGCACGCGGGAGCGGACAGTGCCCGCAATCTCGGCATCGCACTCGCCGGAGGCGGGGAATTCGCTTTCGTTCTTTTGGGGCTCGCGTCTGCTGAGGGCATAATTTCGACACGCGCCGGCGACCTGCTGGTGGCTACGGTAACCTTGTCCATGATGCTTGCTCCTATGCTTTTCATGCTCAATGACAAAGTACTTGCTCCTTGGGCGGCAGGGAAAGTGGAATCGGAGTACGATGTCATCGACGAGCCCGGCAACCCCGTTGTGATTGCGGGCTTTGGTCGTTTTGGGCAGATCGTATCGCGCATTCTGCGCATGCGCGGGATCCGTTTCACCGCCTTGGAGAACAGTTCCACACAGATTGATTTCGTGCGCAAATTCGGCAACAAAATCTACTATGGGGACGCGACACGCAATGAATTGTTAGCCGCGGCGCAAGTCGACCAGGCCAAACTGTTCGTGGTGGCAATAGGCCATGTAGAGACCTCACTCACGATCGTCGAACTCCTGCGTAAACGTTATCCGCAGGTACCCATCTATGCGAGGGCGCGCAATCGTTTCCACTGCTACAGACTCATGGACATGGGGGTGCGCGTCTGGCAACGGGATACTCTTCTTTCCAGCTTGGCAATGGCAAAAGAGGTCCTCTATGGTTTGGGTATCCCTCGGTCGGAAGCGGACCGATCCGTGGATCTCTTTCGAACATTTGACGAAGATCTGCTAAGCAAGCAGCATGCGATTCATCACGATGAGGCGGCCCTGATCCAGAGCGCGACCGAAGCAGCCACCGAACTGCGCAGCTTATTTGAGGCGGATGCGGATGCATCACTCACGAATGACCGAGGATAGGAAAAATAAAATGAGATTTTCCGTAATTACTTTACCTTATCACGTGGACGGGTGGGATGCTGGGACCGAGGCTGGGCCCGAGGCTTTGTTGGATGCGGGCCTTATTGATCGGTTGCGCGCGCAAGGCCATGAAATTACGGGTCCCCAGCATGTCCAACTAAGGCCCGAAGAAGAAAAGGCCTACGGAGCCTGGAACAGGATCGGCCTCGCGAATGCGCATCTCGCCCGACTAGTATGCGAGGCCCGCCGGGCTCGGTATTTCCCGTTACTGTTGGAAAGCAATTGTTACGCGGCCGTCGGGGTGCTTGCGGGGCTGCAAAGAAGCGGCGAACCAACTTCACCACGGATCGGATTGGTCTGGATCGATGCCCACGGAGACTTCAACACCCCGGAAACTACACCGAGCGGCATGCTCAGCGGGATGCCGGTCGCGATCGCCACCGGGCTTTGCTTGCATGGGTTGCGTAGACAAGCCGGGCTCGATCCGCCGATTTCGCCGAGCGATGTCGTGATGGTGAGCGTCCGCGCGACCGATCCCCAAGAGCAGGAGTTGATCGATCGATACGGGATCGAAGTGGTGCCGACCGCGGATATCCGATCCGGCTGCGATCGACTTCGCGCCGCGATGAGGCGGCTCAGCGACAGAGTTGATTTGATTTATATTCACTTCGATGTCGACGCACTCGATGAGTCGGAAGTCGCATCGATGTGGTTGTCAGAGCCGGACGGTCCGATGCGAACGGAACTCGCAGCAGCCTTGAAGATCGCCTCGGCCTATCCCAGGGTTGCTGCTTTCGGTATATCCGACATTAATCCAGCCGAGGATGTTGAAGGACAAATGCTGGAATCCGCGATGACTGTGATTCAGGGCGCCATCGAGGGCCTTGCAGGTAGAGAAGCTCATCATCAGCCACGGTAGATGAATTCTAAACAACCCTCCGATTCGCGCAATCCGCTGCAATTATCCGCGCACGAAATGCGCGCGCTTGGATACCGCGTTATCGATCTGATCATCGATCACTTCGAATCACTCAGAGATCAACCGGTCACCCGCTTCGCACACCGGTCCTTCCTGGAGCAAAGGCTGCGCGAGCCGATCCCCGAACAGGAAACGGACCCGGGCAGGCTCTTGGATCAGATTGAAACAGACGTCCTGAATCAGATCATGCATCTGGATCATCCCCGATTTTTCGCCTACATTCCGGGACCCAGTAATTTCGTCAGTGTGATGGCCGATGCTTTGGCGACGGGTTTCAACGTTTTTTCCGGCTCCTGGCTGGAATCATCCGGCGCGGCGATGATCGAGTTGGTCACGATCGACTGGCTCAGACAAATGTTCGGTCTTCCGGAAACGGCGGGTGGGTTGTTTGTAAGCGGCGGATCGATCGCCAACCTCAGCGCGATCGCGCTGGCAAGAGAAATTAAATTGAAAGGCCATAACGCGCAAGCCACGCTTTATTTCTCGGACCAGACTCACTCCTCTGTGAAAAGGGCTGCAAAAATTCTGGGTTTTCAGGCCTCGCAAATCCGGATTATCCGATCGAATCCGGACTATCGACTCGCGTTGGCCGATCTGGAAACTCAAGTTGCCGAAGACCGTAACACGGGGTGCATTCCTTTCTGTGTAGTGGCCAACGCCGGAACCACCAACACGGGCGCTGTCGATCCGCTCGTTGAAATCGCGGAATTTTGCCGCGCTGAGGATATTTGGCTGCACGCCGATGCCGCCTATGGGGGTGGAGCGGTTATTTGTGACGAGGGCAGAGCCTGCCTGCAAGGAATTGACGCGGTCGATTCGCTCACACTCGATCCGCATAAATGGCTTTTTCAGCCTTATGAAATGGGCTGCCTTCTGGTTCGGGAGGCAGCTTGGCTCGGGGAAACGTTCAAAATCATTTCCGATTATGGGAAAGATGAGGAAATCGGCGAACAACACATTAATTTTTGTGATCTGGGCATCCAGTTGACCCGCCGATTCAGCGCACTCAAATTGTGGTTGTCGTTCAAAACCTTCGGCCTTGAAGCCTTTCGCGCAGCCGTGAACAGGGGAGTTAATCTGGCTAAATTTGCGGAGGCCACGCTGTCGGGATGCTCAAAGTGTGAAGTCGTGACCCGAGCCCAACTGGGCCTAGTCACGTTCCGATATGTGGGGACAGGGAAGCTTTCATCCAGCGATTTGAATGAACTGAATCGAGCTATCGTGTTCCGCTGCATCGAGGAAAAATTCGCGATGCTGAGTACGACCGAATTGGGCGGAAAAGTCGTGTTGAGATTGTGTATCATCAATCCCGCAACGACCGAGAAGGATATTCGAGAAACCGTGGACCTGATCGTGCTTTTAGGCGATGAATTGAGTACCAAATATCCGCCGTAGCGCGAAGGAGGCGAAGGGAATTCCAATGAAGCAGGTGTCGGAACACGCTTCTATTTATTTCTTGTGCGGTGCAACATTCAAGCGTAGACTATTCCACGTAGCGGCGATTGCGATCTGCCTTTCGAAAATCCGGGGCAACTGACCGGTTTTCGACCAAGCCGATCGTGGTTTTGGAATATTTCAGGTTTTCTAACCGGAAAAGACGCAGGAGTAGTTCGTTATGAATGTTAAACGTTTTCTGTCTGCAATTGTTTTTTCGGCGATTTTTTCGGGTTCACAGGCGGACGAAGTAAATCCCCTGCCCGGCTATTCTGCCGATATCAAGAATACTACGATATCGGGGCTGTCCTCGGGTGCGTTTATGACCACTCAGCTTCATGTCGCCTATTCGCACTATTTCAGTGGCGCGGCGATAATCGCCGGCGGTCCCTACTATTGTGCCGGATCCTATACGGGTAATACCTTTTTGGAAAACGCGACCAATGCGTGTATGAATCCACTCACGGAGTCGGTCGGGCCGCCTCCCGAGAAACTGCTTCGGAAAGCCAAGGAATTTGCAGATCAGGGGATTATCGATCCGCTGGAAAACCTATTGGACGACCGCGTCTATATCTTCTCTGGATCCGCAGACGAGGTCGTGAAATCCATTGTGGTCGAGCAGACAGTCGAGTTTTATAAAAAACTGGGTTTAAAAGAACAGAATCTACGCTATGACAATACGGTCGATGCCGGTCATGCGATTATCACGGACAACGCAAACGATGTGCCGTGTTCGGAAACCAAGGCTCCTTTCATTAACAATTGCGGCTTTGAGCAATCGAACCAGCTTTTGAAGTTCCTTTATCCGGATTTACGTCCGCCCGCGGTAAAGCTTTCCGGACGGGTGAGCGCGTTTCAGCAAAGCGAATTCATTCCCGAATTCGGAACCGGACGCGACTATTCGAGTATGGATGACACCGCGTATGTTTATGTTCCGGCTGCTTGTGCAACCGAAAAATGCCGGGTACACATCGTATTGCACGGATGCGAGCAGGGTTCGGAGGTGATCGGAGAGGAATATGTGACCGCGACGGGTTACAACGAAGTTGCCGACACCAATGCATTGATTGTGTTATACCCGCAAGTCAAGCCGTCCAAACCGGTGCCATTTAATCCGAAAGGGTGCTGGGATTTCTGGGGCTATTCGAGCGCAAATACTTATGCGCCGGATTTCTACAACCACGACGCGCCGCAGATGAAAGCGATCGTTGCCATGCTGGAACGCTTGGGAGCCACCAGACTGAATCCTTAACTCGCTCAGATTATTCAGGAGACCTTTATGGAAAAACCATTGATAGAAACCTGGCAGGAGTCATCCAAGTCGCTGGCCGGATTATTTACGGATATTGGCAACAAGAATATTACTTTGACCCGTGAGTTGTTCGGCAATCTTGCGTCGAAACAATGGGAAAAAATGACCCTGGCAAGCCTGCAAATGAGTCAGCAAGTCGGAAACACACGGGAAAAGGGTTCTATGGACGGCTCCACGATTTCCTTTCCGATGCTGATTCCATCGGACAGCGATATTCAGTCCTTCAAGGAATTAAGCGAAATTTATCAGGCCGCGTTCGAAAAAATATCCGAATCTCAAATTTCAATGTCGAAGTCTTATTTGGATCTCTTCTCAGGCTATGCCGAAAATCTGAAAGAATCGCGGGATATGGGTGATGTCGTAGCGACCAATTTCGATTATCTGAGCAATCTGATGATGACAGCGAAAAGTGGGGCTCTGGATTCCCTGACGGTCGGCGAGTCGATCAAAACCGCGCTGGTCGCGTGGTCAGAGAATAGTTTGTAGAATTGCGTGGACACGATCTGTGCCGCGGGGCGAGTCAGGCAGCGATTCATTAACCCCCGATGCCAGGAACCGAAAGATTTCGACAAATAAAGTCGCCAGCGGAGAGGTCCGGACTTGCTGTTGGCGCCATTCCTTTTGCAGCGCCCAGCGCTTGAAGCCCTGGAATAGGTTGTACGCCAGCACGCCCAGGCGGAAGAACACGGCATTGGCCTCGAACTGACCGCAAGGCATGCGCTCCATACCGAAGCCAAGCTTGAGTTCCTTGATCCGGTTCTCGCTGGTTTCACCGCGCTGCGCAACCCACTCCAGGGTTTCGCCAGCCCTTTCGATGCGGTTGCTGGCCACCACCGTGTAGTGGTAACGCGGCACGCTCTCGTCGAATAAGTCAGCCGGTTGTGGACGGCGCACCAGGATCAGGCAGAAGGCCTTCCGGGTCTTGTTCAGGCTATGCACGGTTTCGGCGATCCCGGCATCCTGCCATTTGACCCAGTCCATTCCGGGGATCTCGGCGATTACTGATTTGACCGCACTATCCAGATCGGCGCCAAGGCAGCAAACCGTTTCTTCTTGTCTTCGCACTCGTTGAGGATTGCCGCCTGATACGCGGCGCTATCGGCCCGCACTGCCACGATTCGTTTTCCCTGTGGCAACTGCTGCTCGCAATAGCGAATAAATTCCAGGTTGCCCGCCGCCGGCGCGGCGTTGCCCTCGCGAAACTCATCGGCCGCAATCAAGCTATTCTCCGCAAGTGTGCCTGCCCCAGCGGCAGGTAGACTTTCTCGCCTTGGTAGGTATAACGGGCCGACTCTTTCTCCGCCACGATCTGCGTCGCGCATCGATGTCCAGGGTATACTTGCGCCGCGCCTCTTTCTTGAGCAGTTTGTGCAACTGCCGACGCTGCACCTGCGACATGCCTTCCAAATTCTAGCCAGCCCCCATCCGGCGCAGCCAGTCGCCTGTCGCATCACCGCTCGGCAACGCCGAAAGGTCCAGCAGCGCCCGCAACCCTTCATCGGCACGCAGCATGCGCAGGTCTTCCAGCGAGTGCCCACCGCCCTTTAACATCAACACCAGTGACACCCCACAGGCCGACGGCTGGTACCCCATGGGATTCGAAGGCCCTGGCAACTCCCGGTCGAGATAACCGGGAAAGCCCACTGCATACAAGTACTCGCCAAACAACACCAGCCCAGCCCGTGATCGTGTCTCGGCTCCAATCCAACTTGAACCGTAGAACCGTCTGTGACAGCATGCCGGAAAACCTCTCGGGTGAATGAGAAAAGCGTCTTGAACAACGCTATCTTACTAATTCAAGGAGGTTTTTCTTGCTAAAATAATCCAGTCGCGGATTTCTGGCTTAGCGGCGGCGATGCGGGGCGCTGTGGAGCAATTCTCCAGGGATGCCTCTCGAAATCGACACAACGAATCCAACACGGCTGGATGGTAAGCCCATCGTCAGAACTCGCTTGCGGGGATCTGACGCGCCTTTCGCTTGGCGAGAATCTGGCCTGCTTCCGCAAGGACGTCATCGATGGTAGTTGTCACAAGCTTAGATGCTGTGATTGCTGCAGCCACCGGGCTGGAATCCACACCTAGAGAGCTGAGGCCGACGAACCGTGCCGCGAAATTGGTTGTGCCCCGGCCACAAAAGGGATCAAGCACGAGGTCGCCTTCCCGCGCCCGCCGTTTGAGGATATTCAGCGGGAAGTCGAGCGGAAACATGGTGAAGTAAGGGCAAATCCCGTTGAGTACCGCTTGTGTCGTCTGGGATGCCGTCACAGGCTAATCGCTTTTTCTGACATAGGTTTTATTGGCTGGGTTGCGGAAAGCTACCCACCCCTGATCTTGAATACCATAAAGATGGGTCATGGCTTTTTTCACCGGTTGGTACGCTAGCTGGTCTCGGTCGTCCAGGTGTGTGGGGAGATGCTCCAGGAAAAACGCCTTGACCGAACCCCAGGCAGTACCCCCGGATGATTCAATCTTCTCTATCAGCTTGGATTCGGCTCGCAGGGCATCAATCGCCCGCTGCTCGATGTTCGCCATGACGTCCACTGACTCGGCTTCATCTGCGGCAGCGGGGATCAGTGCGTGCGTGCTGCCGACGTTCGGAACACGGGCTGTTGAGACCATCTGCCTCATGCCGAAAAAAGTATTTCGAAGTGTCTGCGCATAGGTGTGGCCAGCGGGCTGGTTGTAGTCATGATCACGCATCGAGAAGATCTTCTCGAACGAGAGCACGCGGAGGCTGACTGGGTACGGTTTACCACCCACCGAACTCCAAAACACCCCTTGGCCCGGAATAGGCTCGTTGAGGAGCGAGCTCAGCAAGTCGTCGCTGAAGTGCGCGTTGGCCCTCTTCAGCGAGGTGAGATCGGCCGCCGACAACAGATGGAAGATGAACCAGTTGTCACCCTGGCTCAGAATCTCAACGGGAATGCTACCGGGTTGCTGGGTAATCATCAGCGCTCCGAGGTCGTACTTACGGCCTTCCTTCACCCACGCCACATAGGGCTCCGCAGCCGGCGCGTTCTCATTGAGTACCGACTGAGCTTCTTCAACGATCGCAATGGTTGGGATCGTTTTGGGATCGGCGGCTGTGAATTCATGCTGGTTGCGGTCGAAGATGCGCCGAAGGATAAGGCCGGAGAGAACTAGAGACTGGCCGCCACGCATCCGGGAGAGGTCAATGACGCACAGCTTGCCTTCTGACAGCGCGTGCAAGAGCATGTCCATGAGCTGGCTGCTCTTGTCATGCAGCATCCTCACGATGGCCGTCATGTTGCCTCTGGCAGCCAAGGCCTCGGCCTCCTGCCGTTGATGATCGAGATCGAGAAGTCGGCAGATATCGTCAAGCGGTGTGGAGTTGCCATTGGTGTCGATCAAGTTGACCAGTAATTCCCATCGATCTTGGGACAGCCCGCGTAGCTTCCGGACGTTCTGCTGTTCCTGGCGCTCTGAGCCTACAGCGATGGCGATTACATCTCCTGGTCTCAGCCGTCGGATATCGAGCCGAATACCGCCCGCAACACATCGCCCGAGGGGAATGCTACCTGGCTGCCCACATACGGTAGGCGGCGGTGCGACGGTACGAAAGTCAGCCCCTTGCCGTTCTTGCGGAGGACACCCAGCACGCGGATGTTGACCCGGTACTTGAGATATTGCTCTCGGAGATCTTCCGGAATCGGGCGATCCTCGCGCACCGCCCGGATGTTGAACTCTTCGCCCGAGCCAAATGAGAGCTTGCCCTCTGAGGAGAAGGACGTGATACGCCCCAACACGGCCTCATCGGGTGTCTCTAGCTGCACCAGGAGGAACTGCCCATGCATCGGGATGTTCTGGAATTCGTTCCGATATGGCAAAACCAGGTCCGCGTGGAACTCCATGCCACCTTGCTGGAAGCCGCGAAAAACGCCAACCACGTGGTCTCTCGGAAAGAGCTGGATCTCTGCCATCTTGCTGTTCTCTTTCCGTACCGCTGTTGAGCCGGGTCGGCATCCTGAAGCTGAAAGGTGTCTAACATACCGGCATCACCGCCGAGACTCGCCCGAACACCCTCGAAGATGAAGTCCTGCAGAATGTCGAAATCAAAATCGACCAACGCTGCGTTCTCGTGCGCCTTCTGTAAGCACCGCGGGTAGTGGGGCACGGGAAAGCCGTTGATTGCGTCAGCCAGCATCGACCCCAAAATGACCTGGGACTCGCTAACTTGTGGCACAAAGATGTCCACGGGCCAGACTGGATCGCGCCGGTGCGCACCAAACTTCACTAAGAACATCTTGCCGCCGACAAACTTGTTGATCTCACCGCCCTCGCCAGCGCGGTCATCCTCTCGCGCGAATTCCGACCACACATAGGCCTTCTCCTCCACCTCACGCGGTACATCGACGTAAGCCGGGTAATCGCTCTGCAGCACGCCTTCCAGCGCCATCGCCAAGCGATATCGTGACAGCACCTTGCTGTGCTTGGCTACGCCTGCGAGATACACCCGGCGGCGGCTTCGGCTCCATTGCCCGTCGACGCGCTCCTTAATGCCCTGCAATAACCGCTGGAACAGGTCCTTGGCGAATACCTTGCAGCGCAGGAGACCGTCGCATACGATCAGCGTATCTGTGCCAAAGTCTTTCTTAAGTATGGCAAAGAGGATGGCCCACTCGACCAGCTCGCGGTATACCTGAACCCAGCTCGGCGATACCGGTTTGCCCTTGTCGGTGGGCCGAATCATGTGAGAGAGCGCCGGCAAGCTGCTGACACCGAGAAAATCCATCATCTCGCCAAGCGGAGTTCGGGGAGAGGCATCTGAGTCGAGCTGGCGTTCGTTGAGTTTTTGGACAGGGGTCGTTGGCGACACGGCTTCCAGGCAGTATTCGTTGTTGCTGCTGTCCACCACCCGTATAAGTTGGATAAGGAAGGGATCGAACTGGAGCTGGTTGTTTCCGCCGTCGGTACCGACGATCGAAATGGAGGTGGTGGCGCGCGGCTGGATACGGCGAGTGGCGACTTTCAAAGGACGGATTTCCGCGCGCAGAGCATCCAGCACACCCTGATCAGTGCCAATGCAGTCCGCGATAGCCTCCTTGAGCTGGGCCTGAGTTGCGGGGTCAATCATTAGAGTTCCGCTTGCATTGGTCGTTACTCATCACGATGAAAGGTCATAAAACGCCCAACAGCGCTTCGACGTCGGAAAAATACTTCGAACTGACGCATACTGCACGGCATAATTGCAGAAAATTTTGTAACTATTCAGCGGGATTCAAATCAGCCATATTATTTACCACCGAGTGCACAGAGAACACGAAGAGTGGGTTCATTCGGAACTAATCGGTAAGGACTGTTATGAGGTTGTAAAGCGTAACCTTTCAACAATCTCCGTGATCTCTGGGTCTCGGTGGTGAATAGTTACAAAATTTTTTTGATAAAACAAGTTTAATTGGATATAAACACCCGGATGAACGATAACATAGAAGGTACTTTTCGCTGAAGCCGCCCGGTTCAGCATTCGCCAAGGGATTTATCCAGCAAGGTTATGACATCTCATTCCGAACACAAGGTTCCCTGCGAAATCAAGCTGCGACGTCGCGACGACACACTCGAGGCGGCATTCAGCGGAGATTGGACCAGAGCCAGCGAACCGCCACCGCTGGAGCCGGTCCTGGCTCAACTGGCCGATGCCAGGGATATCCGGCGGCTTACTTTTTCCACCGAAGCGCTTGGCCGTTGGGACAGCGTGTTGATGACGGAGTTGCTGCGCCTGATCGATTATGGTGCAAAGCAAGGGATCCAGGTTGCTACCGCGACACTACCGGAAGGGATCCAAGGTCTTCTGGCGCTGGTTTACGCGGTGCCTGAACGAGCCGGGGCGCGGCGAGAATCGGCGAGCATTCGTTGGCTCGCGGAAGTCGGCAACAGCGCCTTGCGGATTGTCGAGGATCTGCATGGATTGCTGGTGTTTGTCGGCGCATCCGGGCTGAGCGTGGCGGCCTTGCTCGCCGGCAGGGCGCGTTTCCGCCGCGTCGATCTGTGGCTGAATATCCAGGACTGCGGTCCTTCCGCCACGCCTATCGTGACCCTGATCAGTCTGCTTGTGGGTCTGATCCTGGCCTTCGTGGGTGCCGTGCAATTGGCGCTGTTCGGCGCGCAGATCTACATTGCCGATTTGGTTGGCTTAGGCATGACGCGGGAGATGGGGGGGCTGATGACCGCCATCATCATGTCCGGACGTACCGGCGCGGCCTATGCCGCTCAGTTGGGCACCATGCAGGTCAATAGCGAAATTGACGCGCTGAAAACCATGGGGCTGGACCCGATGGAGTTCCTGGTTCTGCCGCGCATGCTGGCGCTGATCTGCATCATGCCGTTATTGTGTTTGTATGCCGATGTGATGGGAATTCTCGGCGGTGCGCTGGTCACGGTCAGTTTTTTCGATGTTTCGCTGGTGCAATATCTGAACCGCACCATGGATGCCATTCATTTGGCCGATTTTCTGATCGGAGTCGTGAAATGCGCGGTGTTCGGTGTGTTGATCGCACTCTCCGGTTGCATGCGCGGGATACAGTGCGGCCGGAGCGCCTCAGCGGTCGGGGATGCGGCGACCTCGGCCGTGGTGACCGGCATCGTATTTATCGTGGTCGCCGATTCGGTGATGACCTTGATTTGCAGCCGCATTGGAATTTAGCGGATGACCCTTCCCTGTATCACCGTGCAGAATCTCACCATGAGTTACGGGGATTTTATCATCCAGCGCGACCTCGATTTCAAGATCAACCGCGGCGATATTTTCATTATCATGGGCGGCAGCGGCTGTGGTAAGAGCACCTTGTTGCAGCATTTGATCGGCCTGCGGCACCCCGCCAAAGGCGATGTCTGTTATGGCGAAGAAAATCTTTGGCAGGCGGAACCCAAAGCCCGGCAGCGCATTTTGCAGCACATCGGCGTTTTATTCCAAAGCGGGGCCCTGCTCAGTTCGATGACCTTGGCCGAAAACGTGGCTTTGCCAATCAACGAAGCAACCGAATTGCCGGCGCGGAGGGTGCTCGAAATCGTCTCGTACAAACTGGCTCTGGTCGGATTGGCCGGTTTCGAGGATTACTATCCCTCGGAAATCAGCGGCGGGATGCAGAAGCGCGTGGGGCTCGCGCGAGCGATGGCCCTGGACCCCGAAATACTGTTTTTCGACGAACCATCGGCGGGGCTCGATCCGATCAGCGCCAAGCTGCTCGACGACCTGATCCTGAGTTTGCGCGATCACTTGAATGCGACCGTCGTCATGGTGACGCACGAATTGGCGAGTATTTTCGCGATCGGCACGAATGCCGTGTTTCTAGACCCTGAAACCAAAACGATGATCGCCGCGGGCCCCCCGAACCAATTGCTTGCCGAATCGCGTGACCCGAAAGTAATCCGATTCTTGTCCCGTGGTCAAGCGAAAGAGCAGATATGCGCATGAAAAATCGACAGTCAGGCGATTTATGATAGCGACGAGCAGCTTTGGAGGAATTGCAGGGATGGAAAAATGGATTGAACCCCTTGGATTCGAGAGCGTGCAAGCATGAGTAAATCGGTCAATCCCTTCACAATCGGTGCGTTTCTGGTGGGTTCGTTGATCCTCTTGATCGCGGCCATCCTGATATTCGGCGGAGGGCAGATCTTCAAACAAAAATCCGAATTCGTCATTTTCTTTGACTCGACTTTGAACGGCTTGAATGTCGGCGCACCAGTCAAACTGGAAGGTGTCCAGGTCGGGACCGTCAAGGAAATCGCGCTGATTCTCGACCCGAATGCCGGGCGTATATTGAAACCGGTCGTGGTCGAGATCAATCCAGAAATCATGCGGGATTCCAGCGGGCATCCCCTGGAGGCCGCCTTGACCCTTCGACAGCGTCAAGAAAACGCCAAGAGACTCATAGAAGTCGGCCTTAAAGCCAGATTGGAAACGCAAAGCCTGCTGACCGGATTACTGTATGTGGAATTCAGTTTTGTGCGCGACGAACCGATCAATCTGGCCGGTATTGACTACAAAGATTTACCGGAGTTGCCGAGCCGTCCGAGCACGGTCGACCAGATCCGCAATACCGCCGATGAGATTATGACGAAGGTGCGCCAGTTGCCGCTGGAGGAAATGGTCAAGGATCTCGCGGATACGTTGCGGGAAGTGCGCGACTTGATGAAATCGGATGATCTGAAAAAGTCTCTCGCGCATCTGTCCAGGACGCTTCAGGAAACCGAAGGTCTGGCGGTCACGCTGAACGAGACGACCAAGCCACTGTTGACCAATGCCAACGGAGCAGTCATCGAAACACGAATGATGATGCATGATTTTCACAAGGAAATGCGGTTGGTTCTGGCCGATGTCGACAAAACCCTGAGTACCGCGACCCGGGTCCTGCAGGAATCCCAACACGCGGTCAATTCCGTGGAAAGTCTCGCTTCTCCCGATTCCGTACTAGGACAGGCGCTGATCGAAATGCGCGATGCTTCCCGGTCGCTGAAGGACCTGACGGAATCTCTGGAACGCCAGCCAGACTCGATCATTTTCGGCAAACAATAGTGTATCTCGATCTAACGAATAGCGGATGTCCCGAATGAAAAACAGAATCACCGGCTTTTATTCCATTTCCGTACTGGCATTGGTATTGAACGGCTGTCTGCGCAGCGACCTGCCGATACAATTCTATTTACTGAGCGCCGATGTCGTACCGGCGGGTAAGGAAGTCAAGCCATTGGCAGCAGCTTCCGAGGAAACGGTTATCGGTCTGGGGCCCGTTCATATTCCCGAGTATTTGAACCGCCCGCAAATGGTGCTCGGCGTCGCCGAAAACCAGTACCGGCTCGACGAAGACCATCGCTGGGCCGAGCGTTTGGATCAAAATATTTCCAGGGCGCTGTTGCAATCCTTGTCCGCGCAGCTCGGCCAGGTCCAGGTCGTGCGCCATCCCTGGTCGCCGCGGCAATCGATCGACTATCAGACCAGCATCGAGATCCTGGAACTGCACCGGGATGCCGCAGGCCAGAGCCGGATGTCGGCGCAATGGACTGTCAAGAGCCGGGAGCGAACCCTGACTGCCGAGCGATTCGACTGCAGGCTCCCGGTTCCGAAAGACGATTTCGAAGCCTTGGTCAAGGCGCAGAGCGAATGTCTCGCCAGACTGAGTTCGGATATTGCGGGGGCCTTAGGGCAACTGATTACGGAGAATGGTGGAAGTGGGGAGAACAGGGGCCGCTAAGCGGTTATCGTTTGATCCCGGGGTCTGGTTTTTAAAATCCGAAAAATCCCGCCCTCCCAAGGGATTATTCGGCATAGGATTCGAGTGACCCCGTGCTTTCAGGCCGGAATGCCGTATTTGTGGATCCGGTAAAGCAGGGTATCCCGGCTCATGCCGAGCAAACGAGCGGCTTTGCTGCGGTTTCCGTTCGTTCTCGCAAGCGCCTGGTTAATCAGATCGATTTCCAGTGCTTCCATATCGATTCCAGATTCCGGCAGCGCGAAGCCGGTTTGGCTTTCCATTCCGGAGTATCTGTATCGGGCATGAATTTCTTGAGGAATATTCGACATTTCCAGGGTTTGACCCGGCAGAAGGATCAACAGGCGTTCGCACAGATTGCGCAGTTCGCGAATATTTCCGGGCCATGAATAAGACCGCAGCAGGTCCATGGCCGCTTTGGAAAATCCGGGTGCGTCCAAGCGATGTTTTTTACTGAAATAGTTCACGAAGTATTTGACCAGGTGATCGACGTCCCCGGAGCGCTCACGCAGTGGCGGAATTTGCAAGGGGACCACATTCAGCCTGAAAAACAGGTCCTGTCGAAATTCGCCGGCGGCGATCTTGTCCTCGAGACAGCTATTGCTCGCCGCGATGATACGGACATCCACGTTTTGCGTCCGGGTTTGTCCGACCGGCTGGCATTCGCCGGTTTCCAGAAACCGGAGCAGTTTGGCTTGTAAAGCGAGTGTCAGTGAATCCACTTCGTCGAGGAACAAGGTACCCGTATGTGCGGACTGCAGGCGTCCGGTCTGGTTGGATACGGCACCGGTGAATGCGCCCTTGCAGTGGCCGAACAGTTCGGATTCGGCGATGCTTTCAGGCAGGGCCGCGCAGTTCAGGGTTACGAACGGCTTATTTGCTCTTGAACTGTGTCTTTGCAATGCATTCGCAATCACCTCCTTGCCAGTCCCGGTCTCGCCTGTTATCAGAATGGTCACGTCCGTTGCCGCGATAATTCGTGCGCTGCGCAGCAACGCTTCAAAATTGGGCGAACGGCCAATCAATGAATTAAACGCGTCCATGGGTACCACCTCGTCGTATTTTTTTCGCTATTCGTGCAAATACATGCGCAAAGGGTAAAGATCCGGGAATGCCGCAAAGAGCGCCAATGCAATCATAAAGATCCCCGCGAACCTTCGTAATCTGCGGCTATTGGCGACGCTGCCTAACAGGCTGGTCATTATACCAACGCCCATTACCGCCGGTAAAGTCCCGAGCCCGAAAAAAAGCATGGTCAATGCGCTTCTGTGAATTTGATCAGCCGTCGCCGAGAGTGCGAGCGCGGCATAAACCAGACCACAGGGCAACCACCCCCAAATCACTCCGAAGGAAAAACTGCTGGGCATGGTATGAATGGGAATCAGCCTGCGTCCCAGCGGTTCGATTAAGTGCCAGAATCTGGAACCAATCCTTTCTATATAAGCAAAGCGCGGGAACCAGCCGGCAATATAAAGTCCCGCGCCACCCATGATCAGCGCGGAACCGATTTGCAGTACGCGATAGCCGTCAATCTGATTGAAGGGCAGGATAAACACATGGTGGAGCACGCCGACCAGAAGCCCGGCGGCTGTATAGCTCGATATACGGCCCAGGTTATAGCTCAACACATAGGGGAACAAAGTTTGCGTGCTGCGGCGGATATCCTGTCTGAGGCCGAGCGTCAACGCGCCAATGATCGACCCGCACATTCCGAGACAATGCAGGCTGCTGAACAGACCCATGACGAATGCAACCAGATAGGATGTATTGAAACCTTGTAGTATTTCCATGATGGCGGCTAACCATAGCACAATGCGCGAATTTCACAAACCTTGTTTGCATTTCGCGTTCTGCCGGGCAAGGGGGTCAATGATCGATATCTTCGATCGCTGAGCGGGATGATTGACAACACCCCGGTCTTTGAGTACTTTTCCTATTCAAAAGAAAAATAACTATCCTACTCTCAACGCAGAAACGATGCTTCGGACTTCCCTCAGCCATTCCGGTTTTTCGTTGACCAGTCATCTCACCGGCTGCGTACTCGCCCGGCCGCGTCCCGATCATGCAAACTAATCAACACCAAAGTTCTTTCCCGATTACCATGTCACTGCAACCGATTGTGAAAAAGGATCGACAGTTCCATGGCATGATTAAAAGTATCGGGAAGAAGGCTCTGAATGGCTTGTATTGTTTTGCAGGGGACGCTGAACGCTGGGAAATCACATTTCTTGTTGCCGGGTTGATTGCGGTATCCATTATGGACATCACTCCCGAAAGAATGCTGATGTGGGTGAGTTCTCATCTTTTTATCTATATCGGGATGAGTATTGCGCTGCATCGCTATTTTTCCCACAGATCCTTCAAGACATCCCGGGTTTTCCAAGCGTTGCTCGCGGTTTGGGGATCGTTTTCATTGCAAGGCGGGGCTTTGTTCTGGGCGGCGCTGCATCGACATCATCACACGCATTGCGACGAAGAGGACGACCTTCATTCACCACAGCCGGTTACGCTGCGCTCGTCTTATTGGTCGCACATGGGCTGGTTATCCCAACCCGGAATCATGTTTATTTGGGAGCGCAGCCCTTTGATCGATGACCTGCTGAAATACAAAGAACTCTGTCTGATTCAAAGGTACGACCGGCTGGTCTGCGCGCTCTATGTCATTCCATGGGTCGCTTTCGCGGGCGTCGAGGGTTATGTCTTTGGCTGGCTTCTCCCGCGGATAACGGCTTATCATTGTACCGCGCTCGTGAATTCGATCGATCACATGTACGGGTACACCTGGAAGAAAGACTCTCAATGTCAAGCCGGTAATGTGTGGTGGAGTCTTCCATTGCAGTTGGGAGAGAATTGGCATGCGAATCATCACCATCATCCGGGAAGGTCGAATCGGCAACAGACCTGGTGGGAAATCGATCCGGTTCACTGGATTATCCTCGCTTTCGCCAAATGCGGCCTGGTCTGGGACGTGAAAACCTGAACGCCGGTATTGTGTATCCATTTTTGAGCGTATGAACAATACAGTGACGATCAAGCCGGTCGGGGACAAACAGGCTTTGCGCGAGTTTGTCGAATTCCCGTTTAAACTCTACGAACACGATTCGAACTGGGTGCCGCCCTTTATTCGGGAGCGGCTTGATTTCTTCGATGCCAAAAAGAATCCATTCTATGCGCATGCCCGCCATCAACTGTTTCTCGCCTATCGGAATGGCGAATTGGCCGGTAGCATCGGAGCGGTGGTGGATGACAACCACAATCAGGCTCATCATGAGTCGTGTGGCGGGTTTGGATTTTTCGAATGTATCAACGATCAGGAAGTTGCGAATTCGCTCTTTAATGCCGCGGAGGGTTGGATCCGCGGTCAGGGAATGACCCTGATCCGCGGGCCCTTGAATTTTTCGGTCAATCAGGAATGCGGTTTGTTGATCGACGGCTTCGGTGAGCCTCCGATGGTCATGATGACCTACAATCCGCAATATTATCGGCAACTGATCAATCATTGCGGCTATCAAAAGAAGTTGGATCTTTTTGCCTATATCGGCGACATCGATGAACTTTGGGAAAATGCCCCCGCGAGTCTGTTCCGCATCGCCGAAACTGTCGCTCGACGCGAGGGGATTCGCGTGCGTACTTTGAATGTGCGCGACATGGATCGGGAAAATCTGCGGATCAGAGAGGTCTATAACCGATCGTTCAGCAAGCAGTGGGGTTTTGTTCCAATGAACGAAAAGGAGTGCGAATATTTTTCCGAGATGATGAGAAAACTGGCCGATCCGAATCTGATATTGATCGCGGAGAATCAAGCCGGTGAACCGGTCGGTGTCTCGCTGGCCTTGCCGGATTTTCATCAGGCATTGCGCCGGAGTGGCGGTGGCAGGCTGCTTCCTTTCGGCTTGCCGAAGTTTCTCTGGTATCTAAGAAAGATCGATCAAATAAGGTTGATCGCGATGGGTGTACTTGAAGCATACCGGAACCGCGGGATCGACGCGATATTCTGGGTCGAAACCGCGCGCGCCGCGAGAGCGCGCGGATATAAGCGATTGGAATGTTCCTGGGTGCTGGAACAGAACGACAGGATGAACGCGCTCGGCAGGACCCTGAGGGGTAAAATCTATAAAACCTACCAAATCCTGGAAAAACGATTGTCTACCTGATCGAGTGTCCATTATGATCCGGGATTGACCGCTTTCTTTGATCAACACAGCGATTGCGGTGATAACCACTAGAAGTATAATAGAATTCGAAAGTCACGGGAGCAGACCTTTTCGGGGTTTATAATAATATGAATTTTAAAGGAACGTTTATTTCCAATGAATGCTTCAATTTTCCCGAACCACAAAAATTTGCCGAGGGTGTTGTGTTATGAATGATAGGGCAGGCAATGCGGGTGCCGCGCGTAAAGAAATCGTCACCAAACTGAAGGGTGAAATTGCCGGGCTTTTATGTCTTGAATCCTGCGATGGCATCGATGAGAACACCCGCCTGGTCGAGGATCTGAATATCGATTCGCTCGGCATGGTCGATCTGGTCATGCAGGTCGAAGACAGTTTTGAGGTGTCTTTGCCGACGAATTCCGATCTGAGCCGGATCAAGACGATTGGTGATGTGGTCGACCTGTTGACTCAACACCGGAAAACCGAGTTGAACTATGGGCATTAATCCCAGTTTTGCGAATCCGGACACCCTCGATAAATTCTATATCAGCGGCCGCAAGATGTGGCCCGATCTCGGTGAATTGCAGAATCTGAAATTCGACCGATCGCGGGTACCGGATGAAGTCGTGCAGTTCATTCGCAGTACTTCATTGAATGAATACGGTGTCGCGCATTATGTCGGGAGCTATCTAAGGAGCTATCACGACGATTTCAAGCTGCGCATGTGGTCGGCGATCTGGGCCGCCGAGGAATATGTTCATTACCTGGTGTTGCGGCGAATGCTGGAAGGCTTGGGCGAGCCACTCACAGACGAAGATTTCGCTGGTCTTGAAAAGGGTGATTTCGTAACGAGTTACAGCCAGTATTTTGAAAATATCCTGGTCAGCCCGAACATCGACCGCCGCATGGTTCAGTTGATCTTCGGGGTTATCCAGGAGTTTTCGGCGGTCATCGCCTACACGGCCGCCGCGGAAAAATGCAATATCCCGGAAATGGAAGCCTTGTTCAAGAGGATCGCCAAGGACGAAACCCGGCATTTTCGTTTTAACCAGGTCGCGCTGGAATCGCTGTGTGAAACCTGCAGCGACCAGGATAGGTCCTTGATCTGGCCACAGTTTCGCGCGATCTGGGGTGATTTGCAAATGCCTCAGGAACATATTCCGTATTTTTCCGAAAACGCGATCGGGACCGATCTGTATACCGGTCTTTGGAGCGGAGAACTGCGCTCGCGCATGATCCTCCGGATGACGCAATATTTTAAAAGATTCAGACCCGATCAGGCCAGGCCGGCGTTTGCGGGCTGATCCGGCGGTTCTGGGCCAGGAGCGCGATGCATCGACCCGTACCGTCTTTCGGTTGCTAAGCCCATCGCCAATAACCCGAAACTATCTGATCTGTCCCCGGCTCGTCACGCATCGCGGATCTCTCGGAAACTGATTTTCAAATCCACCCCATGGCGCACAACCAGTCGGCCGGCAGCAGGGTTCACTACGATACCGATCCCCGCGTATTCGAGCTGATGCTCGACCGCAACATGAATTATTCATCGGGCTATTATCTGAGCGGTGCCGAGGACCTGGATGCCGCCCAAATCAACAAAATGAAAAAAATCGCCGCGATCTGCGGTATGAAACCAGGAAGCCGGCTGTTGGACATCGGCTGCGGATGGTCCGGGCCCTTGTTGTATTTTGCCGAGCATTATGGTTGCGATGCCACGGGGCTGACCGTGAGTGAAGTCCAGCGCGACTGGGCGTTACAGACCGCAAAACGCAGAGGGCTCGAACCGCGGGTTCATATCGATATTTGCGATGTGTTGGATTCTTCGTTTGCTGACGAAAGCTTCGACCACATTATCTTTTTGGAAAGCATTATCCATATGTACGAAAAAGATAAAATTTTCGCGCTTTGCCACAGGGTTCTGAAGCCCGGCGGTGTCCTGTTTGTGCAGGAGAGCTGTTACGACAGAAATTCTTTAACCCGCAAATACCGCAATGATCGGGGTTTCCAGGCAGTGGACCAGGCATTCGGTTATACCGGTGCCATGGTTTCGGGCAGTGAAATGTTCAGGTTGATGGAAGAGGCCGGATTGTTGCCGATTTATCTGGAAAACATTTCCACGCACTATCAAAAAACGTTGAGTCAATGGGCCGAGAATCTGGATCTTCATCATGCCGAACTGAAAAAAGCCGCGGGCAGTTTTTTTGTCGAGTTCCGCCGCTACATCATGCTGGCGATTGCGACCTATCGCGCCGGGAATACCGTGTGTCATATGATGGCCGCGCAGAAAGCACCGAATCGATGGGTCGGCAGGATTCCCGGTTAAGGGGAGCGATTCGCTGTCCGGGGGACTTCTGGCAAGCGGCGGCCCGTCTGCCACGAAGATCTGAATGACTCATCCAATGCGTGATATTCAGATCACCGGGATCGGAATGGTGACCCCGGTCGGAATCGATCGAAACAGGAGCTGGGAAGGATTCTGCTCGGGACGCTCGGGCATTGCTCCAGTACGTTCCTACGATGCGAGCGACGAACCCGTTCGGATCGCCGCCGAGATCGCCGACTTCGACGCGGCTTTCGCCCAAAAAGTCCGCTTGCCGTTTCGCCACCGTTACGCCCGCTTCACCTGCCTGGCACTGCTCGCGGGACAGGAAGCGCTCGACGATGCGCAGATCGAAATCGACAGGGAAGACGTGACCCGAATCGGAGTCGTGATGGGAATCGGCGCGGGTCCTTTGCATTACATGGGACCGGTCGAAGAAGCGATACGCGCAGGGCGCGCCGAGATCGACAAGGTCATCGACCATCACTTCGTGGTCAAGACCATGTTCAACGCGCCCGCCAGCATGTTGAGTATCCGGCACGGCCTGGAAGGACCATCCACCACGGTCAGCGCGGCCTGCGCCTCGGGTGCTCACGCGGTTGCATTGGCCATGAACTGGCTGGACAGCGGGCAGGCCGATGTGGTCATCGCCGGTGCCACCGATTCCACCGTGACCAAACATACTCTGTTGGCCTACCACCGGGCCGGCGCGCTGTCGTCCGCGAATGAACTGGGTGCGGCCGCCTGCCGGCCCTTCGATCGCGATCGAAGCGGATTTATCATGGGCGAAGGAGCCGCGGTGCTGGTGCTTGAATCAGGCCAGCATGCACGCAAACGCGGCGCGCAAAGCTATGCGCGGCTGCTCGGTTGCGGCCTGGTCAGTGAAGCCTATCAATTGGCCGCGCCGCGCAAGGATGGCGATTATATGGCGCGGACCATGAGGCTGGCTTTGACCGACGCGGGGCTTGAAGCCGGTGCGATAGCCCATATCAACGCGCACGCGCCATCGACGCCGCTCGGTGACGCGGCGGAGGCCAAAGCGATCAAGGTCGTGTTCGGCGATACGGTTTCCAAAATTCCGGTCGGCGCGCCCAAATCGATGATGGGTCATCCGATCGGCGCTTCGTCCGCGATACAAATTGCGCTGACCGCGATGAGTATCCGCCATGGAATCGTGACGCCGACAATTAATTTAGATCATCAGGATCCTGAAATCGATCTGGGCTTCATTCCGAGTGAAGCGCTCGAAATGCCGGTTCCTTATGCGATCTGCAATGCCTTTGGTTTCGGTGGTCATAATGCCTGTCTGGTTCTGGGCCGGTAGCGAGTGGAACGAATCGTTTTCGATGAGCCAGTAATCATCACAAGCCAATCGTAATCAACTGCCGTGAATCACGCACCGCCGCTCGCCGAGATCTTTTCACAGGGCGATGAAATTGTAACCGGCCGGACCGTCGATGCCAACGCGGCCTGGTTGTCGGAACAACTCGTGCAGGCCGGTTTTCAGATAACACGCCACACGGCGGTCGGGGACCGGTTGGATTCGCTGGTCGAATTGCTGCGGGAAATTTCAGCGAGAGCGGATTGCTGCATCTGTACCGGAGGTCTCGGGCCGACCAGCGACGATCTGACCGCGGAAGCGGTCGGGCTGGCTTTCGATCGACCGCTGATCACCGACCTGGATGCGCTGGTTCAGATTGAGGCGCATTTTACCCGGACAGGACGCGAGATGCCCCTGGTCAACCTTAAGCAGGCACTGCTTCCGGACCGGGCGACACGGATTGACAACGAGTGGGGCACCGCGCCGGGTTTTTTCTTGCGCCATGAACGGTGCTGGTTCGCATTTTTGCCCGGGGTGCCCTTCGAGATGAAATATATGTTTCTGGAAACCGTCCAGCCCGAGCTGACCCGGATGTGGCGGCTCGATCCCATGCAGTTGGTGACCTTGCGCTGCGCGGGGATCGGGGAATCCGGGATTCAGGAGCGTCTCGAATCCGTACAATTTCCGCAGAAGGTCGGCTTGAGTTTCAGAACCGGTCCGCTCGAGAATCAGGTCACACTGCTTTTTCAGCCCGATGTTCCGCGCGCCGAAATACAGGCATTGGTCGCAGAGGTCGCCGGGGCGATCGGCTCGCCGGTATTCGGGATCGATGGATTGGAACAGGATTCCGGTGATCTGGTGGCGGTCATCGCGCGGTATCTGATGGAGAATCATCAATGCCTGTCTGCGCTGGAGACATTGAGCTGCGGCAGAATCGCTTCGCGTTGCGGCGGAGCCCGCTGGTTCAAGGAAAGTCGAGCGATTCGGGACAGAACGCAGGCATTCAAGCATCTGGATATCCCTTGCCCGGCGGATTCAGACGATGAATCGTCACTCAAGAATGCATCGGCATTGGCGACCGCGTTGGCCGAACGTTCCGGCTCCAATTTCGCGCTGGCTCAGCTGTGGAATTTCGACGATCGGGCTCTCAAGGATAAAAATGCGGTGATTCCGGTCTATACCGCGCTGGCCACGCCGGCCGGGACCTTTGAGCACGCCTGCAAATTGACCGGAACCGCCGCGAGAAAACAGACGGTCGCGGCTACACGGGCCCTGGACATGTTGCGCCGCTACCTGCAGGGATATCTGTGACGGTTATTCGGGAATTCCTTCTTAATAACTGTCAACTGGGATCTGATTCCCAAAAATGCGATCGCGAACATCGACTTGATCCCCAGTGTCCAATCCGCTGTTCGGATTGAATACCCTGGGTGGAGCGCTTTCGGTACGTACCAAGAGCGGTTTCAGTCATGCCGGCAGCCGGGCGCAAGCATACGGCGGCTCGTTCGGACGCAAAGCCTTCGAAGCGGAGCAGGGCGGCGATATCGATAATTTCGACTTATTTTTCGCCGGCAACATCTTCGAAGATGAGAGCTGGCGGCCTTTCTCTCACAGCGCGGTGCATCAGGCTTTCGGCAAGACCGGTTGGGAAAACGACAATACCGATCTGGATTTAAGTTTTACTTCCGCCGACAACAAGCTTAACGGTGTCGGGCCTGTGCCGCAAAGTTTTCTGAACACCAACCGCCGCGCCATTTATACGGCTCCGGACCCGACCCGAAATACCCTGTACTTTGTTTCCCTGGTTGCATGCCAATGCCCTCGACAGGCTGGAACCAGGCAAACGTCAGGTTAAGCGACAAGTTGGGTATGGCATTGAACGGCGACCATTCGTTCAATCGTCTTAATCCTTCGGCGGGGTTGACTTTCAATCCGCTGACGGCGTTCGATTTACAAACTTCCCCTAAGGAACTCACAGTGTACGGCAATTATGCAGAGGGTTTTCGAGCGCCGACACCGATCGAATTAAGCTGCGCGGACCCCAACGCCCCATGTTCTTTGCCGAACAGCTTTACATCCGATCCTCCCCTCAAACCCGTGGTTTCGAAAACCTTCGAAGCGGGTTTGCGCGGCAAACTAAGCGACGCATTATAGCGGAGCGTGGCTCTGTACCGTTCGCGACTGAATGACAATATTCTGTTCATCAATGCGCCCGGCAGCGTGGTGAGCGGTTTTTTTTCAGAATGTCGGGATCACCCAGCGACAGGGCGTCGAATTGGGCTTGAACGGCAAGTGGGAAAAACTTGCCTGGTACCTGAACTACAGCTTCGTCGACGCCACCTATCAGACCGCGGCGACCCTGAACAACGCCTTGGGACCGGAACAAATTACACCGGGCAACCGCATCCCCGCTATTCCCCAGCAAACCGTTAAACTGGGTGCCGAATATGAACTTCTGCGTAACTGGTTTTTGGGCGGGGACTTGCAATATTTTTCCAGTCAATATTTACGCGGCGATGGCAGTAACCTTCATTCGAAGGTCAGTGAATACGCCGTGGTCAATTTGAACACGCGTTGTCGGTTGATAAAAAATGTTGAAATTTTCGCGATGGCGCGCAATATATTCGACTCCAGATACGCAAGCTACAGAATAATCAATCAAAACTTTTTCAGAGGCGGAACGCCCAAAGCCTTTTTGGGTCCCGGCGCGCCGATATCCGGCTGGGGTGGTTTGCGGATTAAATTCGAGTAGTAACAGTCCATTCCAATAGTCAACTTCATTCGCTTTTTAGTACCCGTCTGATTCCAAACATTCACCGGCTTTCGCCGGTTCGAACCCGAACCGAATATCTCCTTTGGTCGCGATTCCCCAGAACCGTCTTCCTTTTTTTGTGCACCCACCTCTTCCGGCAAAGCCCGCTGCTTCAGGTTTTACGGCCTCGAAACGCTTTTCGCAGCCGCTAGCCCGACTTCAGCGATTCGGCCTGAAAACGCGTATAAGTTAATGATTTATAGTTATCAGAACAAAAAGGTCGGCACTACAAGGTCGATCCCGATTAGACGGGATCGACCGCATGACGAGCGATTTTCGGAGGTGGTTGTTCGGGTAGATGCATTCGCATCGGTTGCAACAGGATCTGTTGATCCGGGTCGGGTTGAGTATACCGCGACAGGACCATCTGGCGGCCGTCGGTGGTTGGCACCTGCACATCCAGCATTTGCATGGCAGCGAATTTTTCCAATACGGCCCCGGGAGTCAGTCCCGGTGCCAATGGACCTAAGCGGTGTTTGAGGCTTACCTGAAGAAAGTCAAGCCTACAGGCGACAAAGAGTTACGCTTCGATTCGCGAGTCTTTTTGCGGGTCAATCGGACGAAGGCAGATAAATCGCCTTTGAGTTCTTTGAAGGCTGGTTCCACCTCGGTCAGTTGGATGGTATACTGCCACAACAAAGCGGGATCTGTTCCGCACCGGTGGGAGCGTAAAAGGTCCTGACCTTCCCGGCGTCGGACGGACTGAGTGAAGCGTCCTTTGGGTGTTCCCACCGAATAGTGGACTTTGGGCGTGGCGGCACGCATTTCGGCCAGGGTCTCTTCGGTCGGGATGCCCCGATCCATCACCCAAGTCCGATTCGAACGCCCGGTTTGGTCTTCGATTTTCTTCAGGAACTCGGATAAGGTGGTTTTATCACTCGTGTTTCCAGGCATCACCTTGCCTAGGTTAGTGGGAATCCCTCCGGGGCGGCAAGCAACGCAATCACTGCCCCTGCAAGCAATCGGGCCGTTTGTCCCGGCTCTAACCAACCC
>JBOICY010000312.1:0-13413 GCA_050740335.1 Methylococcales bacterium | reverse complement strand
ACTCAAGGCCGAGGAAGGCTACCGAAAAGAAACCGAGGTTTATCGCGAAGCGGCACTTCAGGCAGCCAAGGATATCGATGCGATCAACAAACAACTGAACCTGACCGTTGAAGCATCCAAGAAGACTGTCCCGGATGATTATCAGAACATCCCGGCGGATCAACTGGACAACCAGCTTTTCGAGACCCGCTTTCGGCTCGAATCGCTGAAAAACAACCTTGAACAAATTGGCCGGAATTTGAAACAGCAACAAAGCCGGCCCGCGCAGATCCGCCTCGAGCAAAGACAGATTCAAGACAAGCTCCAGGCATTGGAAGATCAACAACAGAATCTTCCAGCGTCGGGCGATGGCCCCTACGATGTGCAGCTCACCGCGTTACGCGCCACCGAGAAAGCATTACGGGCCAATTTGAATTCTTTGCAAATGGAGCTCGGCAGCCATCCGCCGAGGCAGCAAGTGCTTCGCGCGCGCTATGACCTCGCAATCGCGAAGGTAGCGACAGAAAGCGCCCGCCTCGAAAGCCTCGAAAAATTAGCGGTCGCCAATCGCGAATCGGAAGCCGCCCGATATTCAAAGGAATTGGCCGAAGCGCTCCAAGCCGCCTCGGACAAACATCCCCTGATTCGCGAATTGATCCAGCAAAATTTTGAACTGAGCAAGGAGTTTCGTATTCTCAGCGAGGATATCGGGGTCGCCGCCACGCGCCTCGATGAAATCAAAGTGGAAACGAAACGGATTGAAAACGAGTCGGAAAATTCCGAAAAAAAGGTCTCCTTGGCGGGCTTGAGTCCTACGCTCGCGGCGATTTTGAGAGAACAAAGGCGGCTCCTGCCCGGGCAAGCGAAAATCGACCGCATTGCGGAAAGGTTGGTTGCCAAAACCGGAGAAGTTACGCTGCGTTTGTTTGAGATCGAGGAAAAACAGCGATCGTTTTTGGATATCGACCGGACGGTTAAAGAAAGACTGGCTGCGAGCAGCAAAAATGCCGAGTTATCCAAACACCAGTTGATGCGCGTGCGTGTCGAAGTGAATTTGTTACTGGACGAACAGAAATCGCTGCTTCTGAAGCTCAACGAAACCTACTCGAAATATCTGAATATTCTTGGCGAAATTGATTTCTTGAAACAACGGTTGTCCGAGGGTGCCCGGGACTATGCGGCCTTTCTGGATAAAAACCTGTTGTGGGTCAAAAGCTCTCCACCGATCAACGAAAAGTTCTTCTGGAACCTTGCAAGAGCCGCCCGCTGGATTATATCCCCCGAACAATGGTGGGAAACCGGGACCCGATTGCGCCTGGCCTTCGAGTCGCAGAAACTACTGGCACTGCTGTCGTCCGCCCTGATCCTTGCGGCACTGGGCGCGCGCCGCGTGATCCAGGCCCGCCTGGCGGAGATCTCCGAACTGGTCGGCACGGCCCGATCCGATCGGTTTCGGTATACCCTGGATGCCATCGGCTATATCATTTTTGAAATCGCGCCGGGTGTCGCTGCGTTATATGGAGTCGGTTGGCTCCTCGATTCCAACAGCAGCACCCCGGAATTTGCGCGGGCGGTCGGTCGCGGTTTTTGCGCCGCGAGCCTGCCGCTATTTATATTACAGACTTTTTATCGGTTCTTTGCACCGGGAGGCATTGCCGAACTGCATCTGAAGTGGCGCCGGAAGGCGGTTTCCGCGTTGCGATCTCAAATCGCCTGGCTCAGGTTCGTGGTGGTACCCTGTGTTTTTTTGATCACCATGACCGGCAACCAAAGCGAGACTGAATACAGCGACAGTCTCGGAAGACTCGCGCTGATCGTGGCGATGACCGCCATGTCCCTCGCGCTCGGTAGAGTGTTGCATCCGTCGCGGGGCGTCCTGAAATATTTCCTGGCCGAGCATTATACTTCGCTGATTTCCAGAACGCGCTTTCTCTGGTATTCCTTGATTTTGCTCGTTCCCCTGGTAATCGCCGGGTTCGCGGCCGCCGGTTTTCTAGCGAGCGCCATTGAACTGCAGGAAAAGCTGACTGCCACAATTCGCATTGTTTTTATTGCATTGATCATTCACCAATTGGCTCTTCGCGGGCTCAGACTGTTCAACCGGGAACTGGCCCTGAAAAAGCTGCGCGAAAAACGCCAAGTGGAAAAAACCGCGAAATCAACCGGCGAAACCGGTGAAAGCGTTCCAGCCATCGACCAGGACGAGATCGACATTTCGACGATCAACTCGCAAACCATGCGAGTAGTGCTGACCGTGATCGTACTTGGAGCGCTGGTCGGATTGTGGTTGCTCTGGGAAGACGTTCTTCCGGCACTCGCGATACTGAACGAATGGGTATTATGGCATAAGTCGGTCATGATAGACGGGGTCGAGACCATCAAGCCGGTGGCGATATCGAATCTGCTGGTCGTGATTCTCTACATTCTGGTCGCGCTGACCGCGACCCGAAACCTGCCGGGTGTGATGGAAGTACTGATTATGAACCGTTTTTCGATCGATACCGGTAGCCGCTACGCGATCAATCAATTGATCCGCTATGCTTTGATCGCGGCGACCGTGGTATTGGTTGCGGCCGAACTGGGCGGGGAATGGTCCGAGTTGCAATGGCTGATCGCGGCACTCGGAGTCGGGCTCGGTTTTGGGCTGCAAGAAATTTTCGCGAATTTCATTTCCGGGATCATCCTGCTGTTCGAGCGACCGATCCGTATCGGAGATACGGTAACGGTCGGAAACGTCAGCGGCACCGTTTCCCGGATTCAGATTCGGGCCACTACAATCACCGACTGGGAACGTAAAGATCTGGTCGTTCCGAACAAGACCTTTATCACCGATCGGTTGATCAACTGGACAAGGACCGACAATATCACCCGAATGCTGATCCCGATCGGGATCGCTTATGGCTCCGACACGGAGCTCGCTCATCGGATTATCACTGAAATCGTTCGCTCCCATCCGCTGGTGCTGAAGGACCCCGAAGCGACCGTGTTTTTTGTCGGCTTCGGGGACAGTTCACTCAAATTCGAGATCCGGCTGTTTGTCGAGGAAATCTCCGATCGTTTGCCCTTGACCCATGATCTCCATATGCAGTTGAATCAGGAACTCAAAAAAAATGGCATTGAGATCCCTTTTCTACAACGGGATATTCATCTGCGTTCAGCCGAGTCGAAATCGATTGTGCACGAGCCGGCGCCGCCATCCCCGGCTTCGGACAATCGGAACCAAAGCTAGGTTCGGGGAGGCCGATACTATGGCAAGGCCGTTAAACTTTTCCATCTTTGCGGGATATCCCTTAAAATGCAACATTTTATGGTTACTTCAAGCAGTATCGGACGGGCTATTTAGTTCCAGTGATCGTCAGTCACTACTGCCCGAAGCGCATTTTTTGTTTTAATAAGATTCCAAATCATTATGAAAGAACTTTTCTTGCAGTATTTCCCGGGAATCGGCGAAATGGCCAATATTCATCCGATCCTGGTGCATTTTCCGATTGCGTTATTGACCGGCTTCGTAGTTTCCGAGTTGCTCAGCGTTCTAAGCGGCAATAAAGATCTCGGAGTCGCCGGGAAATGGATGCTGTATTTTGGTACCCTGGGTGCATTGGCCGCTGCGATCGCGGGCCTTTTGGGCGCCGAAGGCGTGTTTCACGAAGGCGAGGTGCATGGTCAAATGTCCAGGCACCGGGACTATGGCCTGAACGTCGTGGCCTTGTCGTTGTTTCTTTGCGGGTGGCGTCTGTTTGCAGGCCAGGATCTTCTCGGTCTGTCTCGCACCATTCAAAATGCGGTCGGGGTGCTGATTCTTGTGAACTTGATGCTCGGGGCTGATATCGGAGGTACGATGGTTTATAAATATGGCGTCGCTGTTCAGGCCGTACCCAAAGAGGAGTTGGCCGAGATGGGGTCGCACGAACATGGTGGAGGGATCGGGCCGGAAATCCTGGAATGGGCGCACGGGTTATTGGAAGAAGAGCAGGTGATCAGAAAACATTCGCACTGAACGCGGGACGCGACTTCAGGCCGAATAAACGATTCGAGTTTTCATGAAAACGATTCTTTGTTTCGGAGATTCCAATACCTGGGGCTATATACCGGGCACAGCCCTGCGCTACGGCCATCAAACCCGCTGGACGGGACGCTTGCAGATTGCGCTCGGAAACGATTTCCGAGTCGTCGAGGAGGGTTTGAACGGCCGAACCACGGTCTGGGACGAACCCTTTCGGGAAGGACGGGATGGACGCCGATTGCTGGGGCCCTTGCTGGAATCGCACGCGCCGGTCGATCTTCTGATCATTGCTTTGGGAACCAACGATCTCAAGCATTTTTACCAGGCCACGGCCTATGATTCCGCGCGCGGATTGCAAACCTTGATCACGCTCGCGCGTGCCAGCGCAACCGGACCGGATGGAAGCGCTCCGGCAATTCTGGCCGTTGCACCGCCGCTCATGTCCGTTTTGTCTGAAGCGATGCTCAGACAGTTTTCAGGAGCCCGCGAAAAATCGTTCTATTTTGCCGAGGCGTTTTCGGAGATTGCGAGGCTCGAGAACTGTTTCTATCTGGATGCCTCGAAAGTCATCGAATGCAGCGTGATCGACGGAATCCATCTCGATGAACATGCGCACCAGAATCTGGCTGGCGCCTTGGAAAACAGGATCAGAGAGATATTCCGGAAATGATTCTCCGGACCGGTTGAATAATCGATCGTCCGGCCAGTCCGGCGAGATCATAAAACTCCACTTGGTCGAGTTGGCGTGGAATGACGAGGAAATTGTCGCAATGTTGGCTCATGTAAAACACCGGCATGGCATTGGAACTGTGCGACAAGGTTCGGTGGCGGTCTTAGTCGTCTCCTGGCTGATGTCATCCCTTTCGGCCTTATCCGCGGCCCTGCCCGCGCAGATGATGGAAGCGAAATACTCCCGGCAGTTCGAATCGGAGGCTGACCAGTTCGCGCGGGAATACTTGATTGCGAATCAAATCCCGCTCTACCGGTTTTCTGATATCCTGAGCCGTCTCGAGGCCAAATCCCGGTCCGGAACGGGCTCCATGACGTTTCTTGCGAGTCACCCGGCGACCGAAGACCGAATCCGATCGTTCCGCCCGGAAAGCGCCTCGGAAACCGCATTTTCCAATCCCTAATCAATCGAAAAACCGGGAGGTATACCATGAGCGGATTTGCCACATTTGTCGTCGTCTTTCTGATTCTGGCGATCGTACTGATCATCATGGGAGTCAAGGCGGTTCCCCAGGGAATGGCCTATACGGTCGAGCGCTTCGGCAAATATATCGGGACCTTGAATCCGGGATTGAATCTGATCGTTCCGGTCGTCGATCGGATCGGACGCAAGATCAATATGATGGAGCAGGTGCTCGATGTTCCTTCACAGGAAGTGATCACGAAGGACAATGCGATGGTCCGAGTTGACGGCGTCGTGTTTTATCAGGTAATTGAAGCGGCCAAAGCCGCGTACGAAGTCAGTAATCTCTACAACGCGATCCTGAATCTGGTCATGACCAACATCCGTACCGTGATGGGTTCGATGGATCTCGATGAACTGCTCTCGCAGCGCGATCATATCAACGCCCGATTGCTGAATGTCGTGGACGATGCGACTTCGCCATGGGGGCTCAAGGTTACCCGCATAGAAATCAAGGACATTGCCCCGCCGAAAGACCTGATCGATTCGATGGCCCGGCAAATGAAAGCCGAACGGGAAAAACGCGCCTCGATTCTGGAAGCCGAGGGCGCACGTCAGTCTGAAATACTGAAAGCGGAAGGTGAAAAGCTGGCTGCGATTCTGGATGCCGAAGGGCGCAAGGAAGCCGCGTTCCGGGACGCGGAGGCGCGCGAACGGCTTGCCGAAGCGGAAGCCAAGGCGACTCAAATGGTTTCGCAGGCGATCGCCGCGGGAGATATCCAGGCGATCAATTACTTCATCGCCCAGAAATATATCGAGGCGCTCAAGGGAATCGCGATGTCGGAAAACAGCAAGCTGATCATGATGCCCCTGGAAGCGTCCAGCGTGATCGGCGCACTCGGCGGGATCGGTGAACTGGCCAGGGAAGCTTTGAATAAAAGGAGCGCTTGATTTATGGAAAGCTTCGACATCGAGTTCTGGTACTGGTGGGTTTTTGCCGTAGTGCTGATGATCCTGGAATTATTCGCGCCGGGTACTTTCTTCCTGTGGATGGGGGTTGCCGCGATCGTGATCGGAGCGGTTGTCGGTTTGATACCGGGCTTGAGCTGGGAGATACAGGTTCTCGGTTTTTCGGTTTTTTCAGTGGTCAGTGTGGTGGCCTGGCGGATTCATCTGAAAAACACCCCGCAGGAAACGGATCAACCCTTGTTGAATCAACGCAGCGCCCAAACTATCGGCCGGATTTTTACGTTGGACTCCCCTATTTTCGATGGCTACGGGAAAATCAGCCTGGATCATTCCATCTGGAAAGTCCGGGGACCTGATTGCCCGGCCGGTACCCGGGTCAAGGTGGTTTCGGTGGATGGAGTGGTCTTGATTGTCGAAGCGGTCGATTAAGGCATTGATGCATTCCCGGGTTTCCGGAAAGCTGACGTTCGCCGAAATTAATGAAAGCGGCCGGGTTCGATTTCAGGGTCTGATCCGCAAACCCCGAACGGCCCGTGTCAGGTCATTCAGGTCTTCGCCGGAATAGAATCTGCCATAACGGACTTTATGGTAGAGGCACGTGATCCGAAGGATTTCAGGGCCAAGTTCGGGGCGCCGGTGGATGACTCTGCGCGCAAAATCACCGGCGCCTTCGTTGTCTTGTCTTTTGAATCCGGCCTTGGCCAATTTCCCGCAAAACCGTAAATAGAGCAAAAGCCCTTTGTCGATTTTTGCGACGGCGGGTTTCAACAGGATCAGCGCGGTTAAAACCAGGCACAAAGTAAGCGCTGCAACCAGGCTTAGAACCATGCTTTTCAGGTCTTCCAGCCCGAATCGCGAAAGTAATTCACTCTGGTTGAACGCGTTGTAGGATAAGACCCATTGGTGCCAGGCATGGTCCAGACTCGCCCAGGCGAAGCGGATGTTTTGAAAAATACCAACCGATTCGACCAGATCCAGCGTGCCGAGACCAAAAGAACCCGCCTCTTGTTGCCTCAACGCATCGATACCCCGATCGATTCGTTCCGGGGCCACCGCGGCGGTCGGGTCGACGCGCACCCAGCCACGCCCGGACAACCAGACCTCCACCCAGGCATGGGCGTCGGATTGGCGGATCTCGAGGAAGCGGCCGAGCGTGTTGAATTCCCCTCCCTGATAGCCGGTCACGATTCTAGCCGGTATTTTCGCGGCCCGCATCAGGTACACGAAAGCGCTCGCGAAGTGCTCGCAGAATCCGCGTTTGGATTCGAACAGAAAGGATTCGGTCGGGTTTTTCGGATACAAGGGTGGTGAAAGGGTATAAAAAAATTCCTCATCGTGAAAATAGTCCAAGGCTTTCTGTACGATGGTCCGTGCTTGGGCTCCCGGGATTTGCCATGGACTGACCAAGGCGGCAATGCGACGGGAAGGGGGGCGTGGCAACTGCAGGCCCAATGCGCGTTCGGTGCCGCTCAGGGAACCGGTGTTATATTGCGGGAAGGAAATCAACGAATAGGAGATCCGTTCTGTCACGGCTTTGCCGGCGAGCAGCAAAAAATCAGACGTCTGACTGCTTCCGGGCGGCTGGTTCGCGGGAAGATCCAATGCGAATAACCAACGCTGTCCATGCGGTTCTAAGGTGACTTCATAGCTGATCTTAGCTCCGGACAGCTGAATTGGTGGTGCAGAATTCGAGGCGTTGTCGATGAGCGTCCAGCGCGAGCCGTCGGTGTGCCAGAATACCGGGCCCCGCCAATAACGATCCCGGGGCGGCGGCGGGTTACCCTTGAAATTGACGCGGAAAGCCACTTCGGACGATTGGCTGAGTTGACTGATGCTCCCCGGTTGCATGGAATCGCTGAGCCCAGTTTGCGCGGTTCCGGTCGGCGATGCGAGCCCGAAGCGCGGAGACGGGATTCTTGGAAACAGTAAAAACAGAAAAATCGTGATCGGAATGGCCTGTAAAACCAGGACCGACGATAACTTTACGCGCTGTTTCAACGATAGGATGGATCCGGTGGAAAGTCCGACCAGAGCCGTCACGAGCAAACCGGTGGTCAGCACGATATAAAAAATCATCAGCACCGACTGGGTATAGAGAAACTGGGTGATGGCGACAAAGAAACAAAGAAAAATAATCAGATAAAGATCCCGAACCTGTTTCAGTTCCAGCATTTTCAGCCCCAATGAGACCAGGAAAAAGCTGGTCCCCGCGTGAAGTCCGATGATGGTTCTGTGTTCATAGGTCAGGAGTCCCAAACCGACCCCCGTGAGCCCCAAAAGCAGTGATTTCCCCATCGGTAAGGAGGGTTTTTTGATTCCGGCAAGCCGATAGCCGAGCAGGCTGATAAAAAACGCAAAGATCGAATGAGGAACGTGGAAAACATGCGGAAGCGCAACCAGCAAGGTGACAAGCAATGTAAATAACGTCGCCGAATTCTCCGGGACTAGACTTTTTTGCGTGAGCATCGATTCCGGATCAATGGAGAGCCAGGGCTTTCAGGCAGGCATTCCGGTGTTGTGCGCCGCGCCCCGGTTTTTTCATGAAACCCGGCAGCCGTAAGCCGTACTGAAGGCCCGAGTGTTCGGCGTCGAGAATCGCACGGCACAGTTGGCTGACGCGATCCTCCACAGTGTCTCCCGGGGTCCGATCGAGGTCGAACCATAGGTCTGCGCTCCGCTCCCCGCTGAATTGCTTGACCAACAGGCCGTGGCCTTTTGCGTAGGCTTTCCAGTGAATTTTGCGCAGCGAATCGCCGCTCTGATAATCGTCCAATCCGGAAAACTCCTCGCCATCCTGAAAGCGGCTCCGCGCCTGTCCGTGACTGGCCTCGCGGGTTTGCAGGGCGATCGATTGCGTGGCGGGCTTCGGATAGACCAGCACCGATCGAGAAAAGTTAAGCGGCGACCAGGCCTTGAACAGCCCGAGCGGATACCGGCTGCGCAAAGTGATGGTGCCGGGGTTCAACCAGCCTCGCCGTGAAGTTTTCAAAGGCAGTTCCAGAATGCTGACCGTCCGTGCGGGTACCGAATCCAGAACCGGAGGTTGTCCTTGCAGGGAAGCTTCGAGATTCAATCGGACCGAGCCCGAGGGATTTTCAATGCGGACCCTGCAGCGTCCTGTTTCTCCCGCGAACACCGGCGCACTGCGTTCCAGGCTTACGCACAGCCCGTTCAGGGATCGAAAATTGTGAAGGATGGAAACCAGGCAGACACTGCCCAATAAAAAGGTCAGAATAAACCCGGGGTTGTTGTTATAAATAATCGAGGCCAGCAACATGACTCCGAGCGTGATTCCGCAGAACAAACCGACTTTGGTCGGCAGGATGAAAACACGCCGGTGAGATAAAACAATCGGCTCGTCGCTCGCGTTCTCGCCTCGGGTGAACCGGTGAATACTGAAACGTTCCTGGAGCGACAGCCGGGTCGGAACGCGGTATACGGGCTTGATGCTTGACAAGGGTATTTTTCCGAAGCGAAAGTTCGAATAAAGCGGAATGGGACGATTCGACCATGAAATCCACCCTGTTTCAATCCCATCACAGAATAATTCGAACGGGGTATTCCTCGATCATTAAGATCGTAGACAATTAAAAAAACGGAAATGCCGAATTCTCTAAGGGATTCGCAACGGTCGTCGAATTTCCCGTTGAGCAGGCACCTTCAAGGAATCGCAACCCCTTCCAGAATCGGAGCAACCACCGCGGCCGAATGACTGCTGCCGCTTTCGGAAATTCGGAGTCGGTGCCCGGCAACCGGGGCAAGCACCGATTGAATATCTTCCGGCAACACCGAATCGCGACCTTCCAGAAACGCTAGGGCTTTGGACGCGTTCAATAGCGCGAGCCCGGCCCGGGGCGACAATCCGAGCTGGTACTCGGAGAAGCCGCGACTGAAGTCCAGAATCGACTGCAGATAGTCGAGCAAAGGTTCCGAACAGTGGACCTCGCTAACCATCGACTGCGCTTTGTGCAAATGTTCGGCTGGAAGACACACGGGTAGCGATTCGATCAACAAACGGCGGTCGGTGCCTTGTAATAAGGATCGTTCCGCGTGCCGGTCCGGATAACCCAATGCGATTTTCATCAAAAACCGGTCGAGCTGGGATTCGGGTAACGGAAAGGTCCCGATCTGTTCATTTGGATTTTGCGTTGCGATTACGAAGAATGACTGCGGCAGTGCGTGAGTTTCCCCATCGACGGTTACCTGACGTTCTTCCATGGCTTCCAATAAGGCGCTTTGAGCCTTTGGAGGCGAGCGGTTGATTTCATCGGCCAGGATCATCTCGTTGAAAATTGGCCCCGGGTGGAAGTGGAAAGTGTGGTTCCTGGCGTCGAATACGTTGGCCCCGAGGATGTCCGCGGGCAACAGATCGCTGGTAAACTGTATGCGCTGAAAATGAAGCCCGAATAATCGGGCCAGTGTGTGTGCAAGAGTCGTTTTGCCGACACCGGGAATATCCTCGATCAAAAGGTGACCCTTGGCCAGAATACAACACAGGGCCAGGCGTATCTGGCTTTCCTTGCCGAGGACAACCCGGCCTGCGTGTGCGATCAGATGATTGAGTTGGTCTTGCATCAAAAGTCTTGAATGCGAATCGGAGTCGTCAATGCCAAGTATAGAAGCGGATTCGGCGCCGGGACAAAAAAATACTGTTTTTGGTGGTCGAAATGAAGGAAAATCTGGAAAAGATTCTGAATCGCTACCTGCCTCCTGCGATATCACTCTATTACACCAGACAGGCAAAGTCGCTGGTTTTGTAATGGGTGCCGAAAAACAAGAATGATCTACCGGTGACCGGCTCCAGAATGCCGCCAGGCGATCCGCCAATCGGGATATCCGAAGGGCGATCTACCAAGCACAGTACCGAAACACCATGATTCAAGGCCTCGTCAACCGTTTCAGTTCCATTGCAATCATCCGCTATTGTGGCGCGTTGCCATCCGGCGGAACCCGTCCATGGTTCCGCCTTACGCGGGTTAACCGCGGAGCAGCTCGCTACCTGCGCCGGCAGCATTGCGACGCGGCTCAGGGGTACTTTTTCAGCCGCCCGCAGCACATATTCCCGGGGTCTTGCAAAACGGCGATTCCCACCTGCGGAAATCCAAATCCCGATCTGACGCGTAGTATCTTTAACGATCTGGCAGATGTCGGTTCGGTAACTTGAACGCAAGTTCAATTTAAACTACCCAAATGGAGCATTTACGATGAAAGCAGAAGCTAAACAAGCTACGACGCGGTCGAATTTAAACGTCAGACAGAGGTTGTTGGACGCGCATATTAAAGGAGTGTTGACGGCGGTAGCCCTCATGTCCGTCCTCGCGACGACACCGGCCGCGGCAGAGGACAACAAGGACCTGGACCTCAAGGTCTTCGGCCTTACCGTCTTCGGCCTCACCGCGGACCAGGATCTCGTCAAGTTCCGCGGCAATAGGCCCGGGTGGCTCCGGGTGATCGGCGTCGTCGCGCCACTGCAAGCGCCCGACACGAGCCTGGTGGGAATAGACTTCCGTGTCCAGGACGGGCAACTCTATGGCGTCGGAAACGCCGGGGGCGTCTACACCATCGATACCACCACGGCCACGGCTACCCTGGTGTCGCAGTTAACCGTACCTCTCGACGGCGCTTTCTTCGGTGTGGACTTCAATCCGGCGGCTGATCGGCTGCGCATCGTCAGCGACACGGGACAAAACCTGCGGCATAACGTCAACCTCGGGGGCGTAACAGCGGTGGACGCCAATCTCACCTACACGCAGCCTCCGATTGTTCCGGCCGCGTATACTCCGGTAACTACTTTGGGCGTGACTGGGGCGGCATACACGAACAACGACCTCGACACGAATACGGGGACCACGTTGTTCGACATTGATACTGCGCTCGACCAGGTTGTTATCCAGTCACCGCCCAATAACGGCATCCTGGTAGCGACCGGCAAACTTACCGTGGATACCGACGCGCCGGTGGGCTTCGATATTTATACCCGTCTGAAGAACAGCGTGGCTATCGGCAACGCTGGCTTCGCCTCGCTGGTGGTCGGCGGTGTCAACGGTTTTTATCACGTGAGCCTACTCACCGGTAAGGCGACCAACATCGGCACTTTCGATGAGCAGGTCGTGGACATCGCTGTGCGCTTGAACCAGTAAGCCGGGCGCGGAAACAGCCCGAAGCGCTTCTTCGGGCTGACGCTCGATCATGCGACAAAGCAGTAATCGTAGCCTGGGTTAGGTGCCCGTTTGTGCCCTAACTCAGGGATCTCGAGACCGCGTGGGAGAGCAATCCCCGGGTTTCGCAAAAGGGGGCAAGGGCTCAGGTCGATCTTTGAAGCACTCCCTGCGCAAATACGCACCGGCTATGGGTAGAATACAAAGCAAGCCCTCACCTGCCCTCCCTCATCAACCCGCGTAAGGCGAAACGCGCCAGCGGTTCCGCCGGATGATGGCGGGTCGTCTGTAGGCATCCACCCTTCTATGAGTAACCAGTCAACAGCGACCCATTCCGACATGGTTACCGCTTTTCCGCGTCAGACGCCGGTTGTCAAGGGTGGCTTGCCAACGCTTGCGGCTCGCCCTTGACAACCGGCGTCTGGCGCAACATCCTGAACCATGTCGAAATGGTTCGCTCCCGCGGAACCGGAGCCACCTTCTATCCGGGCAAGGCCTCAAGCCAGTCCTAATACCGCTTGCGCTCCCGGTATCCACGGCTGGATTCCTCCATGGTATCTACGCAAGCTTCACCAATAATCGGCGAATTGTATCGCAAACCGGGAAATCAGTAGCCGTAGAGTGGATGCCGACACGCGATCCGCCAATCGGGATGTCCGAAGGGCGGTCTACCAGGCACAGTACCGAAACACCATGATCCAAGGCCTCATCGACCGTTTCAGTTTCGTTGTAATCATCCGCTATCGTGGCCCATTGCCATCCGGCGGAACCCGTCCATGGTTCCGCCTTATGCGGGTTGGCAAGCGCCCGCCTTGCCCGCCGAGCGGAACGCAAGCCAAAGTCGACGTCGATTGCGGCGATCGAGAACGAATTTGGCGATTGGGCTTAGCTCCTACGTCATACCGCCAATGGACGTAGACCTGGTTGCCGCGTAGAAATTCTCACGCGCCAGCCCGAGGCACGAGCAGTCGTGGCGGCCCGGGCAGGTAACCCATGACCCAACACACTTGGAACTCAGGAGATGAAAAATGGCAAATAAATGTATATCTGGGCAAGCTTTACCCAGACTCGAAGCACTAGGGCTTTCTCGGTACCGGACCAGTCGGACACTGTCGCTGGCCGTCGCGATCGCCTTTGTGCTGGGGGCGGGGCCCGCGCGGGCGGCGGGCGGT
>JBOICY010000311.1:0-6091 GCA_050740335.1 Methylococcales bacterium | reverse complement strand
AGTCGAATTCGGGCACTTCGGGCGGGTGGTTGGTGCGGGCGCGCGTGGTTTTCCCGTCCCCTCGGTGGCCTAACCAGTCGTTGCAGCGGAGCTTCGCCCGCTGAGCTAGGGCGTTAGACCCTCCGGTTGGAAATGAAATCAGGCGCAGTTGATGACATGAAGGCTATCGCAATTCCGAACGCCGATACGCAATCTTCAAGCGTGGTTGACGATTGGTGTCTTCGGTCTTCCTGGGGCACTGAAGGGCGCGGCCGGTGGACACCGGAAAGTTCGCAGTTCACCGATGCACAGCAGTCTTGTTCAACGCCCGAAGGTTGGTGGCTTCGTTCGGCACCGGGTTCATGAGTTATTTTACCGGCGGTGGTCAAATTCGGGCGTTTTCGGTGGGTGGTGGGTGCAGGCACCTTTGACTTTCCGATCCTCGTCTGCCTAACACGGCGGTCAAATAACCCATGAACCCGGTACCGACCGAAGCTGCCCCAACCTTTTCAACGATGTCGATCGCAGCCGCGCGCGGCCTGCGGGCGTTGAACAAGACTGCTGCGCATCGGTGAACTGCCGACTTTCCGGTGTCTGCCCCGGCCGCGCCTTCAACCCACTCAAAACGCGCCGGATCTTCTCTCAACACCCCCTAACCCAATGAACCGCAAACCCGATCGATTCCCGATTCCGGATCACTTACCTCCTGAATCCGCCCTGGCCCTGTTCGAATGCCTCAGCGAACTGGTCGATGCCGTTTGGCAACACTACGAAACGGCTTTACTCGAACAAATCATCCGCGGTCTGAATGCCCCTCCCGATGACGATGTCGAAGCCCTTCCGGACGACAACATCCCATTCTGACTTCCCTTCATCGACCAACCAATCCCCAAAATTCCTTCTGCATTGTCCTATCCGAATCAGGTGCCACTTCCAAACCTTCATTCATCTTGAAAATGACCACATTATTTATCGTGGTCATGCTCACCTTGCAGATGCCCGATGGGAAACCCTGCAGATAGCGCTACAGATGCCGAAAAGTCGGTTGATAATTTGCCAACGGAGTGTAGCCGCTTATAATGGGGATGCCGGTACAGATTCCGGTTCAGGTCGTCGTATAAAGGGGTCTCTATGGTTTCGAATGCCAATTGGGCGAGCGGGCACCGAACTTTGCTGAAGACCTGCGATATCGAATGAATTCTTAACCTTTAGACGAGAGAGATTCAATGAGTAAACAACACCTATTGTTAGTGGTTTGGTTGGTCGGGGTTTTTAGTATATTTGTCTCGAATTTGGCTGTAGCGAGGGGAATTCTGGGTCCTCAGCCAGGGGATCGGAGTCCGGAAGAAAATGTAAACTGGTTGAAATCCGGAGTTGAACAGATCCAACTGGCCGTTCAGGAAGCGAATGCCGGCAATGGGGAAACGTCGGTGGAGCATGCCAAGGCAGCCATGACGGCCATCAAGGAGATCAGCAGCGAGGGCTGGGATGGTAAGAGGCAGAGGAGTGTTCGGGCGCTGCGGCACGGGATCAGTGCCGCGAAAAAAGGCAACCTGGAAGAGGCTTCTTTAGAATATCAAGATGCTTTAAAAACGCTGGGCGACCTGAAATACGGGGATATGAATTTCACGCACGAGAGCTTTATGGGCATTGGCGATGGCAAGTGACAGATTCCGTAGGGTGCGCCGGGCACACCCTGCTACTCGCCGATTTCTTCGATCCGGAACAGTAAAGTGCCGATGCTGATCTGGTCCTGGTCGTGCAGTTCGGCTTCCTCGTCGATTCGGACGTACACACCGTTGCGGCTGCCGAGATCCTCCACGGTGAAGCTGTTATTCGCGGGAACCAGTTTGCAGTGGACATCGGAGAGGCCGGGGTCGGGAATCAGGACATCTCCTTGGGTTCTCCCGATCGAGAGCGCATGGTCGATCGGCAGGAACCTCGTGACCCGGCCATCATCCGCGACAATTTCCAATTCAAGCTCGGCCAGGGAAGCCTCCGGAAATTGGTAACTGTTCGGCGGGAAAGGACTTTGTCCAGAGGGGCTTCGGTTAAGCAAGATCTGCACAGTATCGAGAATCGAGCCCAGATGAGATTCCAGGGGCGGCCTGGAGGCATTCAGCCAGTGCAGATTGCATAACAGGTATTCGTACGATCCGGTCGGGCTGACATTCTCGATCAATACGGGCAGGATATTCAGGCCCTTGCTGACCGCGCGTTCGATTTCCCGGACCGCGTGGTGCGATTCGTCGAGTCGCGAGGAAAATATCACCAGCAGCAGGTCGGTTCGGTTGATCGCCTCGATGATGGCCGCGCCGAAATTCTGACCAGGGGTGATATTCCTCGGTGCGATCCAGCATTCTATACCGTTCTGTTCGAGGTATTTGCATATGGTTTGCGCCGCCCGCTGGTCGCTGAACGAATGGCTGATGAATACCTGGTGGGGCATGATTCGCTGAAGATCAGTTTTTGCGGACCACCCGGCAAATCGTGTGGCCGATCAAGAGTTCCGCCGGTGCTTTGATTCGGGCCGAGTCGCGGATCCGCAGGAAGACGCCGTTAGTGCTGTTCAGATCTTTCAGGACCAAATGGTCTTTTAGGATCTTGAAAGCGCAGTGACGGCGCGAAACACGCCGGTCATGCAAATGAATGTCTCCGCTGGTCCGGCCGATGACCGTGCCGTCTTCGATCTCGAAGGTTTCGAGCGTGCTTCCGTCTTCAGCGACCATCACCAGCCGGTAACGCTTCGGGCCTCTGCGCCGATTGAACACCAGGATGGTTTGGTCTTCGGGATATTCGGTGTGTGCTCCGCCTAACTCGGCCGCGCCGGGAATTGCCAGAAGATTGCCGCAGGAGCGGCAATTCTTCGAATCACCGGTATTTACGCAACCGCATAGGGCACAGAGTAATTCCTTAGGCTTGTCCATGATCGATTCAAATGTTGGGCCGGTCCCGGCCATGCCCGGGTTCTCTTCAAGGGAGTGGCCGATTGCGGTCGGGGACCGAAGTCCGGTATGAGCCCCTCTCCGATTTCCGGTAGACGGATTCGTTCCAGCGCCAGATCGTAATCGGCCGATTTGCTTCGCGTAGTATATCACCGCGAAGCGTGGCGATTCTGGATGTTTTTCCGCGTAAATCGCTTCGGCCGCGATCGCGGAGGAAATATTTCCGCTAACTGTTTCCCAGCAGCCGCACGAATTCGTGCAGGCTTTCGAGCACCGCAAATACCCCGGAACGAATGTCAGGAGCGAGGTCCCCGGGGGCCGCGACCAGCATGACCACGGTATTGGCATCCAGCGCGGCCCGCGCTCCGGTTTCCGAGTCTTCGAGCACGACGCAGCGTTCCGGGAGTGTCTCAAGACGCGCGGCCGCGGCCAGAAAGATATCGGGCGCGGGTTTCGGAGCCCGCACCTGATCGCGGGTGATGCGAATCGGGAACGCGTCGCCGAGCCCCGCAAATTGCAAACATTTTTCGGCATAGATTTGCTCGCTGTTGGTCGCGAGACAGAATGGAATCGCGCGTCGTTCCAGATCGGCCCGCAGCGCGTGAAGACCGGGCATGACCGGAATACCGGTGCGTGCGACCGATTCGTGCCAGAATTCGGCGCTTTTTTCCCGGAACCTTTCGAGCGGGAAGCCGGAGCCGTATTCGGCTTTCAACAATTGTTCGATCAGATCGTAGGATTTACCGTGAAAGCCTCGCACCAGGTCTTCCCGGAGCGGATAACCCAGGCACCGGCCGGCCTGCCGCCAGGCGGCCTGGTAGGTCGGTTCGGAATCGATCACCAAACCGTCCAGATCGAGGATCACCGCGGAAAATTCGGGCAGGCTGATTCGATCCGCTTCCCGAATCAAACAGTGTTCCTCACGACCTTGATATATTCCCCGCGTGCTTCGCGGCTCGATCCGGTCACGAGCCGCCGCGTGCCGCACTCGGATTCCTCCAGCATCCCGCGCGCGATCACCGTCTCGCCCGCGAACGCCTGGCCCGCGAAAGTCGGGGTAAAGCTCGCGATCTCATGGATTTCTGGATGGCTGACCCGGTAGCACGCCGGATGATCGAAGGCAAGGCGCGCGTCGGTGACCACGGCGATGATTTCGGCGAGTTCGATTTTCCGGTAGCGGTGTCTCTCCGGATCGGAGTCGTCGGAAACCAGACTGAAGTCGATCTTGGTACCGGACAATGAAGCCTTGTTGAGCTTGCGTCGTTCATGCCAGAGATATTCGTCGAGGCTCAGGCTGCATCCGCGCCGTCGATAGGCTTCGAACCACTGCGCATCGCCGAGCGGGTCGAGGTTTTTGTTTAGGATCGCCTGCCGGACGATGTCCCGAAGCCTCCTGAAATTGTCCCGGCCGTAGATCACGAGGTCGATATCGGACCGGGCCGTCTGAGCACCGACCAACAAAGACCCGGTGACTCCAACGTGGGCCAGGGAAAGTCCGCTGTTTTCGAGCAGTGCCGCGATGGAAGCCAGTTTGCTTTCGATCGGGTCCCGGCGCCCGGCCGAGACGATTTCCTGAAGCCTCTGGATTGGCCGGTGATGCCGGATGATTTTGTCCCGAGGCACGCCGTGAAGATCGGCGTCGCGTTGCCGCGAGTGAAAGCGATAATGCGGAAAATCAGCGGCCAGCAAGCGGTTGGCTTCCTCGGTTTCGAGCTTGCGGTACCCGCTTCCGGTTTTGATATAACGCAGAAAACACAACTGCCGGTCGTCCTCGGTGCCGTCGACAAGAACCGCGAAGATCAGGCCTTCCGGTGTTTCTATGAAATCCTTGCCGCGGATCTGCATGCCTTGCGGGAACCGGCCGAATCGAGCCCTTCGTTCATCAACCGTGGCCCTTGTGATCGAAGTGGATCGGAGGATTATTGCTGCGTCCTTTTCCCGGGTAGAAATGCTTTTCGGTGATAACCCCGTCCAAACGAATATCGAAGGAACCCATCGGAATCTCCTCGAAAATCTGGGATTCGAAGCCGACTCCGATCAGTTCGCAGTCGGGCCGGACTGCTGCGAGCAGGCGGTCGTAGTAGCCCTGACCATTGCCGAGCCGGCCGCCCCGGACATCGAAGGCGACTCCGGGGACCATGATCAGGTCGAGGTTCCGCGGATCGATCTCCTTTCCGGATTCGCCCCGGCGGGATTTCGGCGGTTCGAGAATGTTCCACATGCCGGGGATCAGTTCGTCCAGGGATTCGAGCCACCACAGGCCCAGTTTATTGCGGCCCGCGTCGTCCAGCGTGCAATAGGGGATCACGATGCGTTTTTCGCCGCCGAGCGCCGCGTGTACGGTTTCCCGGGTGCGGACCTCGCTGCGGCAACTCAGGTATAACAGGATCGTTTCGGCATTCTGAAAGGCTGGAAGGGATGTGAAGGCCTTGCAAATCCATGCGCTATTCTGCTCTTTGTCGGATTGCGCGTCCCGCGCGGAATAGGCCCTTTCGCGCAGTGCTCGTTTCTGCAACGCGAGCGGGCTGGCGGGGGTTTGTTCCGGAATCAACGCATTGCACCGATAATCGCATCGGCCATTTCCGCGGTACCCGTATGCGAATCCGGGTTGAGATCCGGCGTCACATCCCTGCCTTCGTTGATGACCTCTTCCACGGCCTGGGTGATCCGGTCCGCGGCCTGGTCTTCCCCGAGGTGCCGCAACATCATGATCCTGGCCAGGATGACCGCGGTGGAATTGGCGATATTTTTCCCGGCGATGTCCGGGGCGCTGCCATGGACCGCCTCGAACAGGGCCGTGTCGTAACCGATGTTCGCGCCCGGAGCCAGGCCGAGTCCTCCGGCCAGGCCCGCGATCACATCCGACAGGATATCGCCGAACCTGTTGGTCGTCACGATCATGTCGAACTGATTGGGGTTCATGACCAGATGCATGCAGGTCGCGTCGATGATGCGATCGTCACATTCGATTTCCGGATAACGCTTGGACGGGCCGATTCCGTCCCCCTTGATCAAGGTTACCTGATGCATGCACCTTTCCCGATTTAAAAAAAATCAGTATCGCATACTCATCATGCGAATGTAAGCAGGCGGATCGCTGGAACCGGGGTGCTTCAGTTGTAGGTTGGGTTGAGGAACGAAACCCAACACCTCAGCCTGCAATTGAA